>NZ_NFZS01000005.1 GCF_003264855.1 Dyella jiangningensis | reverse complement strand
CATTTATCGCACGAGGAAGCACGCAGCGATGTGTTCGATTACATCGAGATTTTCTACAACCGGCAACGCCGACATGGACATCTGGGTGGCCTTGCGCCAATGATGTTCGAGGCGGCTAACTCAAAATCCAGCAGCTAACCGTCTACGAAAGCGGGGGCGTACCATGTTGCATATTGGTCCCGGCAATATTGAGTCTTTCACCGGAAGAATTTATAACAATGTTTTAAAGGTGAAAGATAGCTGCCTAATAAGTGGTAAGTTCCATTTTAATAAAGGCGATATTATTTATGGAAAAATTAATCCTCAACTAGCCAAGTATATTATCGCCGACTTCGAAGGGCTTGCTAGTGCTGATGCTTATGTTTTAAATGCTAAAAATGGAGTGGTGCAAAATTATCTATTTGCAGTACTTCAAACCGAAGACTTTTATAAGTATTCAGTTTCTGTTTCAGCGCGTACGGGTATGCCGAAGATTAACAGGGATGAGCTAAATGCTTACAGATATAAAGCACCGGGCGAACCAGAGCAAGTAAAAATCGGCATCTACTTTCGCACTCTCGACGCACTGATTTCCCAACACGCCACCCAGCTCCAAAAGCTTCAGCAGATTAAATCCGCCTGCCTGGAAAGGATGTTCGTCTAAATGGCGTACCAATTACCCATGACCACCTTCTCCAGAGAATCCGAATTTGAAACCGCCGTGATCCACGAGCTGCGCCAGCGCGGCTGGGGCGATGCGGAAGTCATCAAGAATCCGAGCGAGGCAGACTTGCTGGCCAACTGGAAGCAGATACTTTTTGAGAACAATCGCGGGGTCGATCGGCTCAATGAGGTGTCGCTGACTGACAGTGAGATGCAGCAGATCATGGAGCAGATCACCGCCCTGCGCACCCCGCTTAAGCTCAACGGTTTTATCAATGGCAAAACCGTCGCCATTATCCGCGACAACCCGGAGGATGCGCTGCACTTCGGCAAGGAAGTGAGCCTGAAGATCTACGACCGCCACGAGATTGCCGCGGGCCAGAGCCGCTACCAGATCGTGCAACAGCCACGCTACGCCCGGGGCTCGCAACTGCTTAACGATCGGCGGGGCGACCTGCTGCTGCTCATCAATGGCATGCCGGTGATCCACATCGAGCTGAAGAAGAGTGGCGTGCCAGTGAGCCAGGCCTACAACCAAATCCAAAAGTATTCGCAGGAAGGTATTTTTAGCGGCCTCCTTTCTCTTATTCAGATCTTTGTGGCGATGGAGCCGGCCGAGGCGCTTTACTTTGCTAATCCCGGGCCGGATGGGAGGTTTAACAAGGACTACGCCTTCCACTGGGCAGACTTCAACAACGAGCCGATCAACGATTGGAGGACCTTCGCGTCCAGCCTGCTCTCCATCCCGATGGCTCATCAGTTGATTGGCTTTTACACCGTGGCCGATGAGTCAGACGGCGTGCTGAAGGTGATGCGCAGTTATCAGTACTACGCCGCGCATGCCATCTCTGACAAAGTTGCTAAGACCGACTGGAAAAACCCGAGCCGCCTGGGAGGCTACATCTGGCACACCACCGGCTCGGGCAAGACGATGACGAGCTTCAAGTCGGCTCAACTTATCGCCAATTCCAAAGATGCGGATAAGGTGGTGTTCCTCCTCGATCGTGTCGAGCTGGGTACGCAGACACTGCAGGCCTACCGCAACTTCGCTGGGGACTGCAATGAAGTGCAGGCCACGGAACACACGGGCGTGCTCGTCAAGAAACTTAAAAGCACCGACCCTGCCGACACCCTGATCGTTACCTCCATCCAGAAGATGAGCAGGCTCAAGGACGAAGAAGATGGCCTCAAGGCGCACGATCTGGACACTATGCGCGCCAAGCGCATAGTGTTCATCGTTGATGAATGCCACCGCAATACCTTCGGCGATATGCTCATTGATATCAAAATGAGCTTTTCCGGCGCGGTATTTTTTGGCTTCAGCGGCACGCCCATCCACAAGGAAAACATCCGCAAGAACAACACCACCACCGATGTTTTCGGCGATGAGCTGCATCGCTACAGCATTTCCGATGGCATCCGCGACAAGAACGTCCTCGGCTTCGACCCCTACCAAGTGCTTACTTACCGCGACCGCGATCTACGGCAGGCAGTCGCGCTGGAAAAGGCCAAAGCAACCACGGTGGCTGACGCGCTTGCGGATGCCGCGAAGAAGAAGGTCTTCAATCGTTACATGAGAGATGTGCCGATGGCCGGATACCGGAATGCCTCTGGCGTTTATCAATCTGGAATCGAAGACTATCTTCCTAACACCCAATACGGCCGAGACGAGCACCGGAACGCGGTGATTCAAGACATTGCCGAAAATTGGGCCGTCCTGAGCCAAGGTGGTAAATTTCACGCCATTTTTGCCACTAGCAGCATCCCGGAAGCGATCATTTACTACCGTCTGAAGAAGGCGCAGTGTCCGGAGCTAAAAATCACCGCGCTCTTCGATCCTCATATCAGTGATGAAGACGGTAGCGGCGATCCTGTTTTCAAAACGAACGGGCTAGTAGAGATCATCGAAGACTACAACTCAGCCTACGGGCAGAAGTTCGACCTCGGCACGCACGCGAATTTCAAGAAGGACCTTGCCGCTCGTCTTGCGCACAAAGCACCCTACATTCGTATCGAGGCCGAGCCGGGAAAGCGACTCGATCTCTTGATTGTTGTGAATCAGATGCTTACCGGCTTCGACTCGAAGTGGGTGAACACCCTCTACCTCGACAAGCTGTTGGAGTACGAAAACATCATTCAGGCGTTCTCGCGCACCAATCGCCTGTTCGGGCCGGATAAGCCCTTTGGCACCATCCGTTACTACCGCAAGCCCCACACGATGACGCGCAATGTTGCTGCTGCCGTGAAACTCTATTCCGGTGACAGACCGATTGGCCTGTTTGCCGATCGCTTGCCGATGAACTTGGAGCGGATGAAGGCAAGCTTTGCCGAAATCAGCGCTATATTTGGCGCGGCAGGTATCCAGGATTTCACGAAGCTACCTGACGACCTCACGGCGCGCGCGGCCTTCGCAAAGGAATTCAATCAATTCAGCGCCATCCTGGAAGCTGCGAAGATACAGGGCTTTACCTGGGAGAAATCGATTTACGAGTTCGGCGACGATCCCAAGACGCAAATCCAATTGCCCATCAGCCACCACCAATATCTGACGCTTCTGCAACGCTACAAAGAACTGGGTGCGGGTGGCGGTAGTGGTGGGGAGAGCATTCCCTTCGACATCGATGGCCACATCACCGAGATCGATACAGGCAAGATCGACGCGGACTACATGAACTCGCGCTTTGCGAAATTTCTCAAAGTCTTGCGAGGTGGTGACGAGCAGGCCAAGGAAAGCACTTTGGCTGAGTTGCATCGTTCCTTTACGTCGCTCTCTCAGGAAGACCAAAAAATCGCAGAGATCTTTCTCCACGACATCCAGCGTGGTGATGTGCAGATCGACCCTCGCCGCACCTTCCGTGATTACTTGACCGACTACAAAGCAGAGGCCACAAACAAAGAGGTTGCAGAAATCGTCTCTTGCTTAGGCCTGGACCGCACCAAGCTCATCGCTCTGATGAATACCCTGGTCACTGATGCCAACCTTAATGAGTATGGCCGCTTTGATGATCTGCGGGGAACCGTGGACCAGCAAAGGGCAAAGGCCTACTTTGAAGGCCTGGAAGGTGCATCGCTGCCGATGTTCCGGGTCAATATTAAAGCTGCCAAGCTTCTGAAGGACTTTCTCCTTCGAACGGTATCAAGTTGAAGGAAGCCAGTTACGAAGGAGTCGCATGGAAGCACACCAAGAACGCGGTCAATGTGAGCTATCAGTGAAAGCTGGCAAGAGAACTACACTCTGACTCGGTTTTGCAGGCCAGCCGGCGAGTCATCAAAATTGCGCTGCTAGTTTCAGAATCGCGCGCTGTGCCGCAACCACGTCGCGCTCACTACGGACAGACACGTACAGGGGAAGACGCAATATGGCTTTGGTGGCTCCGGGCTATGACTACTCGGCGGTATTGACCGCTGCAAAGGAATGGATTGCGCGATGCCTCGTAAACGACGGCTCCATGTTCTTCGGGCAAGCGCTGTGGACGGCCGATAACTTCCAGGCCTTGCATGTCCACTACGTTCAACGACTGGATACTGGCGAAGGTTCCTTTCTTGGAAAGCTCCATGCTCAACTGAATGACGCGCCGCCTGACGCAAAGTTGTTGATGGCTGAAATCTATTGGGCCATGCAGCTGTTTCCGAACAACTCGTTGCCTGAGACCAAGGCCGCTCAGATTCGACAGATCGCGTCCTGGGCGGACGAAACGATCGAACTTGATTGCCGTTGGCTTGAGAAGGATGTTCTGGCGGGCATCGGCTCCTCGGGTCCCGGTTACAGCACGCACTTCTGGCGCGAACTTGTCTTCGTAATTCGCCTATGTCAGCGCCTGAAGTCGCTTGAACAGGGCGAACGTGTGTCACTTTTCGAGCGCTACGATGCTCTGGCCGATCTGTTGGCGGACGAGACGCGATCCGACGACCGCCAGTTCCGCCACATGATGCGCTTTTTTGCGTTTCCCGAACGAGTGGAACGCATGTCCAGCAACCGCAACCGGATCGACGTGCTGGCTGCCTTCGGTGTGGCCGATCGCCGCGCGATATCAGGATGGTCGGATGTGGATCTCGACAATGCCCTGCTAGACCTGCGGATGCGCCTTGGCGAAGAGTTGGGCACGCAAGTACTGGATTTCTACGATCCGCCGCTCATATCACGCTGGAAACCGGATATTCCTCAGCCCAACGATCCGGAGCCGGAAGTCAACGAAGACACCGCGGCCTATGATTCAAGCGCCGCTCATTTGGGCTCGCCAGTCAATCTGATCCTGTTCGGTCCACCAGGCACCGGCAAGACCCGACACATTGAGGGTCTGAAAGCGCTCTACAGTGATACGCTGGCCGATGTCGATCGGCCCGATTGGTTGCGCGGTCTGGTGAACGATATGGGCTGGCTGCCGGTGTTCGCCGCAGCGCTTGCTCACCTTGCGCAGCCCTCCACGGCCAGAGATATTGCAGGAGCCGAATTGTGCGTGGCAAAAGCGGCGCCGAGCCTGCGCAGGCCGCGCCAAGTGCCGCCGCCAGTCGCCATCTATTTGCAGGAACATGCGTCGGCGTCGCTGCAAAGCGCACCGAGCGTGACAAGGCGTGCGCCCGCAATCTTTGATCGCAGCGACGATGGCCGCTGGTTTCTCGTGGAGAACTGGCGTGAGCTGAGCCCTGAATCGGCGGCGCTGTTCGATGCATGGCAGCAGGGCCCCCAGCCTGGCGCGTCGGCCTTGCGGCGCTATCGCATGGTTACTTTTCATCCGAGCTACGGCTATGAGGATTTTATTGAAGGTATTCGTCCCGTCGAAGACGAAACGGGACAAGTCGCGTTTCGTCTGGTCGACGGCGTCTTCAAGCAGCTATGCGAGCAAGCAGCGAAGAACCCGCGGCACCGCTACGCGATGTTTATCGACGAAATCAACCGCGCGAACATATCCAAGGTTTTCGGTGAACTGATCACGCTGATCGAGTTGGACAAGCGCATCACCGTCGACGATCAAGGAAGTATTGCAGGTTCAACGGTATACCTCCCTGGTTCGCAGAGGCACTTCGGAGTCCCCTCGAATGTGGACATCTACGGCACGATGAATACCGCCGATCGCTCTATTGCACTGATGGATGTCGCCCTTCGTCGCCGCTTCACCTTCCGCGAAATGTCGCCAAGCTACGACGTGCTCGGCATTACGCGTGATGGCATCGACCTTTCCCGGCTCTTGAAGATTGTGAATGCACGCATCCAATACCTCCTGGATCGCGAGCACTGCTTAGGGCATGGATACCTGACTTCAGTGGATGCTGCCGATGGGCTCGCTCGAATGTTTGCCTTTCAAATCATCCCGCTCCTTCAGGAGTATTTCTTTGACGACTGGAGCAAGATCCGCCTGATACTTTCCGGCGTAAACGGCGATTGCCCATTTCTGGTCGATGAGACAACAAGGGCAACAGAACTATTTCCGGGAGTATCCGTGAACGAGTTGCCGATCCAACAAACGCGCTATCGCGTAACCGATCCGGACACCTGGACGGTCGCGCATTTCGTCTCGCTCTACGCTTAGTGCGGGCACTAAGCATGGCATCGCCTGCATCGCTGGCCGTTCTCGAACACGAGTTTCTTCCGTATTCGTCGCGGACTGGCGTAACCAGCCATCTGAGCGAGCGAGATGTCAGAGCCCTGCATGAGGCAAACGTATCACGGCCTGGCTTTTGCGAGTTCCTCGCCGATGGCGTCAGGTTCAATCAGTTCTGCGGCATCGTGGGATTTCAATCCCGCTCACTGGAAATTCTTCCGAAGGTCGGAGGACAGGATCATCCCGATTCGTGCCGCAGCGTGCTTTTGCGATGTCTTCAGGATGCAGGGCTGGCGCCTCGTCGCCTTCGAAGCGAAGCCGCGCAGGCTTTGAACTCGGCGACTCTGTTGGACGCATTTATAGGTGCCTATCTGGACGAAGTGGCGGTGCTTCTTCAACAAGGGCTTTACAAGCGATATAGGACTGATCACGAGGATCTTCACGTCGTACGCGGCAAAGTCGTTTTTCGAAGGCAAGCCGCCGCGTTGGCCAACCGACCGGACGTGATTCATTGTGCCTTCGACGAGCTAACTTCAGATAATGCTCTCAATCGCTTATTGAAGTATGCGCTCCACCTTGTCTCAAGGGCAGCACGTGGCCAATTGCAAAAACGGTCACTTACGCAGTTATGGTCGTTTGTCGATATTGCGGACATGGTTCACCATGGCAAGGCACTGTCATCATTGACGTTCGACCGGCAAAGCGAGCGTTACCGTAGTGCATTCCAGTGGGCGTGTTGGATCGTACAGTTGCTCTCGCCATCGTTGCGTTCCGGCGCTACGCAGGCGCCAAGCCTTCTCTTTGATATGAACAAGGTCTTTGAAGGACTCGTTTCGCGGAAGATCCATCACGATCTGGCCTATCTTGGTGGCCAAGTGGACGCGCAGGATGTGGGTACGTGCTTGGCCACCTATGCCGGTAGTGCGGCTGTTGGGTTGAGGCCCGACTTTGTGGTGCGCAAAGCCGGTGGCATACGTGCGATTGTCGATGCGAAATGGAAACATTTGCGGTTAGACGCATCTGGTTTTCCACGGCCGTCAGAGAAGGACGTGTACCAGATGCTTGCCTACGCAGCCGCCTACAAATGTCACGACTTGATACTGGTCTATCCCTGGCATGAAGGCCTTTCGCGGGCACGAAGGGCGCCACTGCTCTTGCCCATGATTCACGGCACACAGGTGAGAGTTGAATTGGAATTTATCGATATCGCTGACCCGAGCTATGCAGTGGTGCAATCCAGGTCCGGCACTCATGCAGGCATCTGGACGAATTTGCTCGATCGGGAAGGTAGGCTCTCCGCTGAAGGCCGCGGAGGCAAATCAACTTCATAGCTCGTTCTGAAGAAGCCGCAAGTGCGCTTTGCACCTGTAGTCTAACGTTGACATGCGGCTTGGCCAGTGTTTGCGCACTTGCCACATTCCCTTGAGCGGACATTCTCGACACTTGGGCCTGACAGACGATGCGGGTGCTCGCCGCTAGCTTCGGGTTGTCGTTCGCGGCGTTTCGAAGCGTTCTGCGAGTGGCCATGACATGCAAGTCATGTGGCGCGGGCTGTGAACGCAGTCGACACCCATGGCCCCGCCAGCCGTTACCCATATCAGCAGAGTCGGTCGTAACTAGGGCGCCCGCGTTACATGCGCAGGGCCCGTGTGTCCATACCAGGAGATTCGACATGAGAGAGCTTGATCTTGAGGAAGTGCAAGCCGTCAGTGGTGGTCTTGATCCGGATACCGGTGCGTTGGCCATTATCGGGCTTAGCCTGATGGGTGGTCCGTTCACGCTTGGATTTGGCATGTCCATCGGCATTGGTATCTTGCTCCGCTAGTGGCGGTGTAGCAGGCGATCGGCTGCACTTGATCGCCTGCTATTTGGACGAATCAATGTTGTGGCGACGATTACCGGGTCGCGGTCCTTTTGATCGATACGGTGGCATCTAATGGTCACGCTCTTGACGGCGTTCTTCTGTTCCCTCGCGTTGGTAGGCTTGATGGCGCTACTGACTCGGCGATGGATGAGGCGTGTCAGGCACGATCGGTCGGAAGCGTCCCTGCTACGCACTGCAATGAAAGCAGCGGCGGCAGTGACCATTGTCGCGATGTGCGTCGCGTATCAGCTGGCCGGCGGTAACGACAGGAAATGGGCGGCCATAGTTGCAGTGTCAGGAGGAGCACTGGTCATGCTGGTGATCTGGGAGAAGCGGCGTCGGCTGCTGATTGCCGAGCGTATTCGTAAGATCGGAATCAACGCCTGACTCGCATTTGGCCTGTGGTCTAACACTGACACGCAACCCGCCCAGTGTTCTCGCACCCGCAACAATCCACTTGGAGTACATCCATCCCGCAATAGCCTGACAGACGATGCGCGTGCCGATCGTTAGCTTCGGGTAGTCACTCGCACCGTCTTTTTCAAAGGGCCTCGCGAGCGACCATGACCGTCAAGTCATGAAGCGCGAGCCGTGAGTGCGACAACACCCACGACCCGCTAACCATCACCAACCTACGAGTTGATCATGGCTAACCGCGATCATACGGTACGCGTTCGCTCGTCAGTTCCCGCTGACGACACCCTCACTGGCTCGCCCGATGACCTTTCTCCGATAGGCGTCGCGTGGCCCGAAACCTTCCGTCGAGGCACCCGTGCGGACATCGCCTTGGCGATACTTGCACTGACACGCATGCGCCATGATAGCGAGCGATGCCGCAAGGCGCAGGCTCGCGGTTTTCCCGTCAGGCCCTTGGTTTGGCCGCTTTCCGTGGCGGAAACCGCCAGTCTCGGCACGGCCATCCAGTGCCTGCAGCAGTACGCCAGGCTGCTCGGTCATGAGCCACCGGTGAACCCTCCACTCGTCCAATGATTGCCCCGTGCGGCGTATCGGCCGGCATGGCGATGCGCCGCCACTTCGCGATCGCTGACGTGGCCACCAGGCATTCACTGACGCGAATGGTCGTAAGCGCCCGCCCCTTCTAAGGGCGTGCCCGACAGGGAAGGGAGTCCATGGAACTGATCAAGCTCACGCCTCGCCTTGGCGTGGATCCGTCGCTGCGCCTGCGCTCGCCCGGAGAGGTGCTGTCGCACGACTACATGCGTCCGGAATCGATCAACCCCGCGCAGCTTGCGCGTCGTACCGGCATCCAGGCACGACACATCAAGGAACTCATCGCCGGTTCCCGGCGCGTCACGCCCAAGTACGCGATACGGCTGGCTGCGGTGCTGCCCACGTCGGCGCTCTATTGGCTGGTGTTGCAGGCGCGGTACGACCTGGCGCGCGAGGAGCGCGATATCGCTACTACGGTCCCTATGCTCGATCCGCCCTCCCGTCGTTCCTGAAAGGATGGAAGTCCCATGTGCCTCATCAAGCTCGATCCGTCGATGGAATTTGACGCACCGGAGCCACTGCGCAGCCCCGGCGACGTATTGTTGAATGACCACCTCAAGGCTCGCGCCATGTCGCTCGCATGGCTCGCGCGTCGCACCGGCATTTCCGTGTCCACGTTGAGGCAGATCACCCGCGGCGAGCGACGCATCAACGCCAGATTCGCGATGCGCCTTGCATGCGTGATGGACCCCACGCCAGCCTATTGGCTGACGCTGCAGGCGCGTTACGACCTGGCGACCTTGGAGTCTTGGTCGCACGTACGACGGCATCCCGAGTAACGAATTGCGGCCCGCGTTGCAGGCCGCTTGGGCACGGTCGGAGTAGAAGATGCGCGAGGCGGAGAGGCATCGAAACCGGCCGCGCCACATCGCATACGGCGTGTCGCTGCAAGCTACGGCATGTTTCCGGCCAAGTGTCCATCGTGCACCGCGGACACCAGTGCGATCCTCACGCCCGACGTCACCAGGCTCTGCGCTGCGCGGTCGGTGGTGTGCTTGATGATGGTGAGCAGACGCACGGCGCAGGGGTCGGTGAGGTGCGTGCATGCCATCAGCTTGGAGAATTGGGCGACCGCGTCCAGGTCGATCAGGGCCCAGTTGATGGCCATGTTGGCTCGCGCGGACAGCGTGTCGGCCTGCTGGGAGCGCCATTCGGCGAGGTCGGCCGCGAGGCCTTCGGCGGCCAGGCGGAGGGAATCGGCCAGCTCTTCGGACATGGTGCCGGCGTCGCAGGCTTCGGTGGCAATGGCGAGCAGCGACCGGGCGAGGTCGAGAGCGTCGGTGGCGGGATATAGGGTTTCGTTCATAGCGAACTCCGCCATGAAGGCTACTCACCGGCTGTTTCGGTGACGTCAACAGGGCGCGGGAGCGAGATTGTCGCTGCGCACGATGCGATAGGGCTTGCTTACGCAACCGTTCTACTTGCGGACCTAAACAATTGTTTGGACGGCTATTCGCAACGTGCTGTGCGACACGACGGGCGTTCGCGCTTGATGCATCTTCCTGAATCCAAGCCAATGTCCGGGCGAAATTCAGAGTGGGGCGCCCGGTCGCTTCAGCGGTTGCCCGGCGGTGGGTTGGCGAGCAGTCGCAATGCCTCATCGCGATCGGTGTTCGGCCCGGCTGGCGTATCGGCCAGCGACGTTCGTGCTTCGGCACGCAGACGGTTGGCGGAGGCTTTGTCGCCGAGCGTGGCGTCGATGCTTGCAAGGTCGGCCTGCAGACGCGCGATCAGCGCTGCCGACTTCGGTACCGTGGTGTTGGCGCCACCCAGTGCGTTGTCGAGGTGCCTCGCAGCCTCCTTGTGGCGGCCTAGCGCTTGCAGGATGTCGGCATACATCAGGCGCGCGCGAACCGACTTCTCGGAACCCTGGTCCGCCAGCGCCTGATACATGGTGACGGCTTGCCCGGCCAACAGGGCAGCCTGTTCCGGTTCGTGGCTGGCGGCCATGAGTTCGGCATCGACGGTCAATGCGAAGGCGGTGTCAGGGTGCGCGTCGTGGTGGCGGCGCCGTGCTTCAGACAGCGCGCCGTCGATGAGCGTTCGCGCTTCGTCCAGTTGGCCGCGGGCGATAAGGATTTCGGCTAGCACGGCGCGGTCGTAGCTGCGGCCGTTGTCGGCGTAGTCGGCGCCGAGCAGGCGCTGCTTGCGGTCGATGGCATCGCGCATGCCGGCTTCGGCGTCGGCGTAAGCACCTTGGCGGAAGCGGATCTTGGCGATGTTGCTGATGCTCACCGCTTCGTTGAGCGCCGAGGCGGGCTTGAGCGCTTCATCCACGGCGATCGATTTCGTGTAGAACGCTTCGGCCTCGGGAAACTTTCCCTCGAGCGTGAACACGCCACCGAGATCGTTGAGGTGCCAGGCGGTGTGGGCATTGGGATGCGTGTAGGCGTTGGCGTCGATGTCCAGCGCATCGCGCATGAGTTGTTCGCTCTCGCCGTACTGGCCGAGCTTGGTCAGTGCGGATACGAGAATGGCGATGGTATCGGCGACGTCGGCGTGCCGTGCACCGAGATGTTCGCGCTTGCGTGCCAGTGCTTCGCGCAGCAGCGGTTCGGCGCGATCCGAACGACCGGCATCCTCGTAGATCCAGCCGAGATTGAGCACGGCCTCGGTCAATGCTTCGCTGTCGGCGGGCAGGATGCGGCGCGCCAGCGCCACGTCTTTCTCGCCGAGGTCGATGGCCTTGTGCGATTCGCCCGCGCGCTCGTCCAGGCCGGCCAGCCACGCGAGCGCCTGCACCTCTTCGGGCGAATCGCGATTCGGTCCGGTGTCGAAGGCATCGATGGCGCCTTGCAGTCGCGCGGTGGCCTCGCGCACGCGGCCGAGTTCATCGGCTTCCTTGGCGAGCAGGTATTCGATGTGCAGGGTGCGCCGGTCGGTGGCGCCGAACTGCGACTTTGCCAGCGCGGCGGCTTCTTCCAGCGGTTGCCATGCGCGTTCGGGATGGCCGCTGCGGCGATCCAGGTCGCCGACCAGCGCGAGGATCTCGGCGCGAAGCGCGGGTTGCATGGCGAAGTCGCGCTCGGCGCGTTCGCGACCGCGTGCCAGCAGTTCTTCCGCGGTTTCGTTGGCCTCGGTGCCGTGCGCGGAACTGTCGAACAAGCCTTCCATGAAGGTCTTGAGTGCGTCGGCGCGTTGCGCTTCGCTTTCGGCGGCCGTGGCTTGTGCCCGCGCCTCCTGCGCCGCGTGTCCTGCACGGCGCGCCTCGTACAGGCCGACGATGGTGGCGGTGGCGAGCAGCAGGGCGACCACGGCGCCGAGGGAGACGCCCAGCGCGTGTCGTCGGACGAAGGTCAGTGCGCGATAGGCAAGCGTGTCCGGGCGCGCCTGCAGTGGCATGCCGTCGAGATAGCGCTGGATGTCCGCGCCGAGGGCCGCCACGCTCGCGTAGCGACGGGAAGGCTCCGCTCGCGTCGCCTGCTGCACGATGGCGTGGAGATCGATGCCTAGCGTGCGTCGCAAGGCCTCGTCATCGAAGGTGGCTTCCTTCGCCAAGGCGTGGTCGTCAGTGCGATAGGGATGCCGCCCGCAAAGCAGTTCGGCCAGCAGCACGCCGAGCGAGTAGACGTCGATGGCGGTGGTGGCGACCTCGCCCGTCAATTGCTCGGGCGCCGCGTAGGAGCGCGTGAGGCGTCGCGCTTCGGTGCGCGTGCTCTCGACGTCGCCGGTCAACAGCTTGGCGATGCCGAAATCCACCAGCTTCACGCCGCCATCCGCGCCCACCAGCACGTTGCTCGGCTTGAGGTCGCGATGCACGATCAGGCTGCGATGCGCATGTTCCACCGCCGAGCACACGTCGATGAACAGCGCCAGGCATGCGCGCATGGAAAGGTTTTGGCGCGCCGCATGCGAAACGATGTCTTCGCCGGCGACGAATTCCAGCGCGAGGAACGGCGTGCCGGTAGGCGAGAAGCCGGCGTCGAGCAGTTGCGCGATATGTGGATGCTGCAGGCGCGCCAGGATGTGCTGCTCGCGCAGGAATCGGCGGCGCTCGTCGGCGTCGTGCACATCGATGCGCAGCAGCTTGAGTGCAACCTTCTGCGGACCGCCGGGCAGTTCGCGTTCGGCTTCGAACACGCTGGCCATGCCGCCCGCGCCGACGAAACGCAGTACGCGATAACCCGGGATGATGGGCAGCGCATCGTCCCGTGTGGGCAGCCATTGGTCGATGCCGCGCTCGAGCGCAGCCACGCCGGGCGCGTTGTCCAGCGCCTGTTCCACCAGCACGCGCAGCGTGGGATCGACGCAGTGCGCGCGCAGCCAGTCGGCCCGCTCGTGCACGGGCACGTCGAACAGCTGGTCGATCAGCGGTTCGATCTCGTGCCATCGCTGGGAGAAGGCGAAGATCATCGGCCGTATGGGTTTCGTGCTCGCATGCCTGTATAGCGCAAGGAGCTGGCCGCGAGCGACACGGCTCAGCCGCCCGGCATCAGGCAGGCGGAGAGAAAGGTGCGCGCCTTCAGCCAGTCCCGCTCGACGGTGCGCGCGGTGACGCCGAGTGCGTCGGCGATCTCCGGGCTCGACAGGTCCGCGAACAGGCGCAGCTCGGCCACGCGCGCGAGGCGCTCGTCGGTGTCGGCCAGCCGCTTCAGTGCCTCGTCGATGGCGAGCACGTTGAGGATGTCTGACGGATCTTCTGGCGCGGTCATCTCCGGCGCCTGGCGCTTCTGTGCCTTCCTGCGGCGCGCATGGTCGATCAGCAGGTGGCGCATCACCTGGCTCATGTAGGCGTACAGGTGCGCCCGGTCGGTGAAGACGAGGCCGTCGTGGCTGACCAGCTTCAGGTAGGCCTCGTGCACCAGCGCCGTGGTCTCCAGCGTATGCGCCGCTTCATGGGCGCGCTGGTGACGGGCGAGGCGGCGCAGCGTGGCGTAGACCTTGGGGATGAGCGCATCGAACGCGGCGGCATCGCCGTTGGCGGCGCGTGAAAGCACTTCGGTGATCTGCGACTCCGCATTCATGCGCGCCGGTGCCTCGGCGCGCGTGTCGGTGCCCGCATCCCTTTTGCGCTGTAAGAGGAGATGGCGCAGTTCGAAACCGACGCAGACCCAGGGAATGCCATCGCCCGTCGCATCCACAAGAGGATAGAGATCATGTCGAATCATCGCGCTACGTATGGCCGGCTCACAAGGGCCGCAGGTTTCTTCGCGCTGGCTTTCGCAGGCCTGACCGGCGTCGCCATGGCTGAGGCTGGCTCGGCCGATTCCGTCACCACTTACACCTATCAGACGCTCGACGTGCCCGGTTCGTCGTCGACCATCTTCTGGGGCATCAACGATTTTGGCGAACTGGCCGGCCAGTTCGCGGTCAATGGGGGCGTGCCGCACGCCATGGTGTATCGCCGCGGTCATTTCGAACCGCTCGATCCCGCCGTGCTGGGCACGTACTTCAGCGCTGCCGGCGGTCCGAACGACATGGGCTGGACCTATGGCGCCTATGCCGATGCGTCGGGCACGCAGCATGGTTTCGTGATGCGCGGCCACCATTTCGTGAACGTGGATTTCCCCGGCCATGTCGGCTCGAACGTGGATGGCTACAACGAGTTCGGCACCATCCTCGGCGTGTACTGGGATGCCGACGGCGCATTCCACGGCATCATCCGTCGCGGCAAGCAGTGGGACACGCCGTTTGACGTGGAAGGTTCGGCGGAAACCTACCCGCTGGGCATCAACGATCTCAACGAATCGGTCGGTTACTGGGATACCAACCCGAAGGCGCCGGCGCCGCACGGCTTCTATCGCGACGCGAACGGCAAGATCACCACCATCGACGTGCCGGGCGCCGACAACACCGTGGTATTCGCCATCAACGACGTGGGCCAGAAGGCCGGCTACTACTGGAGCGCCCACGGCCATGATCACTCCTTCGTGGAAACCAACGGCCACTTCCAGACGCTGGACGTGCCCGGTGCCGTGAGCACGCTCGCCACCACCATCAACAATTTCGGCGTGGTGTCCGGTTATTACACGGATGCAAACCACCAGCAGCACGGTTTCGTCGCCACGCCCAGCCACTGAAACACGCGCGTCACATGGGAAGGCCTCGCGAGCGCGGGGCCTTCCTGTGCGAACGTCCGTGGACACCGGCGCGACTGTCCGGACATCGTCCGCGGACAGTGCATGCGGTGCGCATGCTTTTCAGAAAATGGCTTGGTGGCGCGGTTTTCCAGACGTCTTCCGGGTTGGCACGGCGATTGCTCTATCTACATCGAGAGCAAAAATCCACCCATCTGGAGAGCCGCCATGAAATTCGAGAACCTGATCCTCAATAGCCTGTACGTCGCCTGCTTCGCCCTGTGCGTGCTCACCGTCGGCGCCATGATCACCACCACGCCGGCCTCCGTGGCAGCTGCCGTCGCCACCCAGTCGAGTGTTGCCGCTTCGGCCGATTTCAACGGATAAGAAGGACAGGGACTTTCCCTGTCCGCTCCCGGGGCCCTGCGTGTACGCTGCGTGTTCGAACCACACCGATTCGACGCTGCAACGACCGCCGCAAGGCAGGATTTACGGATGAAGGCCCTGGATCTCGACGCCGTCAACGCTTTTGTGTTTGTTGCCGATCTGCAGAGTTTCACGCGCGCAGCGCAGGCGATGGGTACCACCCAATCCGCCATCAGCCTGAAGCTGCGCCGCCTGGAGGAACATCTCGGCCGACGCCTGCTGGAACGCACGCCGCGACAGGTGCGCCTGTCGGCCGATGGGGCTGTCTTCCTCGATGCCGCGCGTACGCTTATCGGTGCGCATGAACGCGCCGTTTCCTCCTTCTTCGTCGAACAGCGGCGCCTGGTCATCGGCGTGAGTCACCTGATTGTCGGCAGCGAATTGCCGTCCCTGCTTCGCCGCATGAGCGAACACGACCCGAACCTGGTGATCGAAATGCGCGTGGCCGGTTCGCGCGACGTGATGCAGGCCTATGAAGAAGGCACGCTGGACGCCGCCATGGTGGTGCAGCCGCAGCATCGCCGGCACGACGGCGAAACGCTCTTCACCGAGCGCTTCGCGTGGATCGCCGCCGCTGGCTGGCAACCGGTGCCCGGCCAGCCGCTGCCGCTGGCGACCCAGGGCGAGTCCTGCAGCATCCGCGCCGCCGCCGTGCAGGCGCTGGATGAGGCAGGCATCGCCTGGACCGAAGTATTCGTGGGCAAGGGCGCGGCGGTGGTGGGCGCCGCGGCGGCCGCCGGCCTCGCCATCGCCCTGATGGCGACCCGCACGGCGCCGAGCGGCACGCTGGACGTCGGCCCGGCCTTGTCGCTGCCCGAGCTGCCCACGCAGGACGTGGTGCTGTATTCGGCGTTGAACGACCCCCGCTCGCGCCATGCCCTGCAGACGCTGGCGGCGGCATTCAAGAGCCTGTCGACGGGCTGAGGGGCATCGCGCGTAGCCAAACGCGTGGGTGCAACGCTCAGTCGACGCGTTGCCAGACCACCTCGCCATGGGCGCCGTCGCCCGAGCCACTGCTGGGCTTGGCCACGATATAGGTGAGCTGCTTGCCGTCGTGCGTGAAGCTGCTCTTGCCGTCGCGGCCGTTCCAGTTGGGGAAGGACGCCTGGTCGATGTGCGTCACGAGGCGGTTGTCCTCGACGCGGATGCTTCCGAAATGCGAGTTGCTGTCCAGCGAGGCCGCCCGATATTCCTCGGCGGTGCCCTTGGACTTGTCGCCGGCGGCGAACGGCGTGCGCTGCACGCGGGCGATATGCATCAAATAGTGCCCGTGGCCGTCGATCATCCACAGGCCCTGCGGATGCGGCCCGTAAAGCTCGACCCGGTGACCATCGGGATAGACGTTGTCGCAACGCACGAGCGTCCAGGTGCCGACCAGCCAGGCCGGCACGCTGGCGGTCTCCATGGTCGCCGTACCGGTGGGCTTCTCCTGCGGCTCGCCTGCATGGACGGCCGGCACGACAAGAGCCAATGCAAGCAGCGCGGGGGCAAGACAACGAAAACGGAACGGCATGGGGGAGTCCTTTGTGGGCGGGCAGTGCATCCTCAGGCTATGCGCGAGCCGGCGATGGAAACAGAGGCGCAGGCATATTTCAGCGATTGCGGATCGACATGATGCCGTCCCGAAGCAACCTCGCTTCGCTGTCACAAAGCCGCGGCCCGACGGCCAGGGCGTTTCTCGTCACAAAAACGTCACCGATGCCGAGGGGCCGCTGTGCTACATTTTTGAGCAAGCTGCGGGCCAAGTCCGCCGCTGTCACGGAGATGTTCGAGCAACGTCCACCGCCCTGAGCGGGCGGTATGTCTAGCCAGATGTTCCGGGAGCGCACGCGATGGCACTCACTCGCCGCGAGTTCATCAAGTTCACGGGCCTGGGCTTGGCCGCATCGAGCCTTGGCATGCTTGGTTTCGGGGCCGCGGGAGAGGCGCAAGCCGCTGCCGTGCGACCGTTCAAGCTCACCCACGCGACGGAAACGCGCAACACCTGCACGTACTGTTCCGTCGCCTGCGGCCTGCTGATCTACAGCATGGGGGATCGCGCCAAGAACGCGCATTCCAACATCATCCACATCGAGGGCGACCCGGATCACCCGGTGAATCGCGGCACGCTGTGTCCCAAGGGCGCGGCCTTGCTCGACGTGGTGCATGCGCCCACGCGATTGAAGACGCCGCGCTATCGGGCGCCGGGCGGCACCGATTTCAAGGAAGTCTCCTGGGACTTCGCACTCGATCGCATCGCGCGATTGATGAAGGACGACCGCGACAAGAATTTCATCGCGAAGAACGCCGCCGGCACCACGGTAAACCGCTGGACCAGCGTGGGCATGCTGGCGGCGTCGGCCTCTTCCAGCGAAACCTCCTATCTCACGTGGAAGGTGGTGCGCTCCCTCGGCATGGTGGTGTTCGACAACCAGGCGCGTGTCTGACACGGACCGACGGTGGCCAGTCTGGCCCCATCATTCGGTCGCGGTGCCATGACCAACACCTGGCAGGACATCAAGAACGCCAATGTCGTCGTCGTGATGGGTGGCAATGCCGCCGAAGCGCATCCCTGCGGGTTCAAGTGGGTGATCGAGGCGAAGATCGAGAACGGCGCCAAGCTCGTCGTGGTCGATCCGCGTTTCACGCGCACGGCTTCCGTCGCCGACTACTACGCGCCGATTCGCCCGGGTACCGACATCGCCTTCTTGAATGGCGTGATCCGCTACCTGCTGGAGAAGGACGCCATCCAGCACGAGTACGTGCGTTCGTACACCAATGCCGGCCTGATCGTGAAGGAAGGCTATAGCTTCCAGGACGGCCTGTTCAGCGGCTACGACGAAGAGAAGCACACCTACGACAAGTCGAGCTGGGACTACGAGCTCGACGAGAAGGGTTTCGCCAAGTCCGACGATAGCTGGCAGGACCCGCGCTGCGTGATCAACCTGCTCAAGCAGCACGTGTCGCGCTACACGCCGGAGATGGTGTCGCGCATCTGCGGCACGCCGCAGGACAAGTTCCTGCACGTGTGCGAGCTGTTCGCCAGCACCGCCGCGCCGGACAAGGCGATGACCAGCCTGTTCGCGCTGGGCTGGACGCAGCACTCGGTGGGCTCGCAGAACATCCGCACGATGGCGATGGTGCAGCTGCTGCTGGGCAATATCGGTGTGGCGGGCGGCGGCATGAATGCGCTGCGCGGCCACTCCAACATCCAGGGCCTCACCGACGTCGGCCTGCTGTCGAACCTGATGCCGGGCTACATGACCCTGCCCAACGACAAGGACACCAGCCTCGACGTCTACATGTCGACCAAGCAGTACAAGCCGCTGCGGCCGGGCCAGACCAGCTACTGGCAGAACTACCGCAAGTTCTTCGTGAGCTTCCAGAAGGCGATGTTCGGCGACGCCGCCACGCAGGAAAACAACTGGGCGTATGACTGGCTGCCGAAGCTGGACATCCCGCTGTACGACATCATCAAGGCGTTCGAGATGATGAACAACGGGCAGATGACCGGCTACATCTGCCAGGGTTTCAACCCGCTGCAGGCGTTCCCCGATCGCGGCCGCAGCCGTCGCGGCCTGAGCAAGCTGAAGTTCCTGGTGACGATGGATCCGCTGGACACGGAGACCTCGCGTTTCTGGCAGGACTTTGGGCCGCAGAACCCGGCGAAGTCGGCCGAGATCCAGACCGAGGTGTTCCAGCTGCCGACCACGTGTTTCGCGGAAGAGAACGGCTCGCTGGTGAATTCCGCGCGCTGGCTGCAATGGCACTGGAAGGCGGCGAATGGCCCGGGTGATGCGAAATCCGACATCTGGATCATGACCGGCATCTACAAGCGCCTGCTCGACCTGTATCGCAAGGAAGGCGGTGCGTTCCCCGATCCGCTGCTCAACCTCACGTGGAAGTACACCAACCCGGTCGATCCCGATCCGGAAGAACTGGCCAAGGAAATGAATGGTCGCGCGCTCGCCGATCTCACCGATGCCACCACCGGCGCGGTGACCAAGGCCGGCACCTTGCTGGATGGCTTCGCGCAGCTGCGCGACGACGGCACCACCATGTCGGGTTGCTGGATCTTCAGCGGTTGCTTCACCGAGAAGGGCAACCAGATGGCGCGTCGCGACGCCACCGATCCGCGCGAGCAGGGCATCGCGCCGAACTGGGCGTGGGCGTGGCCGGCCAACCGGCGCATCCTCTACAACCGAGCGAGCGCCGATCCCGAAGGCAAGCCGTGGAATCCGGCCAAGCCGGTGATCTCGTGGAACGGCACGCGCTGGGTGGGCATCGACACGCCTGACTACGGCCCCACGGTGAAGCCGTCCGACGGCGTCGGCCCGTTCATCATGAATGCCGAAGGCATGGGCCGCCTGTTCGCGCGCGATCAGATGGGCGACGGCCCGTTCCCGGAGCACTACGAGCCGCTGGAATCGCCCGTGGACAACGTGCTGCATCCGAAGGTGAAGTCGAACCCGGTGGCACGTGTGTTTCCCGACGATCGCGCGATGTTCGGCGACGCCAAGAGCTTCCCGTACGTGGCCACCACCTATCGACTCACCGAGCATTTCCATTTCTGGACCAAGCACGCACTGATCAACGCGATCCTGCAGCCGGAGGAGTTCGTGGAGATCGGCGAGGCGCTGGCGAAGGAGAAGGGCATCGCGCAAGGCGGTTGGGTGAAGGTGTCGTCCAAACGTGGCGAGGTGGTGTGCAAGGCCTATGTGACCAAGCGCATCAAACCGCTCACCGTCGACGGCAAACCCACGCACGTGATCGGCGTGCCGCTGCACTGGGGTTTCACGGGTCAGGCAAGAAAGGGCTACGGCGCCAACACCTTGACGCCGGCGGTGGGCGATGCGAACACGCAGACGCCCGAGTTCAAGGCATTCCTGGTCAATGTGGAAAAGACCAGCGCGCCGGCATCAGCCTGAGGAACGGACATGTCAGACCTGCAATCGCAAGACTACATCCGCCGTTCCGCCTCGACGATGACGCCGCCGTCGGCGCGCAGTCACGAGGACGAGGTGGCCAAGCTCATCGACGTCAGTCGATGCATCGGCTGCAAGGCCTGCCAGTCGGCGTGCATGGAGTGGAACGATCTTCGCCAGGAAGTCGGCCACTTCGAAGGCTCGTACCAGAACCCCAACGACTTGAGCCCCAGCGTGTGGACGCTGATGAAGTTCGCCGAGTACGAGAACGAACAAGGCAACCTGGAATGGCTGATCCGCAAGGACGGCTGCATGCATTGCGAGGATCCGGGCTGCCTCAAGGCCTGCCCCGCGCCCGGTGCGATCGTGCAGTACGCCAATGGCATCGTCGACTTCATCAGCGACAACTGCATCGGCTGCGGCTACTGCGTGAAGGGCTGCCCGTTCGACATCCCGCGCATCAGCAAGACCGACCACAAGTCGTACAAGTGCACGCTGTGCTCCGACCGCGTCACCGTCGGGCTGGAGCCGGCCTGCGTGAAGGCCTGCCCGACCGGTGCGATCCTGTTCGGCACCAAGACCGACATGAAGCACCAGGCGGCCGAACGCATCGTCGACCTGAAATCGCGCGGCTTCGACAAGGCCGGCCTGTACGATCCGGCGGAAGTGGGCGGCACGCATGTGATGTACGTGCTGCATCACGCCGACAAACCCTCGCTGTATTCGGGGCTGCCCGACAAGCCGGGCATCAGCCCGATGGTCGAAGCGTGGAAGGGCGTGATGAAGCCGCTGGCGCTGGCGGGCATCGCGCTGGCGACCGTGGTGGGCTTCTTCCACTACATGATCAAGGGGCCGAACGAAGTCACCGAGGCGGACGAGGCGGAAGGTGCGCGCGCGCTCGATGAAACGGAGAAGACGCCATGAAGACCGTCATCGTCCGCTACACCACCGCCAACCGGGTGAACCATTGGCTCACCGCCATCTGCTTCGTGCTGATGGTGTTGTCGGGCCTGGCGATGTTCCATCCGATGCTGTACTGGCTGTCCGGCCTGTTCGGTGGAGGACAGTGGACGCGCGCGGTGCACCCGTGGATCGGCTGTGTGCTGCTATTGAGCTATCTCGGGATGATCGTGCAGTTCTGGCGCGAGAACCTGTGGCATCGCGAGGATACCCAGTGGGTGAAGTCGATCCGCGAGGTGGTCGACAACGAAGAAGAGAACGCACCGCCGGTTGGCCGCAACAACGCCGGCCAGAAGCTGGTGTTCTGGTCGATGGCGTTCCTGATCCCCGTGCTGTTCCTCACCGGGCTGGTGATCTGGGAAGTCTATTTCGGCGAGGCAACGCCCATGCCGGTACAGCGCGCGGCCGCATTGATCCACAGCCTCGCGGCGGTGGCGGCGATCATCGTGTGGATCGTGCACGTGTATGCCGGCATCTGGGTGCGCGATTCCGTGCGCGCCATGACCCAGGGCTACGTGACGCCGGGTTGGGCATGGCGGCACCATCGCAAATGGCTCAAGGAGCTGGCCTCCGACCGGCATGACAAGGACCTGATCAGGAAGCGCCCGTGAGGCAAGCGGAAGCACCACCCACCGGCAAGTGGACCGGACCCAACCATGCGGGCGTCAAGGCCGTCGAGCCGATCCAGCTGCCCGATCCCGCCCGACGTTTTGCCGCCACGGCGCAGCGTTTGGAGCAGCTCGCCGAGGGGCATCCGATGGAGGCCTGGCTGCGCTTCATGGCGATGCTCTCGCGGGCGCAGCATGACGTGGCGACGACGCTCGCGCCGGCAGCGTCGCTCGGCGATGCCAGCGTGAGCCAGGCGGTCGAAGGTCGTCTGCCGCCACTGGCGGCGGATGGCCATGAACGGGATGCCTCATGGCGCGACGGGCTGGCCATGCTGCTCGATCAGATCGGGCGCCATGAGCTGCCGCCGGAAGCGCACGACGCCATCGAACAGCTGCGCCGCAGCGATGCGGCGGCGAGGGAGAAGCTCGCCGACCAGTTCCTTCGCGGCGGCCTCTCGGCAGGCGATGCTGCCGCAGCCGTCTATGTGGCTGCCGCGCTGCAGGTGTACTTCACCGGTTCCGCGGCGCGGCTGAAGGCCGCGGATCTTCGCCTGCTCGAGGAACGCGGCCTGTGTCCCTGCTGCGGTTCGCCCTCGGTCGATGGATTGATCACGGCCACCGGCACCACGCCGGGCACGCGTTTTCTCTACTGCTCGCTGTGCTCCACCGCGTGGAACCACGTGCGCGCGGTATGCATCACCTGTGGCGGCTCGCGACGTTTGTCATTGCAGGGCATCGAGGGCGACGCCGGCGTGGTGAAAGCCGAGACCTGCGGCGAATGCCACACCTACGCCAAGCTGCTCTACCAGGTGAAGGACACCAAGGTCGATCCGTATGCGGACGATCTCGCCTCGCTTGGCCTGGACATCCTGGTGGCCGAGGCGGGTTACGCAAGGCACGCACCCAATCCGCTGTTGCTGGTGGGCGATGGCGAGGCGGTGGAGGAGTGATCGCGCCGATCAGTGCATGCCCAGCCACACCGCAAGCGCGCCGCCCAGCATGCCGAACCCGCAGACCGCCGTGGCGATCGCCAGCAGGGTGCGCACGCGGAACGAGCGTCCCAGCATCGCCAGCGATGGCAGGCTGACCGGCGGCAAGGTCAGCAGCAGCGCCGCCGCCGGCCCGCCTCCCAGCCCAAGGGCCAGCATCGCCTGCACGATCGGCACTTCGCCGGCGGTCGGAATGACGAACAGCGTGCCTGCCAGCGCCAGCGCGGCGATCCACAGCCACTCGTTGCCGATGTCCGGGCCGACGTGGGGAAACATCCATGCGCGCGCCGCGCCGAGCAGCAGCACGATCACCACGTACTCGGGAATCAGTCGCGCTGCCATCTGCACGAAGAGGCGCAGCCAGCGCCGCGCCACCTCGGCCAGCGAACGGGGCTCGGCAGGCAGCGACGGCAGCTCCACGGCGGGTGCATGGGCATGTGCCATGCGGTTCACCAGGTAGCCCAGCCCGAACACCATCGGCACGCCGAGCGCTGTGCGCAGCAGGGTCCAGTGCCAGCCGAGCACGAAGCCGGTGAACACCAGTGTCGCGGGATTGAGCGTGGTGTTGCCCAGCCAGAACGCCACCGCCGCGCCGGGCGCCGCCTGGTGTTTGCGCAAGCCGACGACCACGGGCGCCGCGCAACAGGTGCACATCATGCCGGGGATCGCCAGCAGGCCGCCGGCCAGCACGCTGCCGAAGCCGCGGCCACCCAGCGCGCGCCGCACCCAGTCCGCCGGCAGCAAGGCCTGGATGCCCGAGCCCAGCAGCAAGCCCAGCACCATCGCCTGCCAGATGGCCTTGCCGTACGCGAGGGCATAGCCGAGCGCCGCGTTCCATGAGGGCGCCGGTGCGCTGGCCGCATCACCCATCAGGATGGATCGGCCGATGGAGTGTTCGCTCGCGGCGATGAAGGCGCGCCCGTAGTACGGATACCACTTCACGTAGAACAGGCCGGCGATGGCCAGCAGCACGAAGACGGACCAGCGGACGGTGCGCGCGGACGACACGGTAGCGACGGGCATGGATCCCCCTGCGGGGTAGCGGACATCAGGGCCCTACAGGGCACGAGATCGCCCCCGTGCTGCAGGCCGGACGCACTGCAGAGGGGCAGGGATTGAGCGGCCGCGAGCGCCGCCCGGTGCATCCAAGCATGCGACCGCGTGAAGGTGGCGTCATCCTGCGTGCGCCTGCCTTGACCCTTGCTTGGTCGGCAACGCAGCATAGTCGGCATTGCCGCACGAAGCGGCGATGCGCTGGATGGAGCGTCATGGCCGAATCCGAGGTCAATCTGCTGCGCCGCCTGCCTGCGGTGGCCGCCGTCCTGGCGACCGTCGAGGCCGCATCGCTGGTGGAACGCCACGGACGTGCCGTCACCACCGACGCCATTCGCCAGGTCATCGACGAGGCGCGCGAAGTCCTGCGCATCGCCCCGGTCGAGGCGCCCACCGCGGCCGATCTCGCCCTGCGTGCCGGCGAACTGCTGCAAGCGTGCCTGCCCGGCCTGCGTCCGCTGTTCAATCTCACCGGCACGGTGCTGCACACCAATCTCGGACGCGCCGTGTTCGCCGAGACGGCGGTCGAGGCGGCGGTGGAAGCGATGCGCCATGCGGTGGCGCTCGAATTCGACCTCATCGATGGCGTACGCGGCGAGCGTGACGATCACCTGCGCGGCCTGCTGTGCGAGTTGACCGGCGCCGAAGACGCCACCGTCGTCAACAACAATGCGGCGGCGGTACTGCTGTGCCTCAACACCTTCGCGCTGGGGCGCGAGGCGGTGGTGTCGCGCGGCGAGCTGATCGAAATCGGCGGCGCGTTCCGCATGCCGGACATCATGGTCCGTGCCGGCGCGCGCATGGTGGAAGTGGGCACCACCAACCGCACGCATCCGGCGGACTATCGCAACGCACTCAACGAGCACACGGGCCTCGTGCTGAAGGTGCATACGTCCAACTACCGCATCCAGGGTTTCACCGCGGAGGTCGGCGCGCGCGAACTCGCCACCCTGTGCGATGCGATCGGCGTGCCGCTGTTGAACGACCTGGGCTCCGGCAGCCTGGTCGACCTCTCCGCCTACGGCCTCGTGAAGGAGCCCACCGTGCGCGAAGCGGTGGAAGAGGGCGCGCGACTGGTGACGTTCTCCGGCGACAAGTTGCTGGGCGGGCCGCAGGCGGGCTTCATCGTGGGCGACCGCGCGCTGATCGAACAGGTCAACCGCAATCCGCTCAAGCGCGCGCTGCGCGTGGACAAGGTGCGGCTCGCCGCCATCGAGGCGACGCTCCAGCTCTACCGCGACCCCGATCGGCTGGCCGAACGCTTGCCCACGCTGCGATTCCTTGCGCGGGACAAGGCCGACATCGACGCGCAGGCTCAGCGTCTCCAGCCGGCCGTGGCCGAACGTCTCGGCGATCTCTTCGCGATCGAGGTGGGCGATTGCCTCAGCCAGGTCGGTTCGGGCGCCTTGCCGCTGGACACCTTGGCCAGCACCGCGCTGCTGATCCGTTCGCGCGGCAGCCAGCGCGCGCTGGAGCAACTCGCGGCATCGCTGCGCGTGCTGGCGCGGCCCATCATCGGCCGCATCGCCGATGGCGCCCTTCGGCTGGATCTGCGCTGCCTCGCCGAGGCGGACGAGGACGCATTCCTCGATGCGCTGGCGCAACTCGACGCCACCGATCTGGCGGACATCCCATGATCGTCGGCACCGCAGGGCATATCGACCACGGCAAGACCTCGCTGGTCAAAGCCCTGACCGGTGTCGACACCGATAGGCTGAAGGAAGAAAAGGCCCGCGGCATCACCATCGACCTCGGCTTTGCCTATCTGCCGATGGACAACGGTTCCGTGGTCGGTTTTGTGGATGTGCCCGGCCATGAGCGCTTCGTGCACACCATGGTGGCTGGCGCCAGCGGCATCGATGTCGCGCTGCTGGTGGTGGCTGCCGATGACGGCGTGATGCCGCAGACGCGGGAGCACCTGGCGATCCTCGACCTGCTGCATGTCCGCCGCGGGATCGTCGCGCTGACCAAGGCCGACCTCGCCACGCCGGAGCGCCTCGCCGACGTGGCCGCGCAGATCCGCGGAGCCATCGCGGGAACGGTGCTGGAAAACGCGGACATCCTGCCGGTATCCACGCTCACGGGCGCGGGCATCGAGGCGTTGCGCGACCGGCTGGCCGTCGAGGCGCACACGCTGGGCGAGCGCGCGGCGGAAGGCCGCTTTCGCCTTGCCATCGACCGCGTGTTCATCCTGACCGGCATCGGCGTGGTGGTGACCGGCACCGTGCTGTCGGGCATCGTGCGCATGAAGGACCCGGTGATGCTCAGCCCCTCGGGCCTCAGCGCACGCGTGCGTTCGCTGCATGCGCAGAACCAGCCGATGGAGATCGGTCGCGCCGGCGATCGCTGCGCACTCAACCTGGTGGGCGAGGACATCAGCAAGGAGGCGATCCATCGCGGCGACATGGTGGTCGATCCATCGTTGCATGCGCCCACCGATCGCATCGACGCGCGGCTGCATCTCCTGGCCGGCGAACCCCGGCCGATCGGCCAGTGGTTTCCCGCGCGACTGCATCACGCGGCGGCGGAGGTCGGCGTCCGCATCGTGTTGCTCGAAGAAGGCACGCTGCAACCGGGCGACATGGCGGACGTCCAGCTCGTGCTCGAGCGGCCAATCGCCGCCGCGGTGCTCGACCGCTTCGTGCTGCGCGACGTGTCGGCCCAGCGCACGATGGGCGGCGGCCACTTCATCGACCTGCGCGCGCCATCGCGGCAACGCCGTACCGATGCGCGCGTCGCCCAGCGTGCGGCGCTGGCGATCGATGACCCGCAGCGCGCCTTCGCCGCCCTGCTCGACACGCCGCCGCATGCGTGGGACCTGCGGGCCTTTGCGCGCGACCGCGCACTGTCCGAGGCATGGATCGAGGACACGCTGGCCGCACTTTCACCGATGTTGTTCGATGCCGATGATCAACGCATCGCCATGGCGCGACCGCATTGGGAGCGGCTGGTGGCGCACCTGGTCGAGTACCTGGAAGCGTTCCATGCTTCCCACCCGGACGTGCAGGGCGTGGTGCGCGAGAAACTGCGGCTGGCGCTGCAGCCTCGACTGCCTGCGGCTGCGTTCGCGCTGGCGCTGCAGCACCCTGACCTTGCCGGGCATGTCGTGCGCGATGGCGGCTTCGTAAGGCTCGCCAGCCATGCCGTGCAACTGGGCCCGGAGCGCGAACTGCAGTGGCGCCTGATGTCGCCGCTGATCGGCGGCGATGTCCGCTTTCGCCCGCCGCGCGTGCGCGACATCGCCGGCGTGCTCAAGCGGCCGGAGCAGGATGTCCGGCAGCTGCTGAAGTTCGCCGCGCGACTGGGGCTGGTCGACGAGGTGGCGCACGATCATTTTTTCCTGCGCACGACCACGCACGAGATGGTGCTGATCGCCACCGACATCGCGGCGCGGGCAACGGATGGACGATTCACCGCCGCGCAGTTCCGCGACCGCCTCGACAATGGTCGAAAGGTCGCCATCCAGATACTAGAATTCTTCGACCGCCAGGGTGTCACGCTCAACCGGGGCACCTTGCGCAGGGTCCAGGCACGGTACCTCGACGTGTTCGGACCCGTTCCCGCACCCGTTTTGCCGCAAGGAAGAGAATCGTCTCCGGTGGGGCGTCCGGACTTCAAATCCGGGTGAGGCAGGTAAGACTGTCTCGGGTGGGTTCGACTCCCACTCTCTTCCGCCAGTCATCGGCGGCTCGCTCACACGATGTCGATGCCCGGCGTAACCGCCACCGCCGAGCCGATGATGCGCGCGTCCGGATAGCCCGCGGCTTCGATCCTGTCGCGGATGGCCGAGGCTTTTTCCGCCTTGCACGCCACCAGCAGTCCGCCTGACGTCTGTGGGTCGGTGAGCAGCGCGCGGCGCCATTCCGGCAGGTCGGCGGGCAGGGTGACGCCGTCGCCGTAGCTGTTCCAGTTCCGCTTCGATGCGCCGGTGATGTAGCCCGCTTGCGCCAGCGCTTCCGCCTGCGTGAAGAAGGGAAGGCTCGACTGCTCAATGCGCAACCGCACGCCGCTGCCACGCGCCATTTCCAGCGCATGCCCGAGCAGGCCGAAGCCGGTCACGTCGGTGATGGCGTGCACGTCGTCGTCTTTCGCCAGTTCATGGCCGATGCGATTGAGCAGGGTGGTCGAGGCCAGCATTTCGTCGTACGCGTCCGCGGGCAGCGCCCGTTTCTTGAAGGCGGCCGAGTAGATGCCGACGCCGATGCCCTTGGTGAGGATGATGGTGTCGCCGGCTCGTGCCGTGGCGTTGCGGCGGAGCTCCGCTGGCGCGCACAAGCCGATCGCGGCGAGCCCGTAGATCGGTTCGGCCGAATCAATCGAATGACCACCCGCCACCGGAATACCGGCCTCCCTGCAGATGGCCTCGCCGCCCGCGAGGATGTTGCGGACGGTATCGACGTCGAGCTTGTCCAGCGGCATGCCGAGGATGGCCAGCGCCATGATGGGCTTGCCGCCCATCGCATAGACGTCCGACAACGCGTTGGTGGCGGCGATGCGGCCGAAGTCGTAGGGATCGTCCACCACGGGCATGAAGAAGTCGGTGGTGGCGATGACGCAGGTGCGCTCGTCCACCTGCCAAACCGCGGCGTCGTCGCCTGTTTCCGTGCCCACCAGCAGCCCCGCGAACGGCATCGCGGCGGCCTTGTCGGCGAGCAGTTGCTGGAGCACGGAAGGCGCGAGCTTGCAGCCGCAGCCGCCGCCGTGGGCGAGGTCGGTCAGACGAACGGAGGTCATGCGAACTCCTGTGCCGATGGCGCAGCGGCCAGTGTCCCGAGCATAGCGAAAAGCCGTGTGAAGCCACGACGCGAACGGTGATAGGTGCGGGGCGCGCATGCTGGCATCATGGAAGGCCCGTCCCTGTTCCGGCCGCGCGCCCATGTCGTCACGTTCCAACGTTGCCCAGATGGCGCTTGCGATTGGCACGCTGCTGATCGCCATGGTGTCGTACCAGTGCGGCGCCTCGCTGGCCAAGCATCTGTTTCCGCAGGTGGGCGCACAGGGCGCGACGGCGTATCGACTGGGGCTCAGCGCATTGATCCTCCTGCTGTGGCGGCGGCCATGGCGACGTTGGGGCAGTCGCCGCGACCGATGGGCGTTGTGGGGCTACGGCCTCTCGATGGGCGTGATGAACCTCGTGTTCTACCTGTCGTTGCGCACGATTCCGCTCGGCATCGCAGTGGCGCTGGAATTCACCGGCCCGCTGGCGCTGGCGATGGCCACCTCGCGCCGCTGGGTCGATTTCGTGTGGATCGCCCTGGTGGTCGCCGGCCTGCTGTTGCTGCTGCCGTTGCGCGGGGAGGCGCATGCGCTCGATCCGATGGGCGTGGCCTATGCGCTGGCGGCCGGCGTGGGCTGGGCGCTGTATATCGTGTTCGGCAAGAAGGCCGGTGCGACCTACGGCGCCGACGCGGTGACGCTGGGTACCTCGATCGGCGCGCTGGTGGCGATTCCCTTCGGTGTCGCGCACGCCGGCGCCACGCTGCTGTCGCCGGCGTTGTTGCCCTACGCGCTCGGCGTGGCGCTGCTGAGTTCAGCGCTGCCGTATTCGTTGGAGATGGTGTCGATGACCCGCCTGCCGGCCCGCACCTTCAGTACCTTGCTGAGCCTGGAACCCGCGGTCGCGGCGCTGGCGGGTGTCACCTTGCTGGGCGAGCGACTCAGCCCGCTTCAATGGCTGGCCATCCTCGCCATCATCGTGGCGGCGGCCGGCACCGCCCTGAGCGTAACCAGACCCGCCTCGCCAGCGAACTGAGCTGTGACGCTTCCCGCCGTGGATTGCTTCCGGTCCCGATGAGGCACATGCTCGCCGAGCGACGTGTGTTCACGCGGCGTCCGGCGGCATCGGGAAATGCAACCTTTGCGGGCTGCACGGGCACCCACCTCGGATCAGTGGCCCAAGAATGATCCGCTGCCATGGACGCGTCAGTCCCAACGAGGCCGAAGGAGCGGCCCGGCCGGAAGCCTGGATGGCCCGCCGGATCCAACTTTCGCGCAGTTCCTTCCATAAGCATGTCGAGGATGAAGCAATGAACAAGCGTCTTGTAGTGTCGCTGGCAACGGGAGCCCTGGTAGCTGGCGCGCTGGTGGCGTCGCCCGCATTCGCCGCATTGAGCCAGGGCACGGCCGCGCCCGCGTTCACCGCCCAGGCCAGCAAGGACGGCAAGGCCTCCGATATCTCGCTCGCGGACGCCCTCAAGAACGGACCGGTCGTCGTGTACTTCTTCCCGTCCGCCTATACCGGCGGCTGCGATGTCGAGGCGCATGCCTTCGCCACCGAGGCGGCGAAGTTCCAGGCGGCGGGCGCGACGATCATCGGCGTGTCGGCCGACAGCATCCAGCGGCTCAACAAGTTCTCGGCCGATCCGAACTTCTGCGCGGGCAAGTTCCCGATCGCGTCCGATCCCGCGGGCAAGATCGCCGCGTCGTACGACCTGAAGATGTCTGCTGCCGTGCCGGGCGCGAAGGACGTGCAGGGTGCCGTGATCGATCACGGCTTCATCTCGCGCACCACGTTCGTGATCGGTCGCGACGGCAAGATCGCCGCGGTGTTCGACTCGGAAGCCGATCACCTGCATCCGCAGGAACACGTGGCGAAGTCGCTCGCCATCGTGGAGCAGTTGAACGGCAGCAAGGCGCCGTAAACCGCGCGAAGGTGCCATGGCGTGCCATAGACATGGCTGCCATGGCACCCAACGAACCGGGGCCGCCTGGACCATGACCTAGGACCTATGACGTTCGTAGACCGTCGAAAGTTGTGTTTTTTGCGCAAGAACCTGGCGATAGATTCTGCGCTCCACAACAACGCACGTGATACGGAACGCGCCTTTGATCCAGGGGTTGGCGCTGTACGACGCGTCTACCCCGGAGGGTCCCATGCAAGTCCCGCAGAACGCAGTTCGTGAAACACCCGTGGCTGTTCCCGCTAACCAAGCGCTTTCCCCCGATCGCCTGCTGCAGCTGGGCATGGGTTTCTGGGCCTCCAAGGCCATGCTTTCCGCCGTCGAACTCGGCGTGTTCACGCAGCTGGCAGGCGGCAGCCGCAGCAGGGAACAACTCGAGCGCGCGCTTGGCCTGCATCCCAGGTCGTCCCGCGATTTCCTCGATACGCTCGTGGCGTTGGGCGCGCTGGAGCGCGACAACGGCCAGTACCGCAATGCGCCGGATGCCGACCTCTTCTTCGACCGCGCGAAGCCGAGCTACGTGGGCGGCCTGCTGGAGATGATGGAGACGCGCCTCTATGCGGACTGGGGTTCGCTCACCGACGCGCTACGCACCGGGCTGCCGCAGAACCGGACGAAGGATGGCGCGTCGCCTTTCGACGAGCTCTATCGCAATGAGGCGTCGCTGCGCAGCTTCCTGCAGGCGATGACCGGCGTGAGCCTCGGTGCGGCCCGCGCCATCGCGACGAAGTTTCCCTGGGAGAACTACCGCAGCTTCATCGACATCGGCGCGGCGCAGGGCGCGTGTCCCGTGCAGATCGCGCAGGCACATCCGCATCTGCGCGGCGGCGGCTTCGACTTGCCGGTGGTGGCGCCGGTGTTCAACGACTACGTCGCAGCCCATGGCCTGCAGGATCGGCTGCGCTTCCATCCCGGCGATTTCTTCAACGACCCCTGTCCGTCGGCCGACGTGCTGATCATGGGCCACATCCTGCATGACTGGGACTACGACCAGAAGCAGGCCCTGCTGGCCAAGTGCTACGACGCGCTGCCGACGGGCGGTTGCCTGATCGTGTATGACGCCATCATCGACGACGAGCGCAGACACAACGCCTTCGGCCTGCTGATGAGCCTCAACATGCTGATCGAAACACCCGGTGGCTTCGATTACACGGGCAAGGAATGCTGCGAGTGGATGACGGCCGCGGGCTTCCGCGACGTGCGCGTCGAGCCGCTGCTGGGACCGGATTCGATGGTGATCGGCATCAAGTAGCGCATGGTTGCGCCATGCCTGCGTGCGGCAGGCATGGCGCGCGCGTATCGATGCACGTCAGGCTTCGACCAGCCCGTCTTCTTCGGTATCGGACACCACACGATTGCGGCCGGCGCGTTTCGCGCGATACAGCGCCGCATCCGCCTCCCTGCACAGCCGCTGCAAGTCGTGGCCGCAGTATTCGGTGGAAGCAAGGCCGACGCTGGCGGAGAACGTGACGATGCCGGCATCGCCTTCCAGCTTGGCGACGTCGATGGCGCGACGAATGCGTTCGGCGATCCTCATGCCCTGTTCGCGCGTGCAATCGAGCAGCAGGATGCCGAATTCCTCACCGCCCAGGCGACCGAACAGATCGGTGGGACGCAGCTGTTGCCGGCAGATGGTCACCGTACGCCGCAGGACGGCGTCGCCCGTGGCGTGGCCATGCGTGTCGTTGATGTGCTTGAAGTTGTCGAGGTCGATGAAGAACAGGCACGCCATGCCCTGCCTTCGCTCCAGCAGGTGCAGGGCCTTGCCGGCTTCGCCCATGAAGTGCTGATGGTTGTAGACGCCGGTGAGGCCATCGATGGAGGACAGCTTCTTGAAATGAAGCTGCGATCGCTTGAGCCGCAACAGCCAGAAGACGGCGGATGCCAGCACCAGGAGCAGCAACACGACATACAGACGGATCGTTTCGACCGCCTTGGCGTCAAGCGCCTGCTTCAGGCGAAGGATATTGTTCTCGCGACTGAGCTTCTCGGTTTCCAGCTTCTGCACGATCACGTGTTGCTTGGCCATGGCGTAGGCCAGTGCTCTGGCGCTGACGTCGTTGAGGTAGCCGACGTCCTGCGCGACGTAATGCTCGTAATCGGCCAAGGCCGCCGCCGTGTTGCCCTGTTTCTTGTCGAGGCTGTAGAGCACGCGATAGGCGTCCCTCAGCGTTTCGCTGATGTCGCCGGGATCGCTCAGGGCCAGCGCCGCTTGCGCCGCCTTGCGTGCCGCGTCGTCCTTGCCGAGCTTCAGGTAGGCCTGCGCCAACTGCACCTGCGTCGTCAGCATGTTGGAGTAGTACTGGTCCGAGCGGACGGACGGAGCAATGCGAAGCAGCAGTTGCACCGCTTTCAGGGGCTCGTTTTCGTCGAGGTGAAGGTCACTCTTAACCAGCCAGAGCGCATTGGTGAACACCGAATCGCGCGCAGCCTGGCAGGCATCGAGTGCCTCCTGCAGCTCGGGGCTGGACGACGTCAGCTTGCGCGTTTCGTACAGCGCGGTGATCCGCATGGCCAGCGGCTTGCAGGCGGTTTCGCCCGCGGGGAGATCCTGCGCCATGTCATGGGCGTAGTTCGCCGCCAGTTCGTACTGGCCGGCCGAGCGCAGCAGCTGCGAGAGATAGGAAAGCGCCACGAAGCGCGCGAGCTTGTCCTGTGTGCCTGGGAGCTTCTCCACGAGCTGGTTGGCCAGCTCGAAGGCTTCTTCATAACGCTTGTTGCTGCCCCAGTCGCCCATGAGGATGGCGGATGCCTTCACGGCCAGTGCCGGGTCGTCGGAGTGGTCGATGACGTCGCGGAGCCGCGGTTCCGCGTTTACGTAGTCGCCCTGGAAGGAGGCCTCCCACGCCTCGAGGTAGCGCAGATGCCAGCGCTCGCGCATGGACATGGCGGCCGCCTGCGAGCGCAACAGATTCAGGCGCGCCAGGAAACGAGGGTGGTCCGCCGTGCGCAGGCTCTCGGCCTGTTCGAGCTGCACGCCGAGATCCGCCGAGTGTGTTTGGGCAAACGATGGTCGGATGGTGACGCAAAACGCCATGGCCGCCAGCGCGGCCCATGGCGTGAAGCGGTGCCACCGACGTGGCATGACCGGTCAGCCGAGCACGGAATCGGCGGGGATTTCGTCCGGGGTTTCTTCACCGGGCTCGCCATCGGGCGATTCTTCTTCCTCTTGGCCACCGGTGTGCAGGTCGTGATTGACCAGCAGCAGATTGAGGCCAAGCTCGGCGGAAAGCAGCGCGCTGTCCCCCTGCTTCACCGCGGCCATCAGGCCGTCGGAAGCGTTCGCCTTGGCCAGCACATCCGCCAGTTCCTCCGCCGTCGCGTGCCGCAAGGCTGCGTCCTTGCCGATGGCTTCCAGCAAATCGATCGTATCCGACATGGTTTCCCCCTGTTCCCTGTGATGTTTCAGGCATCTCCGATGCAAGCAACGCTCATGCCAATGCCTTCGCGCGCACGTGCGATGTCGCGGATGGGCAGGGCTGCGGAAAGGTTCATGCGAAAGCGCTCGCCTTGTCCAGCGACTGCAGCCGTTGGCGCACCGCGAGGTTTGGTTTCAGGGGCGCGGCGGGCGGCAGTACGACGGTGTCTTCGCCGGTCAGCGTGATGTCGGGCAACTCGCCCAGCCGGAGGCGGCGCACCCTCGGCCTCTCGATCGGCAGCGTCGCGGCGCGATAGACGATGATCTCGTGGTCCAGCGGATAGTCGGCGCTCAAAACGTCGACCAGCACCTGCCGGTAGGCAGGGCCGGTTTCGAAGCGCGTCAGCGACCAGTCGCCGACCAGCGCCACCTGCCATAGCACCAGGTAGCCGGTGGGTTCGAGCCGGCGCTCGTAAAACAGCAGCTGGCTGGCCTCAAAGTGCTGGCAGCCGAAGCGGCCGGGGTCGATGCCCAGGTCCGCGTACAGGCAGTCCTCCGCGGAAATGCCAGGCTCCATGTGCGCGGCGTAGCCCTCTGCGCGCGCCCGTTCGATGGCGTTGCGCGGCGACCACGCGAAGATGCCCGGGTGGCCGTAGAAGACGCCGCACACGCGCTTGCCGGCGCGTACCTCGGCCATCATCAGGTCGACCCATTCGCGGTAGGTCTTCTGCCGCGACTTGCCTTCCCCGTAATAGGGCTGGAGGCTGCGCACATCCGGATGCATGCGTTGCAGCCACATCTCCGCGGCGCCATGGGCCAGCGCGGCGAAGACCACGTCGGCCCGCTCGATATGGCTGCGCGCCAGCGGCGTGAGATGGGAACCCAGCGTCATGCCCAGGCCGACGCAGGCGAGGCTGCCGCGGGTGGCGTTTTGGGGAGGGAAATGGTCGGTCATCGCCTGATGGTAGGCAATTTTCCGGGCGGGTGTGTGACGGCTGGCCCCCGGAGCCGCCGCCCATGACGGCCCCTCGGAGAGGTGGATCGTCACCACCGGCCTAGGGACCAGGCGTGCGCATCCGGTGCAGTTCTTCCATGAGCCAATCCGCGGAGGGACGTTCCCTGCCATCGCAGTCCACCCGATAAGGCTTGCCACTGAAGCTGCTCTCGGTGCCCGCGCGCTCGATGAATTCCTCCGCGGAGTTCACCCGGTGCCGCTGCAGCAGGTAGTTGAGCTTGTACTCCAGGTGGCTTCGTGCCTGGTCGGCGCCGTACGCCTTGCCATTGCGGATGAACGTGCAATGGCTGCTTCCCACGAAGGCAAGCAATGCCTGCACTTCGCGCTGGCCGATGGCATCCAGGTCGGCGCGCGCGACCGTCGGGCATACGACGCAGAAGCCGAGTCCAAGCATGCCGGCGAGTAACCGCGTTGAGTGCACGATGACGTTCCGCGATGCGATGGTGATGCATGGTTGCTGGCAACGGCATGCTTTGTCGATCACGAAGACGTGATGCGCCCACGAGAGCGGTCGTTCGGACGGCCATTTCGAATGGTTCCGCGATGCGCAAGCTGTACGGAACATGTGCGGGCGTGGCGCATGTCTCCCACCGGCACGCGATAGTCAGCCGTGATAGGGCTTGGCTATGTTAAATGGATGATGCGTCCGGGTTTGCTTCGTCGTCCGGCTGCATCGAGGTGTGGACATGCGGACAGATCGTCGGGTTGTCGCGTTTGCCTTCACAATCCTTTGTCTTTTCCTTCAGGCGTGTTCCACGCTTCCGCCCAGCACGGCCAAGGAAGAGACACACCATCTGCCTCCCGCCAATGACACCGCGGCGGCCCGCTATGCGCATGCGGAGGTGGACAAGCACCAGAACCAGTCGGGGTTTCGCCTGCTGACCCTGAGCACGAACGCGCTGCTCAGCCGCGTGGCCCTGGCCGACCAGGCCGCGCACTCGATCGACCTGCAGTACTACATCTTCGCCAACGACATGACCGGGCACCTGATGCTGCAGCATCTGCTGGCGGCGGCCGATCGGGGCGTGCGCGTGAGGATGCTCATCGACGACAACAACTTCGACGACAAGGATCATCTGTTCGAGGCGCTGGATTCGCATCCGAACATCGAGATCCGCCTGTTCAACCCCTTCCAGACACGCAACCCCACGCTGCTGTCGCGCGCCACGCAGTTCATGCTCGAGTGGCGTCGACTCAACCGGCGCATGCACAACAAATCGTTCATCGTCGACAACAACGTGGCGGTGATCGGCGGGCGCAACATCGGGGACCCGTACTTCGATGCGGGCAGCGATACGCATTTTCGCGACCTGGACGTGGTGGCGATCGGCCCCGTGGTGCAACAGGCATCCGATGCGTTCGATGCGTATTGGAACTGCGACGCCGCCTATCCGCTCGACCAGCTCAAGAAGACGGACGACTCCGGCCAGCGCCTCGCCGCGGCCCGGCAAGTCCTGAAGAAGGAAGTCCGCGCCTTCAACCAATCGGATTACGCGCAGGCCGTGATCAACGAGCTTCCGGATGGACCGACGGCCGACGCGCGCGGCGCATGGTTCTGGGGCGATGCCGAACTGGTCGCTGACCAGCCCGAGAAAATCGAGGCCTCGCGTGATGTGCCGGCGTTGCGCATCGGCCCCAAGCTCAAGTCCATGCTGGACGGGGCGCAGCACGAGATCCTGGCGACCACGCCTTACTTCGTCCCGGGCGATGCCGGTACCAAGCACCTGGTCTCGCTGGCGCAGCATGGCCTGTCCATCAAGATCCTCACCAATTCGCTGGCCTCCACCGATGAGACCGCGGCGCATGCGGGCTACGTGCACTACCGCAAGGCGCTCGCCGAAGGCGGCGTGCAGCTCTACGAGCTGAAACCTTCATGGGGCCAGAGCCAGCCGTCGACCACGCTGGGCAAATCGTCGGGCATCAGCCTGCACGCCAAGACCATCGTGGTGGACGACCGGCAGGTCTTCATCGGCTCGCTGAACATGGACCAGCGATCCAAGCTGCTCAACACCGAGATGGGCGTCATCGTGGATTCGCCTGGACTGGCGCAGGCAGTCAGCGACTTCTTCCACACCGCGACCTTGCCGTCCAACGCGTACCAGGTCATGGTCGATCCCGCTTCCCACCACCTGGTGTGGCTCACCACGGCCGATGGCAAGCCCGTCATCTACCAGAGCGAGCCTGACGCCACCACCAAGCGACGCACCGAGGTAACGCTGTTGCGCCTGTTTCCCCTCGACAGCCTGCTTTGAACTGCCGGTCAGGTCAGTGTGTGTCGGCTGATGCTTCCAGGGCCTGCTTGATCGAAGCATTGGCGAGCGGTTCCATCACCTGGTAACCCTCGCGTGTCGGATGCACGCCATCGGACGACAAGCCCTCCTTCATGCCGCCCGATGCATCGGCCATGGCCGAAAAATAGTCGACATAGGTGTCGCCATGGCTCGCTGCATAGTCCTTGATCCAGGCATTCAGCACCTTGATGGTGGGAACGATGACGAGGTTAGAGCGCCAGGGAAATTTCTCCGCCGGCGGCACCGAGCCAAGCACCACGCGGATGCCATGCGCCCGCGCCAACTCCGCCATCGATGCGATATTGCCCTCCACCTGCGACAGCGTCACCGGCCCCGTGTTGCCGGCGACATCGTTGGTCCCGGCAAGGATATGCACCACCTGCGGATGAAGCTCGATCACGTCCTGCCGAAACCGCAGCAACATCTGCGAGGTGGTCTGCCCGCTGATGCCGCGATCCAGCTTGCCATCGGTGAAGAAGTCCGGATGGAGCTTCTCCCAGCCCTCCGTGATCGAATCGCCCAGGAACACCACCCGCGGCGTCGCCTTGCCAGGCGGAGGCAGCGACGCATTCTTCGCACGGTAATGACAAAGCTGCCCGAAATCGTGTGCAAGGATGTACGACATCCACTGGCCATCCGGCACCTGCTCGGGCGTCTTCTGGCGGGTGCATGGGTCGGCGACGACACCCGTGGGTTCGTCCTCGGCAAGCGCCGTCGTGGTGGCGACGCCAGCGATGCACATGGCGGCAAGGGCTCGGATCATCCAGCGAACGAACATCAAGGGTGTCTCCATTCGATGAGGACGGGAGTTCGCGCATGTGAGGTGCTGACCATCACGACCACTGGGTCGCGAAGTGCGCAAGGCGACGCGAAGAGCCAGCTTACCCGCATCGCGAAGCAGTGACATCCTCGCCATCGGTCGAACCAAGGCCATGAGGCGTCACGGCTCTTCCATGGGCGCCACCGCATCGAGCGCAAAGCCTTGCGCTCCCTGTAGGAGCGCACCCAGTGCGCGAAAAGCCTGCGAAGCGAATCGCCATCAACGCAGCACGCCCACGCAGGCACGCACGGCGCACTTGCATCACCCTCACTCACATCGTGATCATGCACCGCTACCTCACGACGCCATGGAGACCGACGATGTCCTCGCGACGCCTTCGCAGGATGGCCAGCGCGATGATCGTTGCAGCGTCACCCTGCGCGGCGGTTTATGCGCAGCAGACTGCGCCGCAGGGCAACGCCACTACGCTTTCCGCCGTGCAGGTCAACGCGAGCCGCATGGGCATGCCGCCGATCGATGTGCCGGCTGCGTTGAGCGTGGTGCGTGTCGCTCCGTCGGAATCGGGGGAGGCCGGCGTCAATCTCTCCGAAACGCTGGTGGGCGTACCCGGCATTCTGGCGCGCGACCGGCAGAACTACGCGCAGGACGAGCAGATCTCGATCCGAGGCTTCGGTTCGCGCAGCACGTTCGGCGTGCGCAGCATCCGGCTCTATCTCGACGGCGTGCCCGCGACGCTGCCGGACGGGCAGGGGCAGGTTTCGCACTTCATGCTCGACACGGCCGATCGCGTGGAGGTGCTTCGCGGGCCGTTTTCCGTGCTCTACGGCAATGCCTCCGGCGGCGTGGTGCAGATGTGGAGTGCGCCGGGCACCTCGGCGCCGCAGACCACGCTGGGCGTGTACGGCGGCAGCGATGACAGCTTCCGCTACAGCGTGGATACGCGTGGCACCGTGGGCCTGATGGACTACAACGTCGCCGCGTCGCAGTTCCTTTCGGGCGGTTATCGGCAGCACAGCCGCGTGAACCGTCAGTCTGCGCATGCGCGATTGGGTTTCGATCTCGGCCACGGGCAGTCGCTGACGGTGGTGGTGAACCATCTGAACCAGCCGCGCGCGGAGGACCCGATGGGCCTGACCAAGGCGCAGGCGACGGCCGACCCGCGGCAGGCGTCGCCCGCGGCGTTGCAGTTCGATACGCGCAAGAGCACGCGGCAGGACCAGCTCGGCGTGATCTACGAACGACCTGCCGGCGACGACGGCCAGTGGCGTGCGATGGTGTATTACGGCGAACGCGAGATCACCCAGTACCAGTCGATACCCGTGACCACCCAGCTCAACCCGCTGCAGCCCGGCGGCGTGGTCGAGCCCAACACGCATTACGGTGGCGCCGACCTGCGGTGGTCGCATCGCGGGCAGCTCGCCGGCGGCGATTACGAGTTCGTGCTGGGCGCGGGCGGCGACTATCAGCGCCAGCATCGCCTGGGCTACGAGAACTTCGTGGGCACCACGCTGGGCGTGAAGGGCCGGCTACGTCGCGACGAGGACGACAACGTCGACGACGTGGATGCGTACGCGCAGTGGTACTGGCATTTCATGCCGTCGTGGGCGCTGATGCTCGGCCTGCGCCATGACGACGTACGCTTCGACGAGCACGACTACTACATCACCCCGCGCAATCCGGACGACAGCGGCAGCGTGGACTATTCCGCCACCACGCCGGTGCTGGCGCTGCAGTACCGGCCGGGCGATGCGTTGCGGCTCTATGCGAGCTACGGCGAAGGTTTCGAGACGCCCAGCTACAACGAACTCGGCTATCGCAGCGACGGACAGCCGGGGCTCGCCTTCAACCTGCGGCCCGCACGCAGCCATAACTACGAGGCGGGCCTGAAGTGGCAGCCTGCGTCCACGATGGCATTCGATGCAGCGCTGTTTCGCGCGGATACGCGTGACGAACTGGCCATCGCCACCAGCGTCAACGGACGCACCACCTACCGCAACGTGCATGACACGCGTCGACAGGGGATCGAGCTTTCCTTCGACGGGCAGCTCGCGCCGGACTGGCACCTCATCGCCGGCTACACGCATCTGCAGGCGCAGTTCCGCAGCGGTTTCCTCACCTGCGTCGGCACGCCATGCACCACGCCAACGGTGCCGGTGGCGTCGGGTTCGCGCATGCCCGGCGTGCCCGAAGACTACGGTTCGCTACGCCTGCAGCACGGTGGCGATACCGGTTGGCGCGAAGGGATCACGCTGAGCAGCGCGGGCATGACCACCGCGAACGACCTCGGCACCGCCACGGCGGCTGGCTACGCCGTGTTCGATGCCGACGTGGCCTATACCTTCGTGCTCGGCGAAAAGGAGCGCCTCCAGCTGAGCGCGCGAGTGGACAACCTCACTGATCGCCGCACCATCGGTTCGGTGATCGTCAACGACGGCAATGGCCGCTACTACGAGCCTGCGCCGGGGCGCACCTGGCTGTTCGGTGCGCGCCTCAGCTTTTGAGCGATGGGTCAGCCTGGCGTGTTGAGATAGTCCAGCGTGGCCTGCAGCATCGACTCCATGCCGATCTTCAGCGCACCTTCGTCGACGAAGAACTTCGGCGAGTGATTGGCGGGTGCCTTGAGTGCATCCTGCCCGGCAGGCGTGGCGCCGACGAAGAAGTACACGCTGGGCACTTCCTTCGCGAAATAGGCGAAATCCTCCGAGGCCATCCAGGGACGTGCCTCGATCACGTGGTCCGCACCGATGGCCTTGCCGATGCTGCTGCGCACGCGGGCGGCGAGTGCCGGGTCGTTGACCAGCACCGGATTGCTGTCGCCCACCGGGATCTGCGTTTCCACGGTGGCGCCGTTGGCTTCGGCAATGTGCTCCGCGATGGACTTGAGGTTGTCGAACGCCTGCTGGCGCATGCCGGTGTCGAAGGTGCGCAGCGTGCCCTGCAGTTCCACCTTGTCCGGCACGATGTTGTAGCGCGAGCCGCCCTCGATGATGCCGAAGCTGAGCACCGCCGGCAGCTCGCTGATGTCGAGCTTGCGGCTGACGATGGTCTGCGCCGCGTTGACGATCTGCGCCGCGGTGACGATGGGATCGACACCGTTCCACGGCATGGCGCCGTGCGTCTGACGTCCATGCACCACCAGCTTGAACCAGTCCGAGCCCGCCATGGTGGCGCCCGGCCGCACGGCCACCGTGCCGACGTTGAGCGCGCTCACCACATGCATGCCGAACATCGCGTCGGGCTTGAACTCGCGGAACACGCCTTCCTTCAGCATCAGCGATGCGCCGCCTTCCTCACCCGGAGGCGCACCTTCCTCCGCGGGCTGGAACACGAACATCACCTCGCCGGGCAGGTCCTTCTTCATGCCGGCCAGCACGGTGGCGAGGCCCAGCAACATGGCGGTGTGCGTGTCGTGGCCGCAGGCATGCATCACGCCGGTGGTCTTGCCGCGGTATTCCCCCTTGGCCTTGGAGGCGAACGGCAAGTCCACTTCCTCGGTCACCGGCAACGCGTCCATGTCGGCGCGTATGGCCAGTTTCGACCCGGGCTTGCCGCCCTTGAGGATGCCCACCACGCCGGTATGCGCGATGCCGGTATGCACCTCCAGCCCCAGCTTCTTCAGCTGTGCGGCCACGAGGGCGGCAGTGCGTGTCTCGCGATTGCCCAGCTCGGGATGCTGGTGGATGTCGCGACGCCAACTGGTCACCTGGGGCAACTCGTTCTGCACCAGTTGCGTGGTGTCGGCGGCGTGGGCGCCCATGGCGGCGACGGCAAGGGCGAGGACAAGCACGGTCTGGCGCATGGAAGCTCTCCGCATGAGGTGGCCCGATCCTAGCGCGATGCCACCCCCTGTAGGAGCGCACCCAGTGCGCGACCGTCACGCGGGGCATCACCTCTGCGGTCGCGCACTGGGTGCGCTCCTACAACGAGCAACACCCTGTGATGTGCCGCGCAGCGGCACGAGCCTTCACCCAGTCCCTTGTGTGGCGGTGAGGGGTGGACGATCAGGCCCCGCAGGGGTGCCCGACAGGACGTCGGGCACTTTTCGTCCGGGCAGGCGCCCGGTCGAAAAGCCCGGCCGCCCCTCACGGACTGGCTGGGCGCAGCCCAGACAGCGCCATGCGGGGTGCCGTTCTCTTTGGCATTGCCACCTTTACGGTGGTTACTTTCTGACGCGAAGCTAATCCCTGTGGGACTTGGGCAAGCAAGAGAAAGTGACCCCGGCCGCGGCAGCGGTCCGGAAGCCCGCGGCCCCACGGGACTCCCTTCGGTCGCAGGCGAGCCCGAATGAGATAACGCCACAACCGAAACAAGACGGCGCGCCGTCCAAACCAATAGCGAAGACTGAGGCGAAAGGCGGTCGCGCACTGGGTGCGCTCCTACAAAGGTCGAACGTGCCGTGGGGTGGCGAACGCCGGTGCTATCCTCGGCCGCCGATCACGAAGGACGCGACCATGCGTGCGCCGAGCTATGTCCAGGGCGTCAGTTCACAGCGTTTGCTGGGCGATACCGTGGGCTCATTGCTCGACCGCATCGCGGCCATGCATCCGGAGCGGCCCGCCCTGGTGGTCCGTTCGCAGCAGGTCCGCCTGAGCTACCGCCAATTCCATGCCGACGTGGAGCGCGTGGCGGCCGGATTGCTGGCGCTGGGCCTCAAGCGTGGCGATCGCATCGGCATCTGGGCGCCCAATCGCGCGGAATGGGTGGTCCTGCAGTTCGCGGCGCCCAAGGCCGGGCTGATCCTGGTGAACATCAATCCGGCGTACCGCGTGCATGAGCTGGAGTTCGCGCTCAACAAGGTACGCTGCAAGGCGCTGGTGTTGCCGCGCCGCTTCAAGAGCTCGCATTACCTGGACATGTTGAACGAGCTGGCGCCCGAGCTTGCGGGCAGCCCGCCGGGGCAACTGGCATCGGTGCGATTGCCTGCCTTGCGTGATGTCATCGTGCTGGACGATGCGCCTGCGCCGGGCACGCACGCGTGGAGCGAGGTGGCGGCGCGCGGCGATGCGCAAGCCATCGACCATCTGCACACGATGGAATGCGAGCTGAGCTTCGACGATCCGGTGAACATCCAGTTCACTTCCGGCACCACGGGCGCGCCCAAGGGCGCAACGCTCACGCACCACAACATCGTCAACAACGGTTACTTCATTGGCGAGGCCATGCGCCTCACCGAGCAGGACCGGCTGTGCATCCCGGTGCCGTTCTACCACTGCTTCGGGATGGTGCTCGGCAACCTCGCCTGCGTGACGCACGGCGCCTGCATGGTGATTCCCGGCGAGGGCTTCGACGTGCTCGCCACGCTGGAAGCCGTGCAGGAGGAGCGCTGCACCGGGCTGCATGGCGTGCCGACGATGTTCATCGCGGAACTCGAACATCCGGAGTTCCGTCGCTTCGACCTCGGCTCGCTGCGCACCGGCATCATGGCGGGCTCGCCGTGTCCCATCGAAGTGATGAGGCGCGTGGTGAGCGAGATGCACATGAGCGAAGTCACCATCGCCTACGGCATGACCGAGACCAGCCCGGTGAGCTTCCAGACCACCCCGGACGACCCGCTGGAGCGCCGCGTGGACAGCGTCGGCCGCATCCATCCGCATCTCGAAGTGAAGCTGGTGGACGAACAGGGCCGCATCGTGCCGCGTGGCGCGACCGGCGAGCTGTGCACGCGCGGCTATTCGGTGATGCTCGGCTACTGGGAAGACGACGTACGCACGCGCGAGGCCATCGACGAGGCGCGCTGGATGCATACCGGCGACCTCGCGGTCATCGACGACGACGGCTACTGCACGATCGTCGGCCGGCTCAAGGACATGATCATCCGTGGCGGCGAGAACGTATACCCGCGGGAGATCGAAGAGTTCCTCTACAGCCATCCGAAGGTGCAGGACGTGCAGGTGTTCGGCGTGCCGGACCCGAAGTTCGGCGAGCAGGTGTGCGCGTGGATACGCCTGCGCGAAGGGTGCGAATCCAGCGAGGCGGAAATCCAGAGCTACTGCCGGCACCACCTCGCCTACTTCAAGGTGCCACACTATGTGCGCTTTGTGGATGCGTTCCCGATGACCGTCACCGGCAAGGTGCAGAAGTACCTGATGCGCGAAGCGATGGCCGAAGAGCTTCTTTTGTAGGAACGCACCCAGTGCGCGACCGCGGCGATTGACGTTGCCGCTCCGTAGGCTTTTCGCGCACTAGGTGCGCTCCTGCAGCAGGGCGGAAGGCGCCCTAGACCACGCGGCGCGACGGCATGCCGCGATGCGTGGCGAGCCAGGGCAGTACGTCCGCACCGGGCAGGGGGCGTGCGATGTGGAACCCCTGCGCTTCGTCGCAGGCCATCGCCAGCACGCTGTCGTAGAGATGATGGGTCTCCACGCCTTCCACCACCACGCGGAAACCCATGCTGCGCGCGAGATCGGCCACCGAACGCACGATCGCCTCGTCATGGCGGCTGGTGCCCATGCCGCGTACGAACGACTGGTCGATCTTCAGGCTGGTGGCGGGCATCTGCCGCAGCGCGGCCAGGTTGCTGTAGCCCGTGCCGAAGTCATCGATGGCGATGCCGGCGCCGAGCTGGCGTATCGCGGTGAGATGGCGGCGCGTGGTGGCGCTGTGTTCCATCAAGGTGTTCTCGGTGAACTCCAGTTCCAGCGAATCCAGGCCGACCTTGTGGCGTTCGGCCACCTGGCGGACGCGATTGACCAGGTCGGCGCCGAGATCCGTGCTGGACACGTTGAAAGACAGCTTGATGTCGTGGCCCTTCCTGCGCCAATGAGCCAGTTCCGCGACGCCGTGCTCCAGCACCCATTGCGTCAGCGAGCGCATCAGTCCGGCGCGCTCGGCGAGGCCGATGAAACGGCTGGGTGGAATCAGTCCCAGCGTGGGATGGTGCCAGCGCGCCAGCGCCTCGAGCGCGACGCAGCGGCCGCTGTCCAGGTCCACGCGCGGCTGGTAGTGCAGGTCGAGTTCGGTGCGATCGGTGAGTGCCGCCGCCAGTTCGGTGACCAGGAAGAATTCCTGGCGATGCAGTTCGTCCTGCCGTCGATCGTAGACGGCCCAGCCACGCACGCTGTGTTGCGCAGCATACGAGGCGTTCATGACCAGCCGCAGCGGGTCGCCGCCGCGCAGCTCGCTCTCGCCGATCTTCAGCAAGCCCACGCCGGGTTGGATGGTGAGCGGGATGCCCAGGCAGTCGAACGGCTGGCGCAGGCGCGCCACCAGTTCGTCCAGCCGCGTGGCGTCCGCTTCCAGGTGCCGGTCGGGCAGCACGGCCGCGAAGCGTGTCGCACCTACCTGGTACAGCCGCGTCTCGGGCGGTATCCATGCCAGCGTGCGCTGCGCCACCGCCCGCATCAGTTCGTCGGCGTAGGCATGACCCATCGCGCGGATGAAGGCGTTGAAGCGTTGCACCGGTGCGACATCGATGGCGATGACCCAGGCCAGCGGTGAACCCTCCTGGAAATGCCGGCGCAGGTCGTCGAAGAACGCATAGCGATGCGGCAACTGCGTGATCGGATCGGTGCGCCCCAGATAACTGCGCAGCACGACGCCGGCGCCGATGAGGGATGCCGCATCGCGCAGCGAGGTGTGCTCGTGTTCGCTCAGTTCGGCATGCGGGGCGAGGTCCATCACGCAGAGCGCGCCGATCTGCTGACCGGTCAGGGTGCATACCGGTTCGCTGGCGAAGAAGCGGATGGGCGAGTTGGCGCCCGGCGCCGGGGCCACGTCCGTGAAGCGCGGGTCGGACTGGGTGTCGAGCACCACCAGCGGATCGAGGCTGCGTGCCGCTTCCATGTAGAGCGGATGCAGCATGCGCGGTTCATGCGAAGGCAGCGCGCTGCCATTGGCGAACCAGTAGGCCGTGCCGCCATGGAGCACCAACGCCACCAGGGGCACGTTGAGCGAGCGCGACACCAGTCGCACGACGGCGTCGAAGCCGGGTACGGCGAAACCTTCGGAAGGCGCTCCGCCGACGGAAGTCTGGACGGCTGTTTCCCACGCGTCCGAATGTCCGCCCGTGTGCTGCCCCGGGTTGTCTCCCGCGGTCGTGCGCATCGCGATCCCACCCCTGTGAGGAACGGCTCGACGTCTCCGTCAGCCGAGGCTACTGCAGCCCCGCAACGGTCCGCAATGAGACATATGGAAGGCCGATACGGGCATCTTGCCCGCGCCATCTCCACAGAAGCCATCGGCCGGGTGGCCTACTCCTTGATGCTGAAATCGATCTCGACGGGGTAGGGCGCGGGTGTTGCAGGCGGCGCGGGCAGCACCCAGCTCGCGAACTGGCCGGCCATGCAGTTGGCGACCGGCGTGGCCGGCTGCACCGCGATGTCGGTGAGATGGCCGTCCGTACCCACATTCGCCACGAGCGTGAAAGGCGACCTGTCGGCCGGCGTGTTGCTCGCGAGGCAGGCCTTGTACGCATCGGTGGTGGCGTTGCCGATGCGATCCCACATTTTCTTCTGGTAGTCCGGCCCGGCGGCTGCGCCTTCGGCCAGCTTGGCCTGTCTCATCCGTGTTTGAAAATCGGTGCCGGCGGCGGGGACCGTCTGCAGGGCGAGGGCTAGCAGGATGGGCATGAGGGCTCCGTGCGTACTGTATTTACTGCACTGTAGGAGCGCACCCAGTGCGCGACAAGCCAACGGAGCGGAAGCCGCGATCGCGCACTGGGTGCGCTCCTACAAGAGCGCTGGACGGTCAGGACAGGTGTTCGCTCGCGAGATATTCCTCGCTCTGCATCTCGATCAATCGCGATTCCGTGCGACCAAATTCCGCGCGCAGGCGCTCGCCGTCGTACAGCTCGGTGATCGGTGCGGCCGCCGAGAGGATCAGCTTCACGTGGCGGTCGTAGAACTCGTCCACCAGCAGCACGAAGCGGCGCGCCGCGTCGTCGGTGTAGACGGTGAATTGCGGCACGTTGGAAATGATTACCGCCGGACCGGCCTTGGCCAGCTCGATGTAGTCGGACACCGCGCGCGGTCCTTCGCACAGTGCGGCGAAGTCGAACCACAGGATGTTGGCGGCGCGCTTGCGCACCGGGATCGGGCGATCGTTGAGCACGATCTCGCCGCCTTCGTCGACCTGGCCTTCCGCCTGGCTGGAGAAGATCCGCGCCAGCGCGCGTTCGGCCTCCGGTCCTGGCGGGGTCTGGTACACGTCGGCCTGGGTCAGCGCGCGCAGACGCCAGTCGTGGGAGGAAATCATCTGCACCACGCGGCAGTGCTTCTCGATCAGCGCGATGGCGGGCAGGAAACGCGCGCGCTGCAGGCCATCCTTGTAGAGGTTGGTCGGCGCGGTGTTGGAGGTGGTCACCAGCGACACGCCGCGTTCGAACAGGGCCTGCAGCAGGGTGCCGAGGATCATCGCGTCGCCGATGTCGTTGACCAGGAACTCATCCAGGCACAGCACGCGGCAACGCGAGGCGAGGTTGGCGGCCACCTCGAGCAGCGGGTCCTGCCGCTCGCCGAGCGCGCGCAGTTGTTCGTGCACTTCGCCCATGAAGCGGTGGTAGTGGCGGCGCAGCGCCATGCCCGATGGCAGGCTGGCCACGAACAGATCCATCAGGAAGGTCTTGCCGCGGCCCACGCTGCCCCACAGGTACAGGCCCGGCACGGCCTCGCGCTCGTCGTTGCCGAGCAGGGCTTTCAGACGTCCAAACAGTCCGCTGCCATTACCGTTGGCGGTGCTGGCCACCAGCGCGGCATGCATGCGGTCGAATTCGGGCAGCAGCGCCTGTTGGGCCGGATCGGCCTCCCAGCGGTGGGCGGCGACGCCTTCTTGATAACGCGCACTGGGCGCGAGCAGGGGGGTATCACTCATGGGTACGGCAGATTCGGGGGATGGTGCGCCCGTGGGGAGCGGGCATGGAGAGCGGGCGCGGCATCAGTCCTGCCGCAGCGGCGGAAGCCAGGGCTGCACGGCGTGCTTGATGACGCCGCGCAGGTCCATCAGGCGGCGGTGGAAGAAATGGCTGGTCTCGGGCATGCGCACCAGCTCGGGCTTTTTCGCCATGCCATCGATCCAGTCGAACACGGCCTGCGGATCGACCACTTCGTCTTCCTCGCCCTGCACCACCAGCCAGGGGCAGCTGGGCAGCTCGAAACCCTCGAACGGCCAGCGGCCGGCAGGCGGAGCGATGCTGATCAGCGCATCGGCATGCAGGCGCACCGTGTTGCGGATGGAGACATAGCTGCCGAACGAGAAGCCGGCCAGCCACAGCGCATCGTCGGGACGCAGCCGGCGCACCCACGCGGCCACGGCCGCAAGATCGTCGCCTTCGCCATTGCCGTGATCGTAAGTACCTTCGGATTCACCGGTGCCGCGGAAGTTGAACCGCACCGTGTCCAGCCCGGACTCGCGCAGCGCGCGTTCCACCATCGTCACCACCTTGTTGTGCATGGTGCCGCCTTGCAGCGGGTGCGGATGGCAGATGATGGCGGTGCCGCGGCGCGCCTCGTCGGGCAGCGCCACGTCGCTGATCGCTTCGAGCTTGCCGGCCGGTCCTTCCAGCGCGAAGCTGGCGGCCTGCTCGGGAAAATGGTCGGGTTGGGTAGGCAGCATGACGGGGTTCATGGACAAGATGATAACCGGCACCTGTGCCTGTCGTAGGCGCCGAGCGGAGCCAGTCGCATGAACCACCTCGCCCATACGCTGCTCGCAGGCGAAGACGAACTGCTGCAACTGGGCGGTTTGATGGGAGATTTCGTGCACGGCCAGCCCGATCCGGCCCTGCCTTCGGGCGTGATCGCCGGCATCCGCCTGCACCGCGCCATCGACGTCTATACCGACAGCCATCCGGAAGTGGCCGCCGCTCGCAGCCTGCTGCCGGCGCCGTTCCGACGCTACGGCGGCATCCTGCTCGACATGTGGTTCGACCACCTGCTGGCGCGCGACTTCCCGCGCTGGAGCGAGCAGCGCCTGGAAACCTATTCGCTCGGTGTGCGCGACATGCTCGATCGCCACACCCCGTTGCTGCCGCCGGGTTTGCAGCGTTTTCGCCACTACATGGAAGCGCACGCGCTGCCCGGCGGTTACGCCCGCCCCGAAGAAATCGGCGCCGCCCTGGATGGCATCTCGCATCGTCTCCGTCGTGCGAACCCGGTAGCCGAGGCGTTGCCGGTCCTGGTCGGACTGGACCGCCCGCTGCAGGCGCATTTCGAGGCGTTTTATCCGCAGTTGCAGTCATTCGCGAAGCGGTGGCGGGAGGCGGAGTTGCCGGTGCGGTAGGCGGTCGCGCCGTGCTCTGTCACCTGCGAGGTGGCCGCCTCATGCGGGGGAGCCGGCTGTCAGCTCTTCTGTAGGAGCGCACCCAGTGCGCGATCGCCTTTCGCCGCAGTCCTTCCCGTTCGTCACTCCTGCGAAGGCAGGAGTCCAGTGACATTCGCTTCTGTTGCGCCGCTTCCGCCGCTGGCTCGCCTGCCGCGGGCTTCCGAACCGCTGCCGCGGCCCGGGCCACTTTCTCTTGCTTGCCCAAGTCCCACAGGGATTAGCTTCGCGTCAGAAAGTAACCACCGTAAAGGTGGCAATGCCAAAGAGAACGGCACCCCGCATGGCGCTGTCCGGGCTGCGCCCAGCCAGTCCGTGAGGGGCGGCCGGGCTTTTCGACCGGGCGCCTGCCCGGACGAAAAGTGCTCGACGTCCTGTCGGGCACCCCTGCGGGGCCTGATCGTCCACCCCTCACCGCCACGCAGGGGCTCTGGTGAAGGCTCGTGCCGCTGCGCGGCACATCGCAACGCGGAGCTACAACGCCTTGTGGGAGCGCACCCTGTGCGCGACCGCGCACTGACAGCTCGCCTCATTTCTCGGTAGCCGCGATGACGCCACGCTGCGGTCGCGCACTGGGTGAGCTCCTACAGGCATTAAGCAGCGTCCCGAGAGCCCCTCTCATGCCAGTCCTCTCTCCCACCGGTACCACCGTCGGGTCGGCGGGAGAGGGGTCAACGGTGCGCATCCGGGAGGTGACGCCCCATGCGCCTGTCGCGCTCAGGGTGCGCTTCCACCAAACGAAGGCTTGGCGTGTTCGGCAGGATGCCCCACAACGAAAAACGCCGCCCCGTGGGCGGCGTTTCGTCGACATCAGACGCGAGCAGGCCGATTACTTGGCCTGATCCACAATCCAATGCACCGCATTCTTCACCTGCTCATCGGTGAGCGCCGGATTGCCGCCCTTCGCCGGCATCATGTTGCCATCCGGACCCTTGTAGCCTTCGATCGCATGCTTGACCAGGGTGTCGAGGCCCTCGGCGATGCGCGGACCCCAGTTGCCCTTGTCGCCCAGCTTCGGCGCACCGGCCACGCCCGCGGTGTGGCAGCTGTGGCAGAGGTTGTCGTAGATGGTCTTGCCGTCGGTGGTGCCACCGTAGGCGACCTGCGAAGCGGCGGCCTTGGCGGCGGCTTCCTGCGCGGCGGCCATGGCGGCGCGGCCCGTGTCGCCCGCGTAGACGGCGCCTGCCGGCGCGATGCGCTCGGCCACCTGCTTGGCGGACTCCGGATTGGTTTCCTTCGGCTCGTGGTCGTAGATCAACCAGGCACCAACGATCAGCAGCAGGGTCAACGCGCCCAGGCCCGCGATCAGCAACGAGAAGCTGCGCATGAAGCTCTGGTCGGATTTGGTCATGGAACCGCTCACGCAATCACTCCATCTCTAGGACGGCCTTGCAGCCGGGTTAGGCACAGGTTCAGACAACAAGGAGGGGAGTATAGACGAACCCTGCGGCAAGTTTCAGGGCGGCGATCGCCCGATTTGACGGTTGCGTGGCGCGGCCATTTCACGCAGTTTTCTTTGTTTTGACGCGATCACGCGGTAAAAACCCTGCCATCGGTCATGGGGCACCCATGTCAACTGGCATTGTCTATTCCCGTTGATCTGACCCTATCCTTTCATCCGACGTACAAAGTCAGGCGCAGGGAAGGTGTTCCTGCAGCGCCGGTGAGGTCGGGTGGGCCTGCCGTCTATTTCTGGGAGTTTTTCATGTCGCGTTTTTGGAAGATCGCGCTGGTCGTTGTGGCCGTGATCGTGGTGGGAGCGGTGGGCTTCCGTCTGTTGCACAAGCCGGCTGCCGATGGCGGCCAGGCGGGCGAGCAGAGCGGTCAACGCAAGGGCCAGGGCCAGGACAAGGATAAGGACACGCCGGTGCCGGTCACCGTCGAGCCCGTGGTCAAGCAGGACGTGCCGGTGTACCTCACCGCGCTGGGCACCGTGCAGGCGCTCAATACCGTGACCATCAACCCGCAGGTCAGCGGGCAGATGCTCAGCATCAATTTCAAGGAAGGCCAGGAAGTGAAGAAGGGCGACCTGCTGGCGCAGATCGACCCGCGTACGTTCCAGGCCGCCTATGACCAGGCCGTGGCCAAGCAGGAGCAGGACGAGGCTCAGCTTTCGACCGCGCAGAGCACGCTCAAGCGCAACGATGCGCTGGTCGCCAAGGGCTACGTGGCCCAGCTGGACATGGACACCTTCCGCAACAACGTGGCCAACCTGACCGCCACCGTGGCCGCCGACAAGGCTGCCGTGCGTTCGGCCAAGGTCAACCTCGACTACACCCGCATCGTCTCGCCGATCGACGGCGTCGCGGGCATCCGCAACGTGGACCCGGGCAACGTGGTGACCACCACCACGGCCGTGGTGACGCTGACCCAGATCCATCCGATCTACGTCACCTTCAACCTGCCCGAGCAGAACCTGGAGATGGTGCGCAAGGCCGCCGCCGGTGGCGACCCGCTGAGCGTGCTGGCGCTGGATCGCGCCGACGCGCATACCATCGCCGACGATGGCGTGCTCAACGTCGTCGACAACCAGATCGACACCACCACCGGCACCTTCAAGCTGCGTTCGATCTTCCAGAACGCCAAGGGCGACCTGTGGCCGGGCCAGTTCGTCAACGTCCGCCTGAAGGTGCGCACGGTGACCGGCGGCCTGGTGATTCCGTCGCAGGCGGTGCAGCGCGGTCCGGATGGCGACTACGTGTACCTCGTGCAGCAGGACGACACGGTCAAGATGAACCCGGTGAAGGTCGCCGGCGAAGTGGGCGACAGCCACGTGATGATCGGCTCGGGCCTGGCGCTCAACGACCGCGTGGTCACCGAGGGCCAGTTCCGCCTCAAGCCGGGCAGCAAGGTCAAGGCGCTCAAGCCGGGCGAAGTGCCGGCCGCGCCGACGCCGGCCGAGATGGACAAGGCCAAGAAGAACGCGCAGAAGCAGGGCGGTCGCCGCGGCGGCTGATGACGCGAGGCGCGGGACGAGGCATGGCTGGCGAAGACGCGACAAGCGCGATCGCCAGTCGTCCCGGTGGCAGGGCGGCGCAGGCATGCGCGCCTGCCATGCGTCCCTGACCCCTGCAGCAACAACACGAGGCGCCGCGGGATTGGCGCTCGCCACACACATCGACGGCTAACCCATGGGCTTCTCCACACTCTTCATTCGCCGACCGATCGCTACATCGCTGCTGATGGTGGCGGTGCTGCTGCTCGGCATCCTCGGCTATCGCGAGCTGCCGGTGTCGGCGCTGCCCGAGATCGACGCACCCAGCCTGGTGGTCACCACGCAGTATCCGGGTGCGAGCGCGTCCACCATGGCGTCGCTGGTCACCACGCCGCTGGAGCGCAACTTCGGCCAGATCTCCGGCCTCACCATGATGACCTCCGACTCGTCGGCGGGCCTGTCCACCATCGTGCTGCAGTTCGCGATGGATCGTGACATCGACATCGCGGCGCAGGACGTGCAGGCGGCCATCAACCAGGCGCGCGGCACGCTGCCGGCAACCCTGCCGTATCCGCCGGTGTACAACCGCGTTAACCCGGCCGACGCGCCGATCATCACGCTCAAGCTCACTTCGGACAGCCTGCCACTGCGCGAAGTGAACAACTACGCCGACTCGATCCTCGCGCAGAAGCTGTCGCAGGTGCAGGGCGTGGGCCTGGTGTCGATCGCCGGCAACGTGCGCCCCGCGGTGCGCGTGCAGGTGAATCCGTCGCAGCTGGCAAACCTCGGCCTCACCATGGAGGACGTGCGCAGCGCGCTCACCGAGGCCAACGTCAACGCGCCCAAGGGCACGCTCAACGGCGCGACGCAGTCCTACAGCATCGGCACCAACGACCAGCTGGTCGATGCGGCCGAATACAAGAACACCATCATCTCGTACAAGAACAACGCGCCGGTGCGCCTGTCCGACGTGGCGAACGTGGTCGATGGCGTGGAGAACGACCAGCTCGCCGCCTGGGCCAACGGCAAGCCCGCGGTGCTGCTCGACATCCGTCGCCAGCCGGGCGCGAACATCGTGCAGACGGTGCAGCAGATCCGCAACATCCTGCCGCAGCTGCAGGCCGTGCTGCCGGCGGACGTCCATCTGGACGTGTTCGCCGACCGCACCATCACCATCCGCGCCTCGGTGGAGGACGTGCAGTTCACCCTGATCCTCACCATCTGCCTGGTGGTGGCGGTGATCTTCGTGTTCCTGCGCCGCCTGTGGGCCACGGTGATCCCGTCGGTCGCGGTGCCGCTCTCGCTGATGGGCACGTTCGGCGTGATGGCCTTCACCGGCATCTCGCTGGACAACCTCTCGCTGATGGCGCTGACCGTCGCGACCGGCTTCGTGGTCGACGACGCGATCGTGATGATCGAGAACATCGTGCGCTACATCGAGCAGGGCAAGGACGGCAAGGAAGCGGCCGAGATCGGCGCGAAGGAAATCGGCTTCACGGTGCTGTCGCTGACCGTGTCGCTGATCGCCGTATTCCTGCCGCTGCTGCTGATGCCCGGCGTCACCGGTCGCCTGTTCCACGAGTTCGCCTGGGTGCTGACCATCGCGGTGGCGATCTCGATGCTGGTGTCGTTGACGCTGACGCCGATGATGTGCGCCTACCTGCTCAAGCCCGATGCGTTGCCCGAAGGCGACGACGCGCACGAGCGCCACGCCGCCGCCGGCAAGAAGACCTGGTGGTCGCGCCTGGTCGGCGTGTACGAGAGTTCGCTGGACTGGGTGCTCGGCCACCAGCGCTTCACCGTGCTGATCGCCGGCGCCACCGTCGCGGTCACCATCTTCCTCTACATCATCATTCCCAAGGGCCTGCTGCCCGAGCAGGACACCGGCCTCATCACCGGCGTCGTCGCGGCGGACCAGAACGTGGCCTTCCCGCAGATGGAACAGCGCACCAAGGCCGTGGCCGAAGCGCTGCGGCGTGACAAGGCGGTGACCGGCGTGGCCGCCTTCATCGGTGCGGGTTCCATCAACCCGACGCTCAACCAGGGCCAGCTCAGCATCGTGCTGAAGGACCGCGGCGACCGCGACGGCCTCGACGAAGTGGTCAAGCGCCTGCAGCAGGAAGCGGCCGACATTCCGGGCGTGGCGCTGTACTTGAAGCCCGTGCAGGACGTGACGCTGGACAGCCGCGTGGCGGCCACCGAGTACCAGTACTCGATGTCCGACGTGAGTTCCGAGGAGCTCTCCAAGTACGCCACGCAGATGACGCAGGCACTGCGCGAGCGTGCGGAACTGGCTGACGTGGACAACAACCTCGCCGACCAGGGCACCTCGCTCAAGCTCACCATCGACCGCGAGAAGGCCAGCCGCCTCGGCGTGCCGGTGCAGACCATCGACGACACGCTGTACGACTCGTTCGGCCAGCGCCAGATCTCGACCATCTTCACCCAGCTCAACCAGTACCGCGTGGTGCTGGAGGTGGCGCCGCAGTTCCGTTCCAGCACCGCGCTGCTCAACCAGCTCACGGTGAAGAGCAACGGCAGCGGCGCGCTGACCGGCAGCAATGCGACCAGCTTCGGCCAGGTGGCGTCGAGCAATTCCTCGACCTCGACCGGCCTTGGCGTGGCCAACACCGGCGTGGTGATCGGCGCGGGCGGCACCATTCCGCTGGCCTCGCTGGCCACGTCCGAAGTGACCAACGCACCGCTGGTGGTGAGCCATCAGCAGCAGCTGCCGGCGGTGACCATCTCCTTCAACCTCGCACCGGGCTACTCGCTGTCCGAAGCGGTGAAGGCGATCCACGATGTGGAGCAGAACCTGAACTTCCCGCCGCAGGTGCGTGGCCAGTTCATCGGCAAGGCGGCGGAGTTCTCCACCTCGCTGACCAATGAAGTGCTGCTGCTGATCGCCTCGATCGTGGTGATCTACATCGTGCTGGGCGTGCTGTACGAGAGCTACATCCACCCGCTGACCATCATCTCCACGCTGCCGCCGGCCGGCGTCGGTGCACTGCTCGCGCTAATCCTCTGCGGGATGAGCCTGTCGGTGGATGGCATCGTGGGTATCGTGCTCTTGATCGGTATCGTGAAGAAGAACGCGATCATGATGATCGACTTCGCCATCGAGGCGCAGCGCGAGGGCATGAAACCGCACGAAGCGATCCGCCGCGCGTGCCTGCTGCGCTTCCGCCCGATCATGATGACCACGGCGGCCGCCATGCTCGGCGCACTGCCGCTGGCATTGGGCAACGGCATCGGCGCGGAACTGCGTCGTCCGCTGGGCGTGTCCATCGTGGGCGGCCTGCTGCTCTCGCAGCTGGTCACGCTGTACACCACGCCGGTGATCTACCTCTACATGGAACGTTTCTCCGACTGGCTGCGCGAGCGCCGCGAACAGCGCGCACTTGCCAAGGCCCAGACGCGGGGAGCGATGTGACGCGAACGACCGGGCCCGGGATGACCCGGGCCCCCATGCAAACCCCCGAAGGGGCGCGGCCGGAACGGCGCGCCCCTTTCGGCGTTTCCGGTAGCGGCGCTTTCTGTAGGAGCGCACCCAGTGCGCGATCAGGTCTTGCATGAACGTCGCGATATGCCGCTCTCGGGAAGATGCGGGTTGCTGCATCAACGCTTCGTCGGCTTTTCGCGCACTGGGTGCGCTCCTACAGAAAAGACTGCGCGGTTCAACCAATCCACCCGTCATGCGTTGTGTAGACGTTGTGCGGTATATACGTCCATTCCGCGCGCCCCCGCGGCGCTGTCCGAACAGCTCCTTGATCCGAGCGACTTCCCTGGCTTGTTGATGGCATGAACATTTCCGGTCCCTTCATCCGCCGCCCCATCGGCACGTCACTGCTGGCGATGGGTGTCTTCGCGGTCGGCTTGATCTGCTACGTGCTGCTGGGCGTGGCGGCGTTGCCGAACATGACCTTCCCGGTGATCTTCGTGCAGGCCAGCCAGGCGGGCGCCAGCGCGGGCACCATGGCATCCACCGTGGCCGCGCCGCTGGAACGCCACCTGGGCCAGGTGGCGGGCATCGATACCATGCGCTCGTCCAGCTCGCTGGGCAGCACCTTCGTGTTCCTGATGTTCAACGCGGGCCGCGACCTCGACGCCGCCGCGCGTGACGTTCAGGCCGCCATCAATGCGGCGCAGTCCGACCTGCCTACCGGCCTCAATGCACCGCCGAGTTACCAGAAGGCCAACCCCAACGACGACCCGATCATCGCCTTCGCGCTGACCTCGGACACGCAGTCCGCGCGCGACCTCTACGACGTCGCCGATTCGCTGCTCGCGCAACGACTTCGCCAGATCGAGGGCGTGTCGGAAGTGGACATCCTGGGCGCCGCGACGCCGGCCATCCGCGTCGACGTGAACCTGCGCCAGCTCAACGCGCTGGGTCTCTCGCCGGACCAGCTGCGCAATGCGCTCACCGCCGCCAACGTCACCTCGCCGCAGGGCTTCCTGTCCGACGGCAAGACCGTCATGTCGGTGACCGCGAACGATTCGCTGCACACCGCAGAGGACTTCGCCAGCCTGGTGATCGCCTCCAACAAGGGCGTTCCGATCCGTCTCTCCGACGTGGCCAAGGTGTACGACGGCACGCAGGACGCTTACCAGGCCGCGTGGTTCCAGGGCAAACCCGCCGTGCTGATGTACGTGTACCGGCAATCCAATGCCAACATCATCGGCACCGTGGACCGCGTGAAGGCCGCCGTGCCGCTGCTGCGCGACTACCTGCAGCCCGGCACCACGCTCACGCCATACTTCGATGGCACGCCGACCATCCGCGCTTCGCTGCATGAAGTGCAGGCGACGCTGCTGATCAGCCTGGCGATGGTGATGTTGACCATGGCGCTGTTCCTGCGTCGCCTCGCACCCACCTTGATCGCCACCGCCGCGGTGCCGTTGTCCCTCGCGGGCGCGGCCATCGTGATGTACATCCTCGGCTTCACGCTCAACAACCTGACCCTGCTCGCGCTGGTGATCGCGATCGGCTTCGTGGTCGACGACGCCATCGTGGTGATCGAGAACATCGTGCGGCACATCGACCAGGGCATGACGCGCATGGATGCGGCGCTCGCCGGTGCGAAGGAAATCGGCTTCACCATCGTCTCGATCACCGCCTCGCTGGTGGCCGTGTTCATCCCGCTGCTGTTCATGGGTGGCATCACCGGCCTGTTCTTCAAGGAATTCACCATTACGCTGGTGGCGGCGATCATCGTCTCGGCGCTGGTTTCGCTCACGCTCACCACCTCGCTGTGCGGCCAGTTCCTGGTCGGCCACGATTCGGAGCGGCCGACCACGCGCGTCGGCGTGGCGCTGGACAAGTTCCAGGAAGGCCTCATCGGGCTCTATTCGCGCGCATTGAAGTTCTCGTTGAAGCACGCGCTGGCGTTCTCGCTGACGCCGCTGGCGCTGATCGTGGCGACGGTGTTCCTGTTCGGCATGGTGAAGACCGGGCTGTTCCCGGCGCAGGACACGGGTCTGATCCGCGGGCGCGCGACCTCGGGTGCGACGGTGTCGTTCCAGGATGCGCGTGAACGCCAGCAGCGCCTGATCAACATGCTGCTCAAGGACCACGACGTGGCCCGCGTGGGTTCGCGCCTGGGCAGCAGCCGCCAGGGTGCATCCGGCACGTTCGACATCGAGCTGAAGACGCACGCGCAGGGGCGCAAGGACGACACCTTCACCGTGCTCGGCCGCCTCAGCGCCAAGGCCGCGCGCTATCCCGACCTCAATGTGCGCCTGCGGCCGATCCAGGACCTGCCGAGCTTCGGCGGTGGCGGTTCCAGTCAGGGCGCGCAATACCAGGTGTCGCTGCAGGGCGACAATTCCGACGAGCTGCAGCAGTGGCTGCCCAAGCTGGTGGCGGAGCTGAAGAAGAACCCCAAGCTCAAGGACGTGGGCAGCGACATCGACGACGCCGGCCTGCAGCAGAACATCGTGATCGACCGCGACAAGGCCGCGCGCCTGGGCGTGGGCATCGGCACCATCGACGGCGCGCTGTACAACGCGTTCGGCCAGCGCCAGATCAGCACGATCTACTCGGACCTCAACCAGTACAAGGTGGTGGTCAACGCCTTGCCGAACCAGACCGCCACGCCTGCGGCGATCAACGCGGTGTACGTGAAGAGCAACAGCGGCGCGATGGTGCCGCTTACCGCCTTCGCGCACCAGGAGGCGGGCGTCGCGCCCACCCAGATCACGCATGAAAACCAGTACACGGTGATGAGCATGAGCTTCAACCTCGCACCGGGCGTGAGCATGGGCGAGGCGTTGGAGATCATCCAGGCCACCGGCAAGCAGATGCGTTTGCCGGGCGACATCCGCATCAACATCGGCGGCGACTTCCGCCGCTTCCAGCAGTCGCAGAGCGGCATGCTGTGGCTGCTGCTCGGCGCGGTGGTGGTGGTCTACATCGTGCTCGGCATGTTGTACGAAAGCCTGATCCATCCGGTGACCATCCTCTCCACGCTGCCCGCCGCGGGCGTGGGTGCGCTGCTCGCGCTGTGGATCACCGACACCGAGCTTTCGGTGATCGCGCAGATCGCGCTCGTCCTGCTGATCGGTATCGTGAAGAAGAACGCGATCATGATGATCGACTTCGCGCTGGTGGCGCGCCGCGAGCGCGGGCTCAACGCGTTCGATGCGGCCTACGAGGCCTGCATGGTGCGCTTCCGCCCGATCATGATGACCACCATGGTGGCCATCCTCGCCGCGGTGCCGATTGCCGTAGGCCTGGGCGAAGGTTCCGACCTGCGCCGTCCGCTCGGTATCGCGCTGATCGGCGGCCTGATCATCTCGCAGAGCCTGACGCTGCTGAGCACGCCGGCGCTCTACGTGATCTTCTCGTGCCTCGCCGACCGCTTCAGCGCCTGGCGCGCAAGGCGTCGCCAGCCCAAGCGGTTGCCGGCGGGCGAGGCGGTCTAAAGGCACCACTGTAGGAGCGCACCCAGTGCGCGAAAAGCCGACGGAGCGGTGACTCCGCCACGCCGCGATCGCGCACTGGGTGCGCTCCTACAGAAAATCGTAAGGCCCTGAATCTCCATACCTTCGCGCATCGTGGGCCTGCGCGCTTTCCCCGTTTGGGCGAAATCGTGACAATGAGGGGCTTTCGTCCCCGGCTTCCGACCCCATGTCGACTGCCCAGGGCGAAATTTGCGTCCGCGCGGGGCGCCTCGGCGCCCGCCACCCAGGTCATGCCAGCGAGGTCATTGCAACCATGTCGAACACGCCGAAGATCATCTACACGCTCACGGACGAAGCGCCGTACCTCGCCACGCAGTCGCTGCTGCCGATCGTCAAAGCCTTTACCGCCACCGCGGGCGTCGCCGTTGAAACGCGCGACATCTCGCTGGCCGGCCGCATCATCGCCCAGTTCCCGGACATCCTCCCCGACGACAGGAAGATCGCCGACGACCTGGCCGAACTGGGCCAGCTGGCGACTACGCCCGATGCGAACATCATCAAGCTGCCGAACATCAGCGCGTCGGTGCCGCAGCTGAAGGCCGCGATCAAGGAGCTGCAGTCGCAGGGTTACGCGCTGCCGGACTATCCGGAAGACCCGAAGGACGTCAGCGAGTGGAACGTCAAGGCGCGCTACGACAAGGTGAAGGGCAGCGCGGTAAACCCGGTGCTGCGCGAAGGCAACTCCGATCGCCGTGCGCCGCTGTCGGTGAAGAACTACGCACGCAAGCACCCCCACAAGATGGGCGCATGGAGTCGCGATTCGAAGGCGCACGTCGCGCACATGGACGGCGGTGACTTCTACGGCAGCGAGAAGTCCACTGTCGTCGCCAAGGCCACCAATGTCAGGATCGAGTGGTTCGGCAAGGACGGCAGCAGCAAGGTGCTCAAGGAAAAGACCTCGCTGAAGGACGGCGAGATCATCGACGCCGCCGTGATGAGCCGCAAGGCGCTGGCCGCCTTCATCGATGCGCAGATCGAGGACGCCAAAAGCCAGGGCGTGCTGTTCTCGCTGCACCTGAAGGCCACCATGATGAAGGTGTCCGACCCCATCATGTTCGGCGTGGTGGTGAACGAGTTCTACAAGGACGTGCTGGCCAAGCACGCCGACACGCTGAAGAGCGTGGGCTTCGAGCCGAACAACGGCATCGGCGACCTGTATGCGCGCCTCGGCTCGCTGCCGCAGGCGACCCAGGACGCGATCCTGGCCGACATCAAGGCCGAGTACACCCAGCGTCCCGCCGTGGCGATGGTGAATTCCGACAAGGGCATCACCAACCTGCACGTGCCGAGCGACGTGATCGTCGACGCATCGATGCCGGCGATGATCCGCGACTCCGGCAAGATGTGGAACGCCGAAGGCAAGTTGCAGGACACCAAGGCGGTGATCCCCGACCGCAGCTACGCCGGCGTGTACCAGGTGGTGATCGAGGACTGCAAGGCGCACGGCGCGTTCGATCCGGTCACGATGGGCAGCGTGCCGAACGTCGGCCTGATGGCGCAGGCGGCCGAGGAATACGGTTCGCACGACAAGACCTTCCAGATCCCGGCCGACGGTGTCGTGCGCGTGATCGACGAAGCGGGCAACGTGCTGCTCGAGCATGCGGTCGAGTCGGGCGACATCTGGCGCATGTGCCAGACGAAGGACGCGCCGATCCAGGACTGGGTGAAGCTCGCCGTCACGCGTGCGCGCCTCAGCAATACGCCGGCGGTGTTCTGGCTCGACACCAACCGTGCGCACGACAAGCAGGTCATCGCCAAGGTCGAGCGCTACCTCAAGGACCAAGACCTCACCGGCCTGGACATCCGCATCCTCTCGCCGGTGGATGCCACGCGCCACTCGCTGGAGCGCATCCGCAAGGGCCAGGACACGATCTCGGTCACCGGCAACGTGCTGCGCGACTACCTGACCGACCTGTTCCCGATCATGGAGCTCGGCACCAGCGCGAAGATGCTGTCGATCGTGCCGCTGATGGCGGGCGGCGGCATGTTCGAAACGGGCGCGGGCGGTTCGGCGCCGAAGCACGTGCAGCAGTTCGTCGAGGAAGGCTTCCTGCGCTGGGATTCGCTGGGCGAATTCCTCGCCATCGCTGCCTCGCTGGAGCACCTCGCCAACCGCTACGACAACGCCGATGCGCGCGTGCTGGCCAAGACGCTGGACCAGGCCAACGGCAAGATCCTCGACAACAACAAGTCGCCCGCCCGCAAGGTCGGTGAACTGGACAACCGCGGCAGCCACTTCTACCTCGCCATGTACTGGGCACAGGCGCTGGCCGAGCAGAACGATGACGCCAAGCTCAAGGCGAAGTTCGCGCCGCTCGCCAAGGTGCTGACCGAGAACGAAGCCAAGATCGTCGGCGAGTTGAACGGTGCACAGGGCAAGACGGTGGACATCCAGGGCTACTACCACCCGAACCTCGATCTGATCAGCAAGGCGATGCGCCCGAGCAAGACCTTCAACGACGCGCTGGCGTCGCTGGGCTGATGGACGGGAAGCAGCAACGTTGATGAGAGAAGGCCGCGAAAGCGGCCTTCTTTCTGTTCGAGCGGTTGGGCTCTTTGTAGGAGCGCACCCAGTGCGCGATTTGCACCACGGCGTCACCGCTCCGTTGGCTTTTCGCGCACTGGGTGCGCTCCTACAAAGGGAGCTGGCGATGCGTCCACCTGTCGCATCACTGCGCTAGGCTGCGCCGCATGGGCACATCGTCGAACGACATCGAAATACCACCGCAGCGCGTGGGCGAAGTCTTCCTCGCCTTCCTCTCGCTCGGGCTGCGTTCGTTCGGCGGTCCCATCGCGCATCTGGGCTATTTCCGCCGCACGTTCGTCGAACAACGGCGCTGGCTGGACGACGCGCATTTTTCGCAGCTGCTGGCGCTCTGCCAGTTCCTGCCCGGGCCGGCGAGCAGCCAGCTGGGTTTCGCCATCGGGTTGCAGCGTGCGGGTTGGCGTGGCGCGCTCGCGGCGTTTGCCGGCTTCACCTTGCCATCGGCCATGCTGATGTTCGCCTTCGCGTGGTGGGCACCTTACCTCAGCGGTCCGTGGGGACAGTCGCTGCTGCACGGCTTGAAACTCGTGGCGGTGGTTGTCGTGGCGCAGGGCGTGCTCGGCATGTGGCGATCGCTGGCTACCGACACGCCGCGACGCCTGCTGGCGATCAGCGCCGCCGTGGTGTTGCTGTGGCAGCCCTCGGCGTGGATGCCATTGCTCGTGATCGTCGTCGCGGCGCTGTTGTCGCCATGGGTATGCCATGGCGTATCGCCCCGCCGCGATGTGGCGCCTTCACCCGGCTACGGCCGTCGCGCGGCATTCGTCCTGCTCGCTTGTTATGGCGTACTGCTGTTGCTGGCTTTCGGCGTCGCGTCAGGAGGCCATCCGTTGCTGCGGATTGGCGCGGCGTTCTATCGCGCCGGTGCGCTGGTCTTCGGCGGCGGACACGTGGTGCTGCCGTGGCTGCGCCAGGCCTTGGTCGTGCCCGGATGGATCGATGAAGGCAGCTTCCTCGCGGGTTATGGCGCGGCCCAGGCGATGCCGGGTCCGATGTTCTCGCTGGCGGCGTACCTGGGCAGCCGGATGTTCGGCGGAGAGGGCGGCGTCGCGGGTGCGGCGGTGGCCTTGCTGGCGATCTTCCTCCCGGGCTTCCTGCTGTTGAGCGGCGTGCTGCCATTCTGGCAACGGCTTTCCGCGCGACCGGAGGCAGTACGCGTGGTGGCGGCCATCAATGCCGCGGTGGTCGGCCTGTTGGCGGCCGCGTTCTACAATCCGGTCTGGACCGGTACGGTGCACGGCTGGGCGGATGTATTCATCGCCGCGTGCGGCTTCCTGATGCTGGTGGTCGCGCGCCAGCCGGCATGGGTGGCGGTGCTGTGGTGCGTGGCCGCGGCGTTGGCAGGTCACGCCTGGGTTCACTGAACAAAGGCGGGAGGCGCGCGGAACCGCGCTGATCCGCGGCGGTCACAAGGCGGCCCCAAGCAAGGAAACCATTCGATGGACCCCATTGTTCTTCGTCAGCAGGGCTGTCGCCTCCTCGGTGCCGCCATCTTCACGCTGGTCGTTGCCTGGCCTGCCAGCGCTCAGAATGCGCCGGCATCAGCCGCATCCACGTCGCAGGTCACCAACCTCGAAGCGGTGACGGTCAGCGGCGAGCAGCCGGGGCCGGGGCTGTGGCGCATCAGCAAGGGCGATCACGTGATGTGGGTACTCGGCACGCTGTCGCCGCTGCCCGACCGCATGCAGTGGAAGACGGACGACGTGGAGCAGACCATCGCCAGTTCCCAGGAAGTGCTCGGACCGCCGTCGATCGCGCTGAAGCCCAAGACCAACTTCTTCGGCAAGCTGTTCCTGCTGCCCTCATTGATCGGCGCGCGCAAGAACCCCGATGGGCAAAAGCTGCAACAGCTGGTGCCGGCGCCCGATTACGCGCGCTGGCTGACGCTCAAGCAGCAGTACATCGGCAGCGACCGCGGCATCGAGGCATGGCGGCCGATCTTCGCGGCGGTGGAGTTGTACGACAAGGCCATCAAGCGTCACGGCATGACGGCGTCCGGCGGCGTGAAGGACACCGTGCGCAGCCTCGCCAAGAAGCACAACGTGAAGTTCGTGACCGCGCGCTACACCCTGCTGGTGGAGCAGCCGCGCGACGCGGTGAAGACGTTCAAGTCCTCGCCGATGGATGACCGCGAATGCTTCGGCCGCACGCTGGATACGGTGGAACGCGACCTCGGCCGCATCACCGAGCGCGCCAACGCCTGGGCCACCGGCGACATCGACCTGCTGCGCAGCCTGCCGATGAACGACCAGCGCGAAGCCTGCATCGCTGCCGTGACGGAAGCGGGTTTCGCCAAGCAGCTGGGTTTCAGCGACGTGAAGCAGAAGGCCGAAGGCATCTGGATGGAGGCCGCCGAGCAGGCGTTGAACACCAACGCACAGACCTTCGCGATGCTGCCGATGGAGGAGCTGCTGTCGCCGCGCGGACTGGTGGCACGGCTGAAGGCGCAGGGTTACCAGGTGGAAGCGCCGGATGGCAGCGACGCGGAAGGTATGGCGCCGGCGCAGCCCTGAGGAAGCGGGAATCGCGCACTGGGTGCGCTCCTACAGGGAACGCTTTTTTTAGGAGCGCACCCAGTGCGCGATCCAACCCGCCTCAACATCTCCATCAGGCACTCGCCTGATCCAGCAGCGCAATCTCTTCCTTGCCTAGCTGCAGGTTCACCGCGCCAAACAACTCCTTGAGCTGAGGAATGCTCGTCGCGCTCGCGATGGGCGCCGTGACGCTAGGACGTGCGATCAGCCATGCCAGCGCCACCTGCGCAGGCGTCGCGCTGTGTGCCTTGGCCACCGTATCCAAAGCGGCGAGCACGCCAAGACCTTGCGCATCGAGGTATTTGCGCACCGAACCGCCACGCGCCGCGCTCTTGGCCAGATCGTCCTCGCTGCGGTACTTGCCGCTGAGGAAGCCGCTGGCCAACGCGTAGTAATTGATGACGCCGATGCCTTCGGACACCACCAGCGGCTCCAGCGCCTTCTCGTAGCCCTTGCGGCTCACCAGGTTGTACTCGGGCTGCAGCGTTTCGTAGCGTGGCAGGCGGTATTCGGCCGACACTTTCAAGGCTTCGGCGAAGCGGTCGGCGATGTAGTTGGAAGCGCCGATCACGCGCACCTTGCCTTGCTCGATCAGCCTGCCGAACGCGCCCAGCGTTTCGTGCAGCGGCACCGTGGCGTCGTCCTCGTGCGCCTGGTACAGGTCGATGTAATCGGTCTGCAGGCGCTGGAGCGAGCCCTCCACCGCCTGGTTGATGTTGATCGGCGAGAGGCCCGGGTGTTCGGCCCACTTCGCCACCTTGGTGGCGATCACCACCTTGTCGCGCTTGCCGCTGCGCTTGAGCCACTTGCCGATGATGGTTTCCGATTCGCCGCCCCGGTTGCCGGGCACCCACGCCGAATAGACGTCCGCGGTATCGATGAGGTTGAAGCCGGCGTCGACGAAGGCATCCAGCAACTCGAACGAACGCTGCTCGTCGACACTCCAGCCAAAGACGTTGCCGCCGAAAGCGAGCGGCGCGACCGACAGCGATGAGCGGCCGAGGGGACGAAAATTCATGGAGGGGCTCCCATGCGATGAACGGGGGACGAGCTTTCGTGCATACTCGAAAGCTCAAGATGCCGGAGTATACGCGCCGCCTTCGTGACGCCGGGGCGAGCGCGCGGCAGCGCCCACAGCGGAGGAACGCGGATGAAGATCAAGGCGACGGCATGGCGATGCGCCATCGTGATGGGTTTGTGTACGTGGATGAGTGCGGCGGTGGCGCAGTCATCCGCGACGCGGCCGTGGTCCGATCCCAAGCTCTCGCCCGACGAGCGCGCGAGGATGCTGGTGGCGCAGCTCACGCAGGACGAGAAATTCCAGCTGATCCGCAGCTATTACGCCGGCCCGGATCGTCCTTCCGACAAGCCGTTCCCCAAGGGCGCCATCGCCTCGGCGGGTTACGTGCCGCCGATCGAGCGCCTCGGCATTCCCGCGCTGGAAGAAAGCGATGCGGGCCTGGGCGTGGCGAGTTCCGACCGCATGCGCCCGGGCGACAGCGCGACGCCGTTGCCGGCCGGTCCCGTCACCGCGGCGAGCTGGGATCCCAAGGTGGCCTATCGCGGCGGCGCGATGATCGGCAACGAAGCGCACAGCAAGGGCTTCAACGTGCTGCTGGCCGGCGGCATCAACCTGATGCGCGATCCGCGCAATGGCCGCAACTTCGAGTACGCGGGCGAAGATCCGCTGCTCGCCGGCACCATCGTGGCCGAGGCGATCCGCGGCATCGAAAGCCAGCACGTGATCTCCACCATCAAGCACTTCGCCTTGAACGACCAGGAAACCGCGCGCAACACCATCAACGTGCAGATCGGCGAGAAGGCCATGCGCGAGTCGGACCTGCTCGCGTTCGAGATCGCCATCGAACGGGGCAAGCCCGGTTCGGTGATGTGCTCGTACAACAAGCTCAATGGCGACTGGGCCTGCGAGAACGACTACCTGATGAACCAGTTGCTCAAGCGCGACTGGAAGTATCCCGGCTTCGTGATGTCCGATTGGGGCGGTGCGCACAGCGCGGCCAAGGCGGTGAACGCCGGCCTCGACCAGGAGTCGGCCGGCGAAGTGTTCGACAAGGAAGTGTATTTCGATGCGCCGCTGCGCCAGGCGCTCGCCAAGGGTGAGGTGAAGCAGGCGCGCATCGACGACATGGTCCAGCGCATCCTGCGCAGCATGTTCGCCGCGGGCGTGTTCGAGCATCCGGCGAAGAAGGCGCCGATCGACAGCAAGGCCAACCTCGCCGTGGCACGCGAAACGCTGGAAGCGGGTGCGGTGCTGTTGCGCAATGAAAACGGCCTGCTGCCGCTGGACTTCGGCAAGCTGGCATCGGTGGCGGTGATCGGCGCGCATGCGGACAAGGGCGTGCTGGCCGGCGGCGGTTCCTCGCTGGTGACGGCGATGGGCGGCAATGCCGTGCCGGGCCTGGCGCCGACCACGTGGCCGGGCCCGGTGATGTATCACCCGTATCCGCCGCTCAAGGCCATCCGCACGATGGCACCGAAGGCTAACGTGCAGTATGCGGATGGCAACGACGTGGCCGCCGCTGCCGCACTCGCCGGCAAGTCGCAGGTGGCCGTGGTGTTCGTGCAGAAGTGGGCGGCCGAATCGTTCGATGCGGCCGACCTCGCGCTGCCCAGCGGCCAGGACGCACTGGTGGAAGCGGTGGCCAAGGCCAACCCGCGCACCGTCGTGGTGCTGGAGAACAACGCGCCGGTGCAGCTGCCCTGGCTCGACCAGGTGGGCGCCGTGCTCGAGGTCTGGTATCCCGGTGGCGACGCGGGCAACGGCATCGCGAACCTGCTGTCGGGCAAGGTGAACCCGTCGGGTCGCCTGCCGATGAGCTGGGTGCGCGATGCGTCGCAGCTGCCGCGCGCGGAGATTCCCGGTGCCACGGGCGGCACGCCGCCGGAGTCGGTCGACTACAACATCGACGGCGCCGACGTCGGCTATCGCTGGTTGCAGTCGCGCGACCTCAAGCCGCTGTTCCCGTTCGGCTATGGCTTGTCCTATACGACGTTCGAGCATGGCGCGCTGAAGGTCGCCTCGCGCGACGGACAGCTGCATGCGACGGTCACCGTACGCAACACCGGTTCACGCGCTGGCGCTGACGTGGCGCAGGTCTACGTCCAGGTGCCTGGCGCCAAGTCGAAACGGCTTGCCGGCTACGCGAAGGTCTCGCTCAAGCCGGGCGAGCAGCGCGAACTCGACATCCCGCTGGAGAAACGCCTGCTGGCCGACTTCGATGCGGCCAAACACGGCTGGGTGATCCATGGTGGTGACTACAGCGTGATGGAAGGCCGTTCGTCCGAAGACCTGGGCACGCCGGTCAAGCTGCAGCTCCCGGCGGGTACGCCTTGACCGTTACCGTCGCCACCCTTGGGTGGCGACGGTCGGTACCGCGGGGACATTCGTCAGGCGCAACCGCCTTGGGCGAGGGGCGCCGGTGCGCCCTTGCGCTGCAGGTCGCGCGCCATGTTCGCGTTGCGCAGCCGCTTGCCCGAAGGGCGTGACGGCGGCTTGGGCGTTTCCGCCAACCGCCGGGCCAGGGCCGGGTCGGTGATGTGGCCGTGCATGAACAACAGGTTGGTCCAGAGCGAGCTCATGACATCCTCCCGTGTATCGTCAGGAGCTCAAGATAGACGCCTCCCATAGGGCGAAAAAGCGATATATTCGCAAGCCAGCCTTGAGGAAAATTCAAATGGGACGCGTCTCGCTGGATCTCCTCCAACAGTTCGTGCAGGTGGCCCGCCTGGGCAATCTGTCGCGTGCCGCCGAGCAGGCGAACCTCACGGTGAGCGCGCTCAGCCATCAGGTACGGCAGCTGGAACAGCGGCTGGAACGACGCCTGTTCGAACGAGGCCCGCGCGGCGTGCAGCTCACCGCCGAAGGACGCCGGTTGCTGGAAGCGGTGGGGCATCACTTCGAAGGCATCGACCGCGCCATGGCCGGTTTCCGCTGCCGCCGCGAAAACGCGCTGACACTGAGCGCGATACCGGGCGTGATGTCGAGCTGGCTGGTGCCGCGCCTGGCAAGGCTGGTCGCCGCGCATCCGGAGCTGGAGCTCAACCTGCAGTCCAGCGTGGAGCTGGTGAACTTCGAGCGCGATCCGGTGGATGCCGCCATGCGCTACGGGCGCGGGCCGTGGCCGGGCCTGGTTACCGAGCGGTTGTTTGGCGAATGGATCGCGCCGGTAGCCTCGCCGGCTCTGCTGGCGCGCATGGGCGACGCCGATCCCAATGATCTCGGGCGGTGGCCGTTGCTGGGTGATCCGGGCGACCGCTGGCCCGACTGGTTCGCCGCCACCGGCGGACAGCCGCCGGGCCGCTATGTCGCGCATTTCGACAACACCGATGCCTTGCAGCGCGGCGCGCTCGAGGGTATGGGCGTCGCGCTGGGGCGCATGGTGATGGCGCGCCCGCTGGTCGAGGCCGGTTTGCTCACGGTGCTGGGGGATCGCTACCAGCAGATCCCGGAAGCCTATTTCCTGGTCTACCCCGAGCACGCGCGGGATCACGCCGGCCTGCGCATCTTCCGCGAATGGCTGCTGTGCGAGGCGGGCAAGTATGCCGAGGCGATGTCCCAGGCCGCACGCGTCACGGCGTAGCACCACCCCGCTATCCTTCTGTAGGAGCGCACCCAGTGCGCGACCGCGACGCAACGGTGGTTCCTCGTTTCCGGGTGATGGCGTCACCGCTTCGCAGGCCTGTCGCGCACTGGGTGCGCTCCTACATGCATGTCCTGTGAGAAAGCCTGCCTCCAGCTTCCCATGCTTTGCTCGCCGCGGAGGTGGCTTGTCCATCCACCATTTGTATACGTAGTGGCCGGCAAGCTGGGGCCGCTATGCTCTACACGCCATTTTGACGTTCGCTTCTAGGGGTAATCGATGAAAAGCCGTGTGATCCTGGGGCTGGCAGCGGTGCTGCTGGCGTCGTGCAGCAGCAGTTCCACGCCGGCCAACGCGCAGGTGCAGGACCAGCCGGCGGGCGGGCTGGTGCCGCCGACCACGGCCAGCGACTTCACCGCGACGCGGCTCGACCAGGTGCTGGCGGGCGACTGGCGTTCGCCCGAGCACAAGGCGCGCGATGTCTATCGTCATCCCAAGGCGACGCTGCAGTTCTTCGGGATCCGCCCCGACCAGACGGTCATCGAGATCACCCCGGGTGGTGGCTGGTACTCCGAAGTGCTCGCGCCGCTGCTGCACGACAACGGCCATTACATCGCCGCCATCGCCAAGCCCTCGGGCGACGGTGAGGCCAGCCGCGACAAGACCGGCCTGAAGGCCAAGTTCGCCGCCGACGCCGCGCACTATGGCAAGGCGCAGATCCTGGAGTTCGATCCCAAGGCGCCGGTGTTCGGTGCGCCGGGCTCGGCCGACGTGGTGCTGACCTTCCGCAACGTGCACAACTGGGTGGAAGCCGATACCGCGCCGCAGATGTTCAAGGCGTTCTTCGCCGCCCTGCGACCCGGCGGCGTGCTGGGCGTGGTCGACCATCGCGCGGCGGATAACGCCAGCATCGAAGCGGTGAAGGACAGCGGCTATCTCCCCACCGACTACGTGGTGAAGCTCGCGACCGATGCAGGGTTCAAGCTCGAGGAAAAGAGCGAGATCAACGCCAACCCCAAGGACACCAAGGATTACCCCAAGGGTGTATGGACGCTGCCACCCACGCTGACGCTGGGCGATCAGGACAAGGCGAAGTATCAGGCGATCGGTGAATCGGATCGCATGACGCTGCGCTTCGTGAAGCCCGCCGCCGCGTCTTCGCCGTAACATCCGGGCAAGACCACGCGCCGCGAGGCGCGCGGATCGCTTCCGCATGCTTATCGCACTCAACAAGCCCTATGGCGTGCTCTGCCAGTTCCGCGATCCGGATGGCCGACCTACGCTGGCCGACTACGTCCGCCAGAAGGATGTGTACGCCGCCGGACGCCTCGACCACGACAGCGAAGGCCTGCTGCTGCTCACCGACGACGGCGCGCTCGCGCACAAGCTCACCGATCCCAAGCACAAGCAACCCAAGACCTACCTGGTGCAGGTCGACGGCCAGATCACCGACGAAGCCGTCGCCGCCTTGCGTCGCGGCGTGACGCTCAACGATGGACCGACGCTACCCGCCAGCGCCGAGCAGGCCGTGGAGCCGGAGTGGCTGTGGCCGCGCGATCCGCCCGTGCGCTTTCGCAAACTCATCCCCACCAGCTGGCTGCGCATCACGCTGCGCGAAGGCCGCAACCGACAGGTGCGACGCATGACGGCCGCAGTCGGGTTTCCCACGCTGCGGCTGATCCGCGAGCGGATCGGGGCGTATGCGCTAGATGGGCTGGCGCCCGGCGAGACGCGCATCATCGGCTGACGACTGCCGTTGTAGGAGCGCACCCAGTGCGCGACCGCAGCGCAACGGCGTTCCTCACTTCCAAAGTCGCGATCCGCTTCTGCGCTTCGTAGGCTTTTCGCGCACTGGGTGCGCTCCTACAGGGGGCGTGTCAGTGGAGGCCGAAAAACGCCGCCGCCGTCGCCGTGCTGTTCGCCGCCGTGACATCCACCGGCTCGCCACGGTCGCGCGCGATCTCCTCGCAGATGTGCTTGAGGTACATCGGCTCGTTGCGTCGATGCGACGGCTGGGGACGTACCGTGCGCGGCAGGAGATACGGCGCATCCGTTTCGATCATCAGCCGATCGGCGGGAATCTCCTTCACCAGCTCGCGCAGGTGGGTGCCGCGCCGCTCGTCGCAGATCCAACCGGTGATGCCGATGTGGCAGTCCAGCGCGAGGTAATCGCGCATGGCCTCGCCGGTATCGGTGAAGCAATGCACCACGGCGCCGGGAATCCTGTCGCGATAGCGGCGCAGCAGCGCGATGAAGTCGTGGTGCGCATCGCGCTGGTGCAGGAACAGCGGCTTCTGCACGTCCACCGCGATCTGCAGCTGCCGCTCGAACACGGCCAACTGCACGTCGCGCGGCGAGTAGTTGCGGTTGTAGTCCAGCCCCGTCTCGCCCACGGCACGCACTTCCTCGTGCGTGGCCAGCTCGCGCAGCAGCGCGTCGGTGGCGTCGTCGTAGTTGATTGCATGATGCGGGTGCACGCCCGCCGTGGCGTAGAGCACCCCGGGATGCGCCTGCGCCAGCGCCAGGGCATGCGTGCTGCCGTCCCGCGAGGCGCCGGTGACCATCAGGCGCGCGACGCCATGGGCGTGGGCGCGAGCCAGCACGGCGTCGAAATCGTGGTGGAACGACTCGTGGGTGAGGTTGGCGCCGATGTCGATCAGTTGCATGGGGTTCGGGGAGTGGGGCAAAGCATGCATTGTCCCAGCCAGCGGCGCGGTGGCAACCCCAGGGCCGGGCATCCCGCAAGATATCGCGGGCGGGCCCGGCGTGCCGCTGAATGCCGGGCGGGTAAGCAAAGGAACCGTCATGCCCCTCGCCTAGCCTTTGGCGGATTGAACGTGATGCTTCGCACGCGGTCGGAACTTAGGGCGTTCGGTGAGAAACCGTGCTCGCGTGGCAGACAATGGGTGTGCTACCAATGACGCCCTCATGGGTGTCGCTTTGGGGAGCGATACCTGTGCCGATGCACTGGATTGAAGCGGGGTGACGCATGTCGGCAGTCGCAAAGCCGGCGGCCAACGAGGAAGCGGCGGCGATGGATGGCCGCGAAGCGGCGGTCTGTGCGCTGCTGGTTTCCCGTGGGCGCCTGAAGGATACGGATCTCGCGCGTGCGCGCCGCCTCCACGAGGAGTCGCCCGACGGCACGCTCACCGCGCTGATGGCCCGGCTGGGCCTGGTGTCCGAACGTGACCTGGCCGAGGCCTGGTCGGAATTGCTGCAGACGCCGCTGCTGGTCGCCCGCGAGGCGCCGGAGCTGCCGCCCACCGAGCTCGACATCTCCGTGCGCTTCCTCAAGCAGCAGCACGTGGTGCCGGTGCGCGTGGGCGAGGACGACCTGGCGCTGGCGGTGTCCGATCCCGCCGATCCCTATCCCCTGCAGGCGATCCAGCTGGCGGCAGGGCGGCCGGTGTCGCTGCGCATCGGCCTGCGTTCGGAAATCGACGACCTGATCGAGCGCTATTACGGCTCCGGCCGTTCGGCCATGGGTACCATCGTGGAGAACCTCGACGGCAGCGCCGCCGTGGAGGACGACGTGGAGCACTTGCGCGACCTCGCCTCCGAGGCGCCGGTGATCCGGCTGGTGAACCTGATCCTGCAGCGTGCGGTGGAGCAGCGCGCTTCCGACGTGCACATCGAGCCGTTCGAGAACCGCCTGAAGGTGCGCTACCGCATCGACGGCGTGCTGCATGAGGTGGAGGCGCCGCCGGCCAGTTCGACCGCTGCGGTGATCTCGCGCGTCAAGATCATGGCCAAGCTCAACATCGCCGAGCGCCGCCTGCCGCAGGACGGCCGCATCCAGCTGCGTGTGCAGGGCAAGGAGCTGGACCTGCGCGTCTCCACCGTGCCGACCAGCTTCGGCGAATCGGTGGTGATGCGTATCCTCGATCGCGAATCGGTGGTGTTCGATTTCGCCTCGCTGGGTTTCACGGGCAGCTTCCAGCAGCGCTTCGTCGATGTATTGGAACGCCCCAACGGCATCCTGCTGGTCACCGGCCCGACCGGTTCGGGCAAGACCACCACGCTGTATACGGCGCTGTCGAAGATCAACACGCCCGACGTCAAGATCATCACCGTCGAGGACCCGGTCGAATACCAGATCGAGGGCATCAACCAGATCCAGGTGAAGCCGCAGATCGGGCTGGATTTCGCCGGTGCGCTGCGTTCCATCGTGCGCCAGGATCCGGACGTGATCATGATCGGCGAAATGCGCGACCTGGAAACCTGCCGCATCGCCATCCAGTCCGCGCTCACCGGCCATCTGGTGCTGTCCACGCTGCACACCAACAGCGCCGCCGGCGGCATTACGCGCCTGCTCGACATGGGCGTGGAGGACTACCTGCTCGGCTCCACCGTCAACGGCATCCTGGCGCAGCGACTGGTGCGCCGCCTCGATCCGGAAACGGCAACGCCGTATGAAGCGCTGCCCGAGGTGATCGAGCAGTTCGAGCTGCACAAGTACACCGACGAGCGCCCGATCCGCCTGTGGAAGCCGGGCAGCAGCGCCGCCAATCCCAGTGGTTACCGCGGGCGCCAGGCGATCATGGAATTCCTGGTGATGACCGACCCGCTGCGCCGCATGGTGATGCAGCGCGCCGACGCCGGAGAGATCGAACGCCTCGCGCGTGTCGAAGGCATGCGCACCATGTACGAGGACGGCATCGCCAAGGCCGTGGCAGGCATCACCACCATCGAGGAGGTGCTGCGTGTCACGCAGGAAGGTTGACGCCGCGAAGATTGCCCCCTCTCCCCACCGGGGAGAGGGCTGGGGTGAGGGGCGGGTGCTCGCGAGAGTGTCCGAGCTTGCCGTGTCGCCCTTAGCCACTTTCCCGCGAGCACCCACCCCTCACCTCGGTCCTCTCTCCCACGGGACTAGCTTCGCGTCGCCCTGTGGGGAGAGGAAGTGGTTTGCGTCATGACCCAGTTCCGCTACCGCGCCGTCACCGCGTCGGGCGAAGTGCTGCAGGGCCAGATGGAAGCCGGCAGCCTCGACGAGGTGGTCAGCCGCCTGCAGGACCAGGGCCATACGCCGCTCGATGCACGCGCTGCCGACGCGGAAACCGGCGGCAGCGGCCTTGCGGCATGGTTCCGTCGCGGCCCGTTCACCGGCGACCAGCTCGCGCAGTTCACGCACCAGCTCGCCACGCTGCTCGGTGCGGGGCAACCGCTCGATCGCGCGCTCGGCATCCTCATGGATCTGCCCGAAGGCGAGCGGGCGAAGCAACTGATCGAACGCGTGCGCGATCGCGTGCGTGGCGGCACGCCACTGTCACAGGCGATGGACGATGAGCACGGCGTGTTTCCCAAGCTCTACATCAGCCTCGTGCGCGCCGGCGAAGCAGGCGGTTCGCTCGAAGACACGCTGCGCCGCCTGGCCGATTACCTGGAGCGCTCGCAGCAACTGCGCGGCAGCATCATCAACGCGCTGATCTATCCGGCGTTCCTGATGGTCGGCGTGCTTGGCTCGCTGCTGTTGCTGCTGGCTTACGTGGTGCCCCAGTTCGTGCCGATCTTCGAAGACATGCAGGTGCCGATCCCCTGGATAACGCAGGCCGTGCTCGTCGTGGGCAGCGTGCTGCAAAACTGGTGGTGGGCGCTGGTGATCCTGCTGGTGCTCGGTGTGCTGATCGTGCGTGCGCGGCTGCGCGATCCGGCGATGCTGCTGGCGTGGCATGCGCGTCTGCTTACCATGCGCGTGGTCGGTCCGCTGCTGCTGAAGATCCAGACGGCGCGCATCGCGCGCACGCTGGGTACCTTGCTGAAGAACGGCGTGCCGCTGCTTTCCGCGCTCGGCATCGCGCGCCAGGTCACCGCCAACCGTGCGCTCGACGAGGCGCTTGAACAGGCGGCCGAACAGGTCAAGGGCGGCACCGGTCTCAGCCTGGCGCTGGCGCAGTCGCAACGCTTCCCGCGGCTCGCCTTGCAGATGGTGCAGGTGGGCGAGGAGGCCGGCCAGCTCGACACCATGCTGCTCAAGGTGGCCGACACGTTCGAGCTGGAGAGCCGTCGCGCGATCGATCGCCTGCTCGCTGCGCTGGTGCCCGCGCTGACCATCGTGATGACCGTGATGGTCGCGATCATCATGGCGGCGATCCTGCTGCCGCTGCTCAGCCTCACCAGCAACATCCAATGACCCTTTTCCATCGAACGACCACGAGGTACGCCATGCGACAACGGACACTCCGCCCCCATCACGCCAACCGCGGCTTCACCCTGCTGGAAATGCTGGCGGTGATCGTGTTGATCGGCATCATCGGCGCGGTGGTGGTGACCCAGGTCGGCAAGAACGTGGACAAGGGCAAGTACGGCGCGGGCAAGGCGCAGCTCACCACGCTGAGCCAGAAGATCGAAAACTACGCGCTGGACAACGGCTCGCCGCCGCAGCAGCTGCAGGACCTGATGACCAAGCCCGCCAATGCGCGGAACTGGCAGGGCCCGTATGCGAAGGAGTCGGAGCTGCACGATCCGTGGGGCCATGAGTTCGGCTACAAGTACCCGGGCGACCACGGCAGCTTCGACCTGATCTTCTACGGCCAGGACGGCAAGCCCGGCGGCGACGGCTACAGCGCCGACGTGGGCAACTGGCAGTAACAACATGCCGGCGGCATCGCCACCCGTACCGTCATCACCTGACCGTGGCATCGGTCGGGGTGGGCGTTCGCGTGGCTTCACCCTGCTGGAAATGCTGGCCGTGATCCTGCTGATCGGCATCGCGGCGGCGGCCGTCGCGGTGTCGGTGACGCAGGGCCTGGCGAGTGCGCGCGTGGCGGCGGCCAGCGGCGAACTCGCCGCTGCGCTGCGGGCCACGCGCACGCAGGCCATCGTGCACGGCAACGAGCACACCTTCGATGTCGATACGCGCGCCAACACCTATCGCGCCGACGACGGCAAAGTGGTGCGGCTGCCCACGGGCATGCGTATCGGCATCACCAGCGCCAAGGAAGACCAGGTCAGCGCCACCACCGGGCGCATCCGCTTCTTCCCCGATGGCAGTTCCACCGGCGGGCACATCACGCTGCAACGCAACCAGCGCCAGTGGCGGGTGAACGTATCATGGCTCACCGGCGCGGTGAGCGTGGCCGACGTGAGCGGTCGTAAATGAAGCATCGCGTGCGTGGTTTCAGCCTGCTCGAGGTGATCGCGGCCACGTTGCTGCTGGCGATTGCATTCAGCGCGCTGCTCAAGGTCGCGGGCGGGTCGATCGCGCTGACGCGCAACGCCGACGATCACAGCCAGGCGGCGCTGTGGGCGCGCAGCCTGCTCGACACCGTGGATATCACCACGCCGCTTCGCGCGGGCAGCAGCGAAGGTCGCTTCGACGATCACTACCGCTGGCGCCTGGTGGTGACCCCGTGGACGGCGCCGCGGGCGCAGGTGCCCGCGCAGTTGGCCACGCCGGAGCTGGCCGCCAATCCGATGCGCATGGTGAAGCTCGACCTCGATGTCTATTGGGGGACTCGCCTGCGTGAGCGCTCCGCGCATTTCAGCACGCTGCGGCTGCTTGGCCCGCCCACCACGGCAACGCCATGACGACGCCATGCGCAGCGGTCATGCCTATGGGGACTGCGTCGGCGGAGCAGGGCTTCACCCTACTCGAAGTGCTCGGCGCGCTGGCGTTGTTCACGCTGCTGTTGCTCGGCATCTACTCGGGCGTGCGCACGGCGACGCATGCGGTGCGTTCGGGTGAGGCGTCGATCGAGCGGCTCGATGAAGTGCGTTCGGCGCAACAGTTCCTGCGGCGCGAGCTGGCGCAGGCACGGGCGGTGGCGATCGCGCATACCGACAAGGGCGACCCATTGTTCTTCACCGGCGATGCGCACGAACTGCGCTTCGTCGCACCGTTGCCGGGCTACCTGGGCCGGCTCGGGCCGCAATTGCACCAACTGAAGCTGGTGTCCGATGGCAAGGGCCGCTCGCGGCTGGAGGCGAGTTTCGCGCTGATGCCTCCCGACGGCAGCGCGCCGCGCCCGCTGGGCGAACCCGAGGTGCTGCTCGACAACATCCGCAACGGCAGCTTCAGCTATCGCGCGGCGGACACGCAGGAGACGAAAGGCGACTGGCAGGATCGCTGGGACGGCAGCCGCAGCATGCCGCGCATCGTGCGCATCGCGCTCGAACTGGACGGGACCACGGCATGGCCGCGGCTCGAAGCGCCGCTGCGCGTGGATGCCTCGGCCATGCAGGGACAGATCGACCTGCTGCAGGGCCTGCAGCGTCGGGGCGTGCAATGAACCGCGCCCCGGCCCGTGGGCAACGTGGCGTGGCCCTGTTGGTGGTGCTGTGGGCGTGCACGCTGCTGGCGATCCTGGTGGGCGGTTACGCGATGCTTGCGCGCACCGAAGGCCTGCAGGCCCGTTACCAGTTCGCCCAGACCCAGGCGCACTACGCGGCCGAGGCCGGCCTGATGCGCGCCATCTACGCCCTGCAGGATCCGCAGCTGCAGCAACGCTGGATGCCCGACGGACGTGTCTATCCGTTCGACTTCGACGGCGCCAAGGTCAAGGTGAGCATCGTCAGCGAGAACGGCAAGGTCGACCTCAATGCGGCCTCGCCGGACGTGCTGCAGAACCTGTTCAAGGCGGCCGGCCTGTCGGACAACGATGCCCAGTCGCTTACCCGCAACGTGGTCGACTGGCGCACCTTCAGCGCCGCGCCGCCGAGCAACGTGCCCAATGCGACCTATGCCCAGGCCGGGCGCGACTACGGTCCGCGGCATGGCCCGTTCGCGACCGTGGAAGAACTGCAGATGGTGCTGGGCATGCAGCCGGCGCTTTATCGCACGCTGGCGCCGCAGGTCACCCTGTGGTCCGGTCGGCAGAGCCCGGACCCCGCCACGGCGCAGCCGCTCGCGCTCGCTGCCGTGCCCGGCATGACGCCCGAGCAGGCGCAGGCCCTGGTGGCGGCCCGATCCGCGGGCGAACCGCAACCCGCGCTGGCTGCGATGCAGGGAGTAACGCATAGTATTCGCGCAGAGGCCACGCTGGCCGACGGCACGCGCGCGATACTGCGGGCGACGGTGCGATTACAGGGCGTACGCCCGGGCGCATTGCCTTACGCGGTGCTGCGTTGGCAGGAGGGAGACGGGGAATGACAAAAAGTCTGTTTTCATATGCCAACTGCCTCGCGCAACCCTGTGGGCCGGGCCTGTTCGCCCACAGGACGGCGTCATCACTCGGTCGCGTACCGACGTACGCTCTTTCGTTCTTCCTTGTCCTGCGCGCAAAGAGATCCCGGCGCGAGGCAGTTGGCATATGAAAACAGACTCCGGGGCTACGCAGCCGTTGCAATTGCAGCTGGACCGGGTGCGCCGCGCATGGCGAGCGTCGCCCGTGCCGCGTTTCCTGGGATGGTGGGGCGGCGAACTCGTCGCCTTGTTGCCGGCGAGCTGGCGTACGCGCTTCGGCGGCGGCCTCGCCTGGCATCTGCTTCACCTCGACGGCGAGGACTGGACGCTGCGCCGTGCGGGCGACATCTATCCGCTGGCCCGCTGGAACAGCCAGCTCGACGCGGCCAGCCAGCAGGTGGCGTTCAATGACGCCCTGCGTGGCGTGGATCGCGAAGACCTGCGCATCGCGCTATGCCTCGATGCCGCCGATGTGCTGCGGCCGCGCCTCAACCTGCCGGTGGCGGCGCGTGACAACCTGCAGCAGATCGGCGCCTTCGAAATGGACCGGCAGACGCCGTTCCGCGTCGACCAGGTGCGCTATGGCGTGCGCGAATTGCGCTCGGGCGCACCTGCCGGACGGTTCGCGGCGGAGCTGGTGGTGGTGCCCAGGACCACGCTCGATCCGCTGCTCGCGCGGCTCGCATCGTCGGGCTTGCAGGTCGATGCGGTGGACGTGGCCAGCGGCAACGATCGCCTGGGCGTCAACCTGCTGCCTGCCGACCAGGTGCCGCGCCGCCAGCATCCGCGACAGCGGTTGAATCTCGCGCTGGGCGTCGCTGCCATCGTGCTGCTGGTGCTGTCGCTGCTGCAGTTCCTGCACAACCGCGAAGCGGCGTTGGAACAGATGCGCGGCGAAGTGGAAGGCATGCGCACCGAAGCGCAGCAGGTGGCCTCGCTGCGCCAGCAACTGCAGGACAACGCCGGCGCCGCAGGTTTCCTGGCCCAGCGCAAGTCGCGCACCGTCTCCGCGCTGGCCGTGCTGCAGGACATCAGCCAGCGCCTGCCCACCACGGCGTGGCTGGAGCGCCTGAGCATCGACAACAGTGGCCAGGTTGGTTTCCAGGGCCAGAGCCCGCAGGCGGCGCGCCTGGTGGACGCCCTCAAGGGCTCGCCTGTCATCACCGACGCGAATTTCCAGGGCACCATCCAGGTGGATCCGTCGACCGGCAAGGAACGCTTCTACATGGTGGCGCAGCTGCGCAAACCCGCGGACGCCAAGCCGAAGCCCACGCCGGCCGGAGGCACGCCATGAAGATGACGGCGCTCAAGCCGCGCGACAGCCGCATCGCGGCCGTGCTGCTCCTGCTGGTGGTATTGGTGATCGCGTACTTCGCCTTGCTGCATTGGTGGTTCGTGGCGCCGCTGCGCACCATCCATGGGGAGATGGACGACCTGCGCGACACGCACTCGCGCTTCGCCGCCGCCATCGCCGAGAAGCCGCAACTGCAGCAACGCCTCGCCGCGATGGGTGCGGGGCAGGCGGCGAGCCATGCCTTCCTCCCCGAGGACGATCCCAACGCCGCCGCCGCCGGCCTGATGCAGCGCGTGGTCGACGCGGTGGCGGCGCATCCGGGCGGCGCCTGCGACGTGACGCAGAAGATGCCGGTGCCCAACCCGCCGGCTGCAGCCGACGAGCCCTATCGCAAGGTGGCCGTGAGCATCAGCCTGCGCTGCGATGTGCAGCCGCTGGCCGAGACGCTGCACGACCTGGAGCAGGGCACGCCCTACCTGTTCGTGGACGACCTCAGCATCTATCGCAATCCGGTGGCGGCCTTGCAGCAGAACACGGCGCCGCTGGAAGTGCAGTTCACCTTGTCGGGCTACGTGCGCCAGCCGCGCGCGGCCGGCGGTGAAGCTTCGCAGGAGGCGCCATGAACGCCGCTGCGCAACGCCGATTGACCCCGGTGCTCGGCGCCATCGCCGGCGTGTTCGGTCTCGCCCTGCTGCTGTTGCTTTCGGGCATGGGCCGTGGCGTGCATTGGGGTGCGCCACGCGCTTCCGCGCCCCTGCCTGAAACGCACGACCAGGGTCTTCCTGCGCCGGTACCGCTGGCCCAGTTCTCGGCGGTATGGCAGCAGCCATTGTTCAGCCCCGATCGCAAGCCAAGCCTGCGCACCGCCAGCGGCGGCGCCAGCCTCGGCGACATGCAGCTCACCGGCATCATCGTCACGCCTGCGCTGCACATGGCCTTGCTGCACGACAAGAGCGGCGACCGCGAAGTGCGCGTGCGCCAGGGCGAAACGCTGCCCGATGGCAGCTGGCGCCTGGTCGAACTCAAGCCGCGCGCGGCCGTCTTCGAATCGGCCAGCGGACGCACCGAGCTGGAACTGCCGGCCGGCGCACCGATCGACATGCCCAAGAACACGCCGGCGCCACCCGCACCGGCGCAGGCCGCCACGAACAACCCGCCGTCGCCGGCGCCGGCCGGCGGCATGCAGATGATGATCGGGCCGGTGAAGCCGCAGGGTGCGCCCCCTGCCGGCGCGAACACGGCGCCCGATCAACCCAACAGCACGCAGGCGGACCGCCTCCGCGCGCTGCGAGAAGCCATCCAAAAGCGTCGCGCCCAACAGCAGGCAGCGAACCCCGAGGGAGCACACTGAGCCATGACCATCCACCGCACACCGCGGCTTCACCGCATCGGCACGCTTGCCATGGCGATGTGGCTTGCCGGCTGCCAGAGCTTGCCGCCCCAGCACGACGACGGGGCGCTGCAACGCGAGGCCATGGCCGGCACGGAAAAGCCGGTGCCGCAGCCCCTGCCCCTCAATGCCGGCGGCAATGCGGAAAGCGCGGTGGTCCCGCGCCCCGACGTGAACAGCGGCAGCGGCCAGTTCATTCGCGCGACCGGGTTGGCTCAGCCGCGCAAGGCGGCCAGCGGCGACGGCGCGGTGACGTTCAACTTCGAAAACCAGCCCGTGCAGGCGGTGGTCAAGGCGATCCTGGGTGACCTGCTCAAGCAGAACTACACCATCGTCCCGGGCGTGCAGGGCAACATCTCCTTCTCCACCGCCGAACCGGTGGACAGCAGCCAGGCCATTCCCATCCTGGAGACGCTGCTGTCGTGGACCAACAACGCGCTGGTCATGCAGAACGGGCACTACGTGGTGATGCCCGCCAAGGACGCGGTCGCCGGCAACCTCGTGCCGAGCCTCAACGCGGTGGCGCCGCAGGGTGGATTGCAGGCGCGCCTGTTCTCGCTGCGTTACATCTCGGCCAACGAGATGCAGAAGCTGATCAAGCCGTTCGCGCGCGCCGATTCCATCCTGCTGGTGGATGCGTCGCGCAACCTGATCGTGCTTTCCGGCACGCCGTCGGAACTGGACAACTACCAGCGCACCGTCCGCACCTTCGACGTGGACTGGCTGCGCGGCATGTCGGTGGGCGTGTTCAGCCTGCAGCACGCCAACGTCGCCGAGCTGATGCCGCAGCTCGACCAGATCTTCGGGCCGAAGGGCGACACGCCGCTGGCCGGCATGCTGCGCTTCATTCCGATCGAACGCACCAATGCGCTGGTGGTGATCAGCACACAGCCCAATTACCTGCAGGAAGTCGGTGACTGGGTCGCCAAGATCGATCGCGGCGGCGGCAACGAGCCCAACCTGTTCGTGTACGACGTGCGCAACATCAAGGCGTCGGAGCTGGCGCAGTACCTGGCGCAGATCTACACCAACGGCGGTGGCGCGGGCGGCGCCAACAACGGCAAGGTCGGCCCGGGTCTTACCAGCAATACGCTGGGCACCAGTGAGAACGCCAATGGCTCGGCCAGCGGCATGGGCAGCACGGCGGGCAGCTTCGGCAGCAGCACTGGCGTCAACGGCGTGGGCGGCGGCTTCGGCAGCGCCGGTGGCCTGGGAACCACCAGCGGCACCGGTACGGGCAATGCCTTCGGCAACACGGGCAGCAGTTTTGGCAACACCGGCGGTGGGGCAGCCGGCGCGCTCGGCAATGCCAACAACGCCAACGGCGGCAACAGCAACGCCGCGGGCGCGCAATACACTTCCGAAGACGGCAGCATCCGCATCAGCTCGGTGGATTCCAACAACCAGTTGCTGGTGCGTGCGCGGCCGTCGCAGTGGGCCGAGATCGAGCAGGCCATCAAGCGCCTGGACAACGTGCCGCTGCAGGTACAGATCGAGATGCGCATCCTCGAGGTGGATCTCACCGGCCAGTTCGAGTTCGGCGTGCAGTGGTATCTGCAGGGCTTGGCGAACAGCACGCCCAAATACGACAGCAGTGGCAACCTCATCGGCGCCGACTCGGTCTACCCGGGCATGCGCCATCAAGGAGCGCTGGGTGGCGGTGGCAACCAGTACGGTGGCGAGCCGCTCTTCTATTCCTTCCTGAGCGGCAACAGCAAGCTGCAGGTGGCCGTCCGCGCGTTGGAAACGAACGGCAACACCAAGACACTGTCTGCACCGTCGCTGGTGGTGCTGAACAACCAGGTGGCACACATCCAGGTTGGTGACCAGGTGCCGATCAACCAGACCTCGATCGTGACCGGCCTGGGGGCCACCACGGCCGGCTCCACCGCGAGCAGCGTGAGCTATGTGCCCACCGGCGTGATCCTCGACGTGCAGCCGCGCGTGAACCCGGGCGGACTGGTGTACCTCAACGTGCAGCAACAGGTGAGCAACACCACCGGCGCGGCGAACTCGCAGGGCAACTTCACCATCCAGCAGCGCGCGGTGGGCACGCAGATCGCCGTGCAGAGCGGGCAGACCGTGCTGCTCGGCGGCCTGATCCAGCAGAACGAGGGCAACACCGATACCGGCGTTCCTGGCCTCAACCGCGTGCCGGTCATCGGCCGCCTGTTCGGCACCACCAACCACAACCGCAACCGCACCGAGCTGATCGTGCTGATCACGCCGCGCGTCATCACCAGCAGCGAAGAAGCCAAGCAGGTGACGGACGAGTACCAGCGCAAGTTCGAATCGCTGGCGCCGCTGCGTGCGGCGAGCGAGGCGCCGCCGTCCACCCACTGAACGTGCTGCGCCTGCGGAAAGGGCATGACGACCTTTCCGCAGGCGCTCCGGCGACTGCCGGAGTGCCGACAGCCCTCGTCATTGCCAGCGCGCCGTTATCATGGGCGCGATGAGTGCATTGCCTTCCTTCCCCATCACGCCGCTGTTGCCGGAGATCCGCGCCTCGCTCGCCGCGCACCCTCGCCTGGTGCTGGAGGCGCCGCCCGGTGCGGGCAAGACCACGCAGGTGCCGCTCGCCTTGCTCGATCAGCCCTGGCTGGGCGACGGCAAGATCCTGATGCTCGAGCCCCGGCGCATCGCGGCGCGTGCGGCGGCGCAGTTCATGGCGCAGCAGCGGGGTGAAGAAGTAGGGCACACGGTCGGTTACCGCATTCGCTTCGAAGCGAGAGTGGGCAAGGCCACGCGTGTCGAGGTGGTGACCGAAGGCATCCTCACACGGCTGATACAGGACGATCCCGAACTCACCGGCATCGGCGCGATCCTGTTCGACGAATTCCATGAGCGGCATCTCGCCGGCGACCTCGGTGCCGCCCTCGCGCTCGATGTACAGGGCACGCTGCGGCCGGATCTGCGCATCGTCGTGATGTCCGCCACGCTCGACGGCGAGCGCATCGCGCAGTGGCTGGATGCGCCGCGCATCAGCAGTCCCGGCCGGAGTTTTCCGGTGAAAGTGGCGTATCCGCCGGCGCGCGTGCAGGAAAGCACCGAGCATCATCTGGCGCGCGTCGTTCGCGTGGCCCTGCAGGAGAACGATGGCGACGTACTAGCGTTTCTGCCTGGGCGTCGGGAGATCGCCCGCACGCAATCCATCCTCGAAGCACCCCTCGATCACCCCCCTCTCCCTTTGGGAGAGGGGCTGGGGGAGAGGGTGCGGTCGGAGCGTAGCGCTTCGGTGTCCCCGAACCCTCACCCCCGACCCCTCTCCCAAAGGGAGAGGGGAGAGATCGAGGTCGTCGCGCTGCATGGCGAGCTTTCGCTGGCCGAGCAGCAGACGGCACTGAGTCCAGCCGAGCCGGGCACGCGGCGCGTCGTGCTCGCCACCAACGTCGCCGAGTCCAGCGTGACGTTGCCGGGCATTCGTTCGGTGGTGGACAGCGGACTCGCGCGCGAGCCGCGCTTCGATCCCCACTCCGGCTTCACGCGGCTGGAAACGGTGAACATCTCGCAGGCCTCCGCCGACCAGCGCGCCGGCCGTGCCGGCCGCGTGGCTGAAGGCACCGCGTACCGGCTGTGGCCGCAGAGCAGGCGGCTCGATCCATCGCGCACCGCGGAAATCGTGCAGGCCGAGCTGTCCGGTCTTGCGCTCGAGCTCGCCGCGTGGGGCATCACTGCCGGCAGCGGCGTCGAGCTTCCCTGGCTGGATGCACCGCCAGCCGGCGCACTGGCGCAGGGGCGGGACCTGCTCACGCAACTCGGCGCGCTCGCGACCGATGGGCGCATCACGGCGCTCGGCCGCGAGATGCTGGAACTGGGCGCCACGCCGCGCCTTGGCGCGGCGGCGCTGCGTGCGGCAACGGAGCTGCGCGCGCTGGTCGCGGACCTGCTCGCACTGATGGAAGCGCGCTCGCCGCTACGCGGCGAGCAGGCGCGCACCGACGACTTCCGCGCGCGCGTCAACGCGCTGCATGCCTGGCGCGATCGCCACACGGCCGGCGCGCGCACCGGCGCCGATGCGGGTGCGCTCGCGGCGATCGAGCAGGCGAGCAAGGGTTGGCGTCGCCGCCTCGACGTACGCAGCGCGGCCAGCGGCGTGCCCGACAGCCATGCGGTGGGCGACCTGCTGCTGCATGCCTTTCCCGATCGCGTCGCGCGTCGCGACGATGGCAACCCGCTGCGCTACACCCTGGCCAACGGTCGTGGCGCGCGCCTGCACGAGAGCACCGCGTTGCACGGCGAACCCTGGCTGGTGGCGCTGGACCTGCGCTTCGAGGCGCGCGACAGCCTGATCCTCGCCGCCGCGCCCATCGATCCGCGCGTGCTGGAACGCGACTATCCCGCGCAGTTCCGGCGCGAGCGCGTGCTGCGCTGGAATGAGGAACGCCAGGCCGTCGAAGCCTTCGAGGAACAACGCTACGCCGCGATCGTGCTCGATCGCCGCAGCGTGCCGGTGAAACCCGAGGATGCCTTGCCGGCGCTGCTTGCCGCGGTTCGCGCGAAGGGTATCGATGTGCTGCCATGGAGCGAGCATGCCCATCGCCTGCGCGCACGCATGCAGGCACTCCGTGCGTGGATGCCGGAGCTCGGCCTGCCCGATGTTTCCGATGCCGCCCTGCTGGACACGCTCGATGACTGGCTGGCCCCCTATCTCAACGGCAAGCGCAGCCTGGGCGCACTGGGCGCCGACGAACTCTCGCAGGCGCTGGGCAGCCTGTTCGACTACGAGCAACGGCGGCAGCTCGATGCCCAGGTGCCCGAAAGCCTTACCGTACCCAGCGGCATGAATCGCCGGCTGGACTATGCCGAAGGCGAACCGCCGGTGCTGGCGGTGAAGTTGCAGGAACTGTTCGGCCTCGCGGATACGCCGCGCATTGCCAACGGGCGCATCCCGGTGACCTTGCACCTGCTGTCGCCGGCCGGCCGCCCCATCCAGGTCACGCAGGACCTCAAGGGCTTCTGGGAACGCACCTATCCCGAGGTGAAGAAGGAACTGAAAGGCCGCTATCCGCGCCACCCGTGGCCGGACGATCCCTGGACCGCGGCGCCGACGCATCGCGCCAAGCCCCGCGGCACCTGAGCGCTGCCTGCTTTGCCGCAAGCCCGCTCAAGCAGAAAAGCCCGGCGAATGCCGGGCTTTTCCTTCAGGCCACTGCGCAACGGCGCGGATCAATTGCCGTCGTCGTCACCGTAGGCCGAGCCGTAGACGACCGTGCCGGGCTGCACCGGCGCCTCTTCATAGACCACCGTCCTGGGCTGCTCGTACACCACGGTGCGCGGCTGGCGATAGACCACCGGCGGATCCTGGTAGACCACCGTCGGCTGCTGTGCGTAGTAGGTCGGCGCCGGCGCCATCGCGCTCTGCACCAGGCCGATCACCGCGCCGGCGACCACTGCACCGGCGATCCACCTGCCGCCGCTCCAGTGACCGTCGTGATGCCCGTAGTCGCGGCGCCAGCCATCACGGTCGTGATATCCGTAGCCGCCGCGATCCCAGCCGCGGTGGTAACCGTTATCGCGCCCCCAGCCATCATGGGCCGAGGCGACCATGGGCGCCGCCACCATCGCGGCGACTGCCAGGCCCATCAGTACTCGACTGCCCATCACGCGCTTGCTCATGACACTTACCTCCGTGGGTTCGGCGCTGATGCTCGGCTTGCCGCGCTTAATGCGTACTGAAAAAAATTTCGATCGCCACGGTTCCAGTTACATGGCAGCAAGCTGCGTCATCGGGAGCTAAGGCAATGCTAAGGTGAGGCGTCGCCGAGGGCGGCAAGCCCACCTGCAGAGAGTAGGGAACATGCCCCAGCGGAATCGTTTTCTGGCTGCAGGAAGAGGATGTCTGGTGGTACTGGTGTTGGTCGCGGCGCTGTCCGTGCGCGATATCGCCGCGAGCCTCGGCGTCAGGATTCCGGGCCTGCCGCTGTCTTCCTACGCGGGTTCGAGCATGGATAACCTGCTGGCGGTGTTGCTTGCCGTGCTGGCAGCGCTTGCGCTCAGGCCCGCGGCGGTCCGGATTCCGGTTGCACGCCTGCTTGGCCTGGCTTCGCCCGGATGGCGCGCGCCTTGCCTCGTGCTGTTGAGCACGTTGCCGTTCTGGATCAGCAGCGCCATCGCCGGCTCGATATCCGCGGATCTGGATCTGCGCGGACTGCTGTTCACCGCGTTGCTGTTTCCGTTCGCCGAAGAGCTGGTGTTCCGCGGCTTCGGCTTCATCTTTCCGCGTCGCGGGCTGCATTGGCCAGCGGTGCTGGCGTGCATGGTCCAGGCGTTGTGCTTCGGCGCGATCCATGGACTCGTCATGCGTGGCAGCGACCAGGCGCTCACCGTGTTCTGCATGACATGCCTGGGTGGCATGGTCTTCGCCGTGCTCGATGCGCTGGATGGATACACGCTGTGGAGCGGCCTGGTATTCCACTGCTCGCTCAATGCGGCGTGGAGCGTGTTCGATCTGTCGAGTGCAAGCAACGGCTGGGGATGGATCAACAATCTGCTGCGCCTCGTGTGCGCCATCGTCGCCGTGGTCGTGCTCTGGCGTATCCGAAAGAAGCGCGGCGGGTTGCTTCGAGTGAGGCGCGTCGAGCCCGCTTGAGCGGATGACGGCAGCAGACGCTGCAACGTTTCCGTCACCCGCGGCATCACGGCAGACGCACTGGCAACTCTTCCCGACACGTGTAGACTCCCTTGACCACCAGCGTTACCGGCTTCGCCGCGAGCGGTTCTGGTTCGTGTGCGCAGTCGACAGTCGAGCGTTTCCTCTATCCGCGAGGTGCTCCATGTTGCTGCGATGTCTCGTATGCCTTGGCCTGATCCTGTGGGTCATGCCGACAGTGGCAGCCATGCCCGCCCCCAATGCCGCGGTCAAGGCGGACACGCCGAAGACCACGTCGGCCGGTACGCAATTCGTCGTGCCTTCCGACTGGGCGATGCACGCCAGCGGCAACAAGGTCACCCTCGAACCGCCCGAATCAGGTTCGCAGGTCGTGTTGGTGGATGTGCAGGCGGCCGATGCGGATGCCGCCGTCGCGCAAGCATGGAAGGCGTATACGCCAGCGAAGACCTGGCCGCTGCAGGTCGCTACCGACAGCGCGCCACGCGACAACTGGGACCAGGTACGCGTCTATGACTATGAGACGTCGGCCAACGACAAGCGCTCGGTCTTTGCCATTGCCTACCGGCACGCCAAGCAATTCACCGTGCTGATCTACGACGTGGCCATGTCAGTGGGCGAAAAACGCAGCTCGCAGTTGCGCGCGATTTCGGACCGGCTGCTGCCCAAGGGCTACAAGCGCGAAAGCTTCGCGGGAAAGAAGGCGCATCCGCTGGATGCCGAACGCATCGATACGCTGAAGAACTTCGTGGACAGCGCACGCAAGGCCTACGACGTCCCTGGGATCGCACTGGGCCTGATCGATCACGGCAAGGTGGTGTACGTCGGCGGGCTGGGCGTGCGTGAAATCGGCAGGCCCGAACCGATCGATGGCGACACCCTGTTCATGATCGCCTCCAACACCAAGGCGCTGACCACCTTGATGCTCGCCAGGCTGGTGGACCAGAAGAAGTTCGATTGGGATACGCCGGTGGTGCAGGTGATGCCCTCGTTCAAGCTGGGCGATGCCGACACCACGAAGCAGGTGTTGATCCGCCATCTGATCTGCGCCTGCACCGGCATGCCGCGGCAGGACATGGAATGGGTGCTCAACAGCCGCAACGCCACGCCGGAAACGGTGATGAAGTCGCTGGCCGGCATGCAGCCGACCAGCAGGTTCGGCGAATTGTTCCAGTACTCCAACCTGATGGCCGCGGCCGCCGGCTACATGGGCGCGCATGTGCTCTACCCCGACATGGAGCTGGGCGCGGCCTATGACCTGGCCATGCAGAAGCAGGTGTTCGACCCCCTGGGCATGAAGCAGACGACCTTCGACTACGACCGCGCCTTGCTCGGCAACCACGCCACGCCGCACGGACTGGATGTGGACGGCCATACGGCCGTGGCCGGGATGGGCATCAATGATTCCATCCGTCCGGCCCGGCCCGCGGGTGCGGCGTGGAGCGCGGTCACCGACATGCTGCACTACGTGCAAATGGAATTGGCCGGCGGCCTGTTGCCGGATGGTTCGCGCTACGTCTCCGAGGCAGCGCTGCTGGAACGCCGCAAGCCCAATGTGGCGTTGGGCACTACCGCGACCTATGGCATGGGCCTGATCGTCGACAACACCTGGGGCGTGCCGGTGGTGCATCACGGCGGTGATCTCGCCGGTTTCCATTCCGACATGCTCTGGCTGCCACAGCAGGGCGTGGGCGCGGTGATCCTCACCAATGCGGATGCCGGCGCATCCATTCGCGGTCCGTTCCAGCGGCGCTTGCTCGAAGTGCTGTTCGATGGCAGGCCGTTGGCGCAGGGCGATATCGATGCCGGCGTAAAGCGCCTGAAGGCGGAAGTCGCCGCGGAGCGCAAACGCCTTACCGTGCCCGCGGACGCTGCGGCATCCTCCAGGCTCGCCGCCAGCTATCGCAATCCGGCGGTGGGCAGCATCCAGGTCACGCACGACGGCAAGTCCACGGTGTTCGACTTCGGCGCGTGGCATAGCGAGATGGCCTCGCGGAAGAACGACGATGGTTCGCTGTCCTTCGTGTCCATCTCGCCCGGGGCGGACGGCTTCGAGTTCGTGGTGTCGGGCACGGCGGACAGCCGCAAGCTCACCCTGCGCGATGGCCAGCATGAATATGTCTACGACGAGGTGAGGTGACCCATGCGTCCATGTCTTCGCCCACTGCTGCGCATCGCGGTATTCGGGTTGACGGCGCTGCCGCCTGCGGCGGCGCTGGCCGAAACGCAGTATCTCCAGCCCATTCCGGTGGACGGCAGTTCGGCGCGCGACTATCAATGCCAGGGCGGCAAGTCGCTGCAGGTGTCCTACTTCAACCAGCGCGATGGGCAGAGCTTCGCGATACTCACCGTCGGCAACAAGCGGCTATTGTTCGTCGATACCGTGGCAGCCTCGGGCGTGAAGTACATGGCTGGTCGCTACACGTGGTGGACCAAGGGTGAGCGTGGCGACCTTTACGATGCGCTGGCGGGTCCGAATGCCGCGCCCATGCTCTCCGCGTGCATGGCGCGTGCGACGAAGTAGGGCGTCGCACGCCATTCAATACGTGACGCAGGTTGTCGACGCCTCTTCATCATCGTGAATGGTGTCCATGAAAGATGCTGCGTCGCATGATGACGCAACAATTTCTCTCGATCATTCTTCGCCTGCACTCAGGAACCGACGACCTTGAGCTGGCCGTCCATCGGCCGGCGCAAGTTCTTGCGTTCCGTGCCCAGCTGCGCGGGGGCGCAGCTTCCAATACCAACAATACGGGGAAGGGAATGAGCTACCGTTGCTTACCGCCGATGCGGATCGTGCGTTCCGATCTTGGCCGCCGTCGTCCGCTGTCCGTCGCCTGTGCCGCACTGTTCGCACTCAGCACGATGGGCATGGCCCACGCGCAGGACGCACAGAACCCGACCACCACCAACCAGCAGCAGACCACGCCGCCCGCCAGCAGCACGCAGGCCGCCAAGAACCAGCAGGCGACCCCGGCATCCAAGCGATCGGAAGACACCGCGAAGAACCTCGACGCCGTCGTGGTCACCGGCATCGCGGCGAGCATCCAGAATTCGCTGAAGGCCAAGGAGAACGCGGACGACATCGTCGAAGCGATCTCTGCCGAAGACATCGGCAAGCTGCCGGACGCGAGCATTGCCGAAAGCCTCTCCCGCCTGCCGGGCCTGGCCACGCAGCGTGCGGACGGCAAGGCGAACCTCATCTCCATTCGCGGCCTCTCGCCCGACTTCGCCGGCACGACGCTCAACGGCCGCGAGCAGGCCACCGTCGGCGAAAACCGCGGCGTGGAATACGACCAGTATCCGGCTGAGTTGATGACCGGCGCGGTGGTGTACAAGACGCCCGACGCCAGCCTGATCGGCCAGGGCCTTTCCGGCACGGTCGACCTGCACACCATCAAGCCGCTGGACCTGCCCAACCGCGCGATCGCCGCGAACATCCGCGGCGAGTACAACACCAACGGCACGCAGAACCCGGGCAGTGGCGTGGGCGACACAGGGCACCGTGTCAGCTTCTCGTACATCGACCAGTTCTTCGACCACACGCTGGGTCTTGCCGTGGGCTTCGCGCAGCTCGACTCGCCCATCCAGGAGAAGCAGTACCAGGCCTGGTGGTGGAGCATCGACAACGGCCCGGGCAGCATCGAGGACGCATGGGGTGGCCCGCATTCGCCCGGCATGCCGGATGGTGTGCTCTCGCAGCAGGGCATGCAGCTGCGTGCGCAGTCGCAGAGCCAGCTGCGCAGCGGCCTGATGGCCGTGCTGGAGTGGGCGCCGAACGACTCGTACCACTCCACGCTGGACATGTACTACTCCACGTTCAACGAGAAGAAGTTCACCAACGGTGCGCAGTGGGCGAGCGGTCCGTATGACAACGCAGGCCCTGCCGTCTACAGCAATGTGGGCTACGTGCCGTCGCAGCCGTATCCCGTCGTCACGACCGGCACCATGGCCAACATCGCGCCGATCCTGCAGAACGACTACAACAAGGAACACGACAAGCTGTTCTCGGTGGGCTGGAACAACCAGTACGACTTCGGCAGCGGCTGGCAAGGCATGGCCGACCTCTCGTACTCGACGGCCAAGGTGAACCTGCACGACGCGTACCTGTTCACCGGTCTCGCCAATGGCGCCACCACCACCGTGAACTACGCCACGCCGATCAACTTCGGCTTCCCGAACTTCAGGACGGACGCGAGCCTCTCCGATCCGGCTTCGGTGGTGTTCACCGATCCGGACAACTACGGCTACAACGGCCGTGAGGAGTTCGACAAGCAGAAGGACACCATCAAGGCGATCCGTTTGCAGATCTCGCATCCGGTCGGCTGGATCTTCAGCACGTTCGACCTGGGCGTGGATTACTCCGACCGCAAGAAGACCAAGGCGGCGGACGTCTATTTCGCATGGCTCAACGGCAACGGTTCGGATTCGGGTTCCTACGACCACGCGATGGGCGTGCCGGTGAATCCGGCTTACCTGCACGGCCCGACCGACCTGGGTTATGGCGGCCTCGGCGGCATTCTCAACTACAACGTGCTCGCCGCGTTGTCGAACCAGTTCTACCTCACGCAGCGCAACGGCCAGTCGGACTGGAGCCGCAACTACTCGATCGAGGAGAAGGTGCCGGTCGGCTACGTGAAGTTCAACATCGACACCGCGCTGGGCGATGTGCCGCTGCGCGGCAACGTCGGCGTGCAGTTCGTGCACACCGACCAGTCGTCCGATGCGTACCAGACCAACGGCGACAAACTGGTGGGCACGCTCACCGGCGGCACCACCTACAACAACGTACTGCCCAGCCTCAACCTGATCGCCGATCTCGGCAACCGCCAGTACCTGCGCTTCGGTTTTGCCAAGACCATGGCGCGCGGTCGTATCGACGACGAGAAGGTGGCCAGCTCGGCGAGCGTGTCGGAGGTGACGTCCGGTCCGGCGGCCGGCCAGGTGCTGTGGTCGGGCAGCGGCGGCAACCCGCAGTTGAAGCCCTATGTTGCGGTCGGCGTCGACGTGTCGTGGGAAAAATACTTCGGCCAGTCGAGCTACGTGGCAGCCGCGGTGTTCGGCAAGAACCTGCTCAACTACATCTACAACAAGACCGTGCTCGACTTCAATTTCGAGCAGGCCGGTTATGTCAACGACAACCCGACGCTCACGCCCACCAGCCCCATCGGCGCATTCACGCGTCCGGAAAACGGCACCGGCGGCAAGATGCAGGGCCTGGAATTGTCGGGTGCCATCGAAGGCGGCTTGATCAACCCGGCGCTGGAAGGCTTCGGCGCGCAGGCCAACTTCTCGCTGACCAACAGCAGCATTCCGGTGAGTTCGATCTCTTCGGTGCCGGGTGGTCCGGCCACGCTGCCGGGTCTCTCGCGCAAGGTGGCGAACCTCGCGCTGTACTACGAGAAGTACGGCTGGTCGGTGCGCATCGCCGAACGCTATCGTTCCTCGTACACCGGCGAGGCCATCGCGCTGTTCGATCAGCTCGGCTACATCCAGATCCTTCCCGAACTGGTCACCGATTTCCAGGCCGGCTATGCCTTCCCCGACGATGGCAAGTGGAAGGGCCTGTCGGTGCTGTTCCAGGTCAGCAACCTCAACAACGAGGCGGCCAAGACGCGGCAGATCTCAGGCCTCCCCAACAACGTGGAAGTCGGACGTCCGCTCGACTACAACACCTGGGGTCGCACGGTGCTGCTTGGCCTGAACTACAAGCTCTGAGTCGGTCATCGGAACGCAAGGACGCAGGATGAAAGGACAGGCGGTCATCATGGCCATGCTGCTGGCGGGTGCGGTATGCCCGGCCAGCGCGGAGCCCAGGCAGCTGGTGCCGACGGTCTACGAGGCAGGACATTTCTACGCCACGCCGATGCTGGCGACCGGCGAGCGCTTGCGCCTGATCGTGGACACCGGCGGTGGCGGCAACCACGGTTGGTTCGTGCTCGGCCGCCAGGCGCCCGCGCGCTTTGGCCTTGCGACCGATCGCTGCCGTATCGGCGAAAACGAAGTCGACGTCGTCAGGTCGATGACGTTTCGCAGCGGCCAGGGCCTGCCACCCTCGGCTGCGCCGTGCGGATCGATGGCGCTGGTGATGCCCGGTGACGGCAGTGTTGATGGCGAGGATGGCCAGCTCGGTGCCGGCTATTTGCCGGGCCGTATCTGGACCTTCGACTATCCCGCGCAAAAATTGTGGTTGGAGCCGGCGCGCTGGAAGGCTGCGCGCGACATGCATGCAGCGAACCTTGGATTTCCTCGCGATGAGCAAGGTCACCTCGAATCAGGCTTTGCCCGTATTGCGCTGAGCGTGGCGGGCGAATCGATGGATTTCCTGCTCGATACCGGCGCCACCGCGCGGCCAACCGAGGCAGGCAAGGCTTCCGCCGCCTCCTTGAGCGAGCACGGCATCGGCGTGGCCTCCTACATCGCGAGCAGCGTGTTCGAGCGCTGGCGCCGCGCGCATCCGTCGTGGCGGGTCATCGAGCATGGCGACAACCTGCTCGGAGCGCGCTTCGACAGCCGTCTCATCGAGGTGCCAGAGGTGATGATCGCCGGGTGGCGCGTGGGCCCGGTGTGGTTCACGGAACGCCCCGATGCCGCGTTTTCGAGCAAACCCGGCGGGATGTCCAGCTATATGGATCAACCGGTCGTCGGTGCCGTGGGAGGCAATGTCTTCATGCATTTCACGATGACGGTCGACTACCCGGCCTCCAAAGCCTGGTTTGCGTGCGGCGTGGATTGCTGGCGGGACACTACGACGGCGAAGTAACCGCCCTTTCGCCCACTGTGGGGACGTGGGTATGCTCGGCCAAACCCTGCAGGAGTTTGACCGTGCGCGAGCTGTATCCCGAGATCGAGCCCTACGCCCAGCATCGACTCAAGGTCGATGATCTGCACGAGCTGCATATCGAGGAGTGTGGCAATCCCAACGGATTGCCGGTGGTCTTTCTGCATGGCGGGCCGGGCGCCGGTGTGTCGCCGTACCATCGCCGCTTCTTCGACCCCTCGCGTTATCGCATCGTGTTGTTCGACCAGCGTGGCGCCGGTCGTTCCACGCCGCATGCGGAGCTGCGCGACAACACGACGTGGCATCTCGTATCGGACATCGAAGCCATCCGCGAGCACTTCGGCATCGAGCGATGGGTGGTGTTCGGCGGTTCGTGGGGTTCCACGCTGGCGCTGGCCTATGCGCAGAAGCATCCGGAGCGCGTGCTGGGGTTGGTGCTCCGTGGCATCTTCCTGGGGCGCGATTACGAGTTGCGCTGGTTCAACGAACGCGATGGCGGTGCGCAGTGGATCTTTCCGGAACGTTGGGAGCGATATCTCGCTTACATTCCCGAAGACGAGCGCGACAACATGGTCGAGGCGTACTGGCGACGGCTCGACAGCGACGACGAAGCCGTGCGCTTCGCGGCCGCGATGGCGTGGGGCAACTGGGAAGGCGGCAGCACCACGCTGGTCCATGATCCCGACGAGCCCGGCAACTTCGAGGATCCGCAGGCGGCGATCAGCGTGGCGCGGGCCGAGGCGCACTATTTCCGCCACGGCATTTTCCTGGAGCCGGATCAGCTGCTGCGTGATGTTGAACGCATCCGCCACATTCCCGCCGCCATCGTGCACGGCCGCTACGACATCATCTGCCCGGTGAAGTCGGCATGCGATCTCGCCAAGGCATGGCCCGAGGCGCACTTCGATATCGTGCTGGCCGGTCATAGCGCCGCTGATCCGGCGATCGTCGACAAGCTGGTGAGCGCGACCGACAGCCTGGCGGATCGCTACTGTTGAAGTTGTTAGGCTCGTGCGCATCTTCACGAGGTGCGCGCGGGCGATCCGGTATGACGAACGGATGGCGCTGCGGTGCATCGCGTTCGGCCGATGGCTGGCTGCACCCAGCACGTGAGGAGATAAGGCATGACGGTTCATGACGAAGAGATCAATGTCGACGTCGCTCCCAGCGGCACGGGATGCGTCGAGTGCATGAAAGCCGGCGGATGGTGGCTGCATCTGCGCCGCTGTGCGCAATGCGGGCATATCGGTTGTTGCGACAACTCCCCGCATCGGCACGCCACCCAGCATTTCCACGCGACCGGGCACGCCGTGATCACCAGCTTCGAGCCAGGAGAGACGTGGTTCTACAACTTCCGCTCGAAGCAGTTCTTCGATGGCCCGGCATTGCATCCGCCGCTGTCCCATCCGCTTGACCAGCCGGTGCCCGGCCCCAGGGGCAAGGTGCCGGAGGACTGGGAAGATCTGCTGATGTAGCGGGCGCGCCGCTGTGACGCGGCCACGGCGGGTCAGTGGGGATGGTGGCTGATACGCGCGGCTTCCTGCACGGCGCGCACCGCGGCGGCGATGACCAGGCCGGTCAACAACAGGCCGACGAGGCCCAGCAGCAGGGCATCCAGTCGCCCGAACGGCGTGGTGGGCACCACGTCGCCATAGCCAATCGTGAGCGCCGTGATCGCGCAGTAATAGATGGTTTCGCCGATCGGCGATGCCGATCGATCCGAGGTCTCCACCGGCCCACCGAAGTAATACATCGCCGTCGTGAGCACGGCGAACAACAGCAGCAAGCCCAGCATGATGGCGCGTAGATACCACATCGTCTTGCTGAATTCCCCGAGTACGTCGCTGGCCTTCAGATGCGTGCGCTCGGCTCTGGCGATCCTTCTCATGTGGGAGGCCTCTGGAGGGTGTGTGGCCTGATGGTCCGATATGCCGTGCCTAGCCTGATGGTTGTGGCGCATCGCGCGCCCGCGCATGCGTGCCTGCCTTTCGCAGACGGGACCCCGCATCGAGCAGTTGCACCATCAGGCAGGCATACAGCGTGACCGCGATGAACAGGCCCATGCGCACGATGAAAGCGGTATAGACGTCCTTGCCGGCCACGCTGTCCTGTACAGACTGGCCGAGCAGGATGACGAGGGTGACGAGGCTGTTGAGCCAGAAGCTGGGCGTGCTGCGGCTCGGCACGAGGCGGTACAGCCTGCGCGCGACCAGCAGGCCAAACAGCAGCATCCACAGGAAGAACATCCACAGGTGCACGAACCACTTCAACGCAAACCAGAATACGATGGCCATCGCGCCGCCGAGCAGCGTCGAGCCCAGCAGCTCTCGCGCCGCGCTTCGTGCCGTGGTGGTGCAGGTCTGCCTGCCGAGGCTGACTGACTTCATGATGATCGGCATGTAGCTCGACGGATCGGCCAGCGCCAGCAGAAACGCGGGCAGCACGACCAAAGCGGCGCGCAAGGCCAGGCGCGTTGCTTCCGCCGCCGCCGGCACCGCACGCACCGGCGGTCGGGAAGCGGCGAGGGGCTCGGGAAAGATCGCATGCACGATGCCGAGGACCAGCACGGCAAGCAGCAGCCCTTTCACCAACGCGCCGACGACGGTGAGCGCGAGCTGCATATCGGCCGTGCCCGCGGCGGAAATCATGGTGAGGCCCGCAGCGAGAAAGGTCGCCACGAGGTTGTTGCCTCCTTGCAGGCCATGGCGAAAGGCAAGGAACAGCCCCAGTCCGACGCAAAGCACACCGGCCATGAAGTAGTAGCGGAGCAAAGGGGCAAGCAGCAACCCACTGCCGGTGGTGAGCGCCACGACCAGCACCAGCCCTAGGCCTGCCTTGAGCGATAGCGGACGCGGGACGGAGGCGATGAGGAACACGGCGAACACCGGCGCGATGATGGGAACGGGCAGGTCGATGCCGAAACTGACGGCGAGGCAGAGCGCCGTGCCGAAGGCGAGGCGCAACGCGCGTCGGCCGAGCAGTTCGCGTTGGCGGGCCGCCATGTTCATCAGTAGAGATAGGAGAGCCAGCTCATCACGCGCAGGAAGACTCTTCCCAGGGGATTGAGCGGATTGCCCTGGGTCGGAAACGCCATCACCTCGGCTTGTCCACCGACGCGGATATCACGCGTGGGCACGGTCTCGTCCGCGGCGAATTCGACGACGACGGGAAATCGCTGCGCAGGGCGCAACCAGTCGCGACTGTTCTGCACGGTGGGAAGCGTGCCGGGCGGCGAGGCCTGGCCGACGCTCACGCCGTAGCCGATGCTGCGGATGCGTCCGCGGAACAGCTCGCCCGGCCGCGAATCCAGCGCAATCGCCACCGGCATGCCCGGCTCCAGGTGGCCGAGGTTGTTCTCGGTCATGTCAGCGCTCACCCAGACATCATGATTGGCGATCAGGGTCATGACGGGATTGCCGATGGCCGCGAATTGGCCGACATCCGTGCGCAGATCGGCGATCAACCCGGCCGAGCGCGCATGCACCTTGGCATTGGCCAGATCAAGCTCGGCCTTCTCGACCGCCGCGGCGGCGCTGCGCAACTGCGCGTTCTCTGCCTCGTTGCCGCCTTGTTGCTCCTTCGCGCGCTCGACTTCCGCGCGCGCGGCGCTCACCTGGCTGGTCGCCTGTTCGTGCGTCGCGCGGGCCACTTCCAGCCGGCGCAGCGAGACGGTGCCCTGGTCTTCGCGATAAAGACGTTCGAGCCGATCGCTGTCCTGGCGCGCCTTCACTTCATTGGCGATCGCCGCGCGCAACGAGGCTGTCGCCGAATCGATGCCGGCCGTGCTGGCGCCGATCTGGCGCCGCATCGATTCCAGGTCGGCGCGCGCGCGAACCAGCGCGATGCGGTACGGCTCCGCATCGATCTCGAACAGCAGCTGCCCCGCCGCGACCTGCTGGTTGTTGTGCACGACCACGCGCGTCACGCGGCCTGCGGCTTCCGCCGCCACCGGGATCACGTAGGCCTGCACGCGCGCCTGCTGCGTATAGGGCGTATAGCGATCGGCCAGCAGGTACCACAGCAGGCTCACGCCAATCAGCACGAGCACCCAGCGGACGCCCTTGCCCGAGGGCTCGGCGCTCGCCGGCGTTGCGGGCGCGGAAGGAGCGGGCGACGAGGTCTCGCTCATCGCGCGGGGCTCGTCGGCGCGCGGGCCGCGGCGGAGGGTGACTCGACGTCGTCGAACAGGTCGCCCCAATCGGTGCGCTGCTGCATCTGCTCGCGTGTCGCCGGATCGACCACCGGCTGGACGGTGTGCCAGCCGCCGCCCACTGCCTTGTAGAGCGCGATCAGGCTGCCCACCGCGTTGCTGCGGTTGACCACATAGGCATCCTGTTCGGAAGAAAGCGCCCGCTGCGCGTCGAGCACGCGTTGGAAGTCCGAATAGCCTTCGCGATAGACCGTATTGGCGAGCGTCAACGAACGCCGCGCCGAGGTCTCCGCATCGCGCAGGATGCTGTCGCGCTGCAACGCGGAGATCAACGACGTGGCGGCATCGTCGGCCTCGCGAGCCGCTTCGCGCACCGTGCCCTGGTAGGCGACGGCCAATTGCTGCAGCCGTGCATCCTGCACGCGCACGTTGTTGACGATACGGCCGTGGTCGAACACGTTCCAGGTGACGCTCGGGCCGACGGCGAGACCCAATGTGCTGGGTGAGCCGGGCAGCGAACTGGCGCTCCACGCCAGCGTGCCGAGCAAGCTCACGGAGGGATAGAGGTCGGCTTTCGCCACGCCGATCAGCGCCGACTGCGCGGCCATCTGCAGCTCGGCGGCGCGCACGTCGGGGCGGCGAAGCAGCAGGTTGGCGGGCACGTCCTGCAATACGGCGCGATCGACCAGCGGGATGAAGCCTTGCTTGTCGGCCTGCTCGTCCAGCTCGGGCAAGGGGCCGGGCGGCCGCCCGACCAGCACGGCCAGCGCGTGGCGAGCGAGCGCGATCTGGCTTTCGAAGTCGGGAATGCTGCTCAGCGTGCTGAGGTACTGGGTCTTGGCCTGCTGGAAATCGAGCTCGTCGCTTTCGCCGCTCTTGAACAGGCGTTCGGTGATTTCGAAGCTGCGCTTCTGCAGTTCGGCGTTCTCGCGCGCGATGCGCAGGCGAGCTTCGGCCGTGCGCATGGTGTAGTAGGTATCGGCGACCTGCGCATGCATGAGCACCAGCAGCGCGTCGCGATTGGCCTGCGAAGCGAAGTATGCGGCGTCCGCCGATTCGATCGATCGCTTGAAGCGGCCCCAGAAGTCCAGCTCCCAGCCGAGGTTGAAACCCGCGCCGTATTGCCATGAGCCGGGAACGCTGCCGCTGGCTTCGTGATGGGTGTGCGTCTTGGTGTACGCCGCGTCGGCGCCGATCTGCTGCACCTGCGGATAGCGGCCGCTCAAGGCGATGCCCAATTGCGCGCGCGCTTCGAGCACGCGCAGGCCGGCTATCTTCAGGTCGGTGTTGTGCGCATCGGCTTCGGCGATCAGCCGTTCCAGGCTGGGGTCGGCAAACACCTGCCACCACTGGCTCGCATCGGGCTGCGCCTGCGACGCCGTGGTCTTTTCGATGGCCGGGCTGCTCCAGTGCCCGGGCCAGTCTTCATGTTGCGGATGGAAGTCCGGACCCACCGTCGCGCAGCCGGCGAGGCAGGCCACGCTCGCCAGCAGGAGTCGGTGGGAACCGGTGACGCACGACACGGTCGTCGCCCGCGCGTCAGGATTGCTTCGGCTCGATCGGTACCTCGACCGTGGTCGGCTGGTCTTCCACCCAGCGCCAGAACAGCTGATAGCCGACGGCAAGCACCACCGGGCCGATGAACAGGCCGATCACGCCACCGGTCACCATGCCGCCGAGCGCGCCGATCAGCACCACCGGCATCGGCACGTCCACGCCGCGCCCGAGCAGCAGCGGCTTGAGCACGTTGTCCGCGAGACCCGCGACGAACACGTAGACCGCGAACACGATGGCGCCGACGGTGAAACCCTCCTTGGCGAACACGAAGATGATCACGGGAATGGTGATCAACGTGGCCGGCAGCTGCATGATGCCGAGCAGCAGCACCGCCAGTGCGAGCAGGCCCGCGCCCGGGACGCCCTTCACCACGAAGGCGATGCCCACCAGCAACATCTGGATGAAGGCGATGCCCACCACGCCCTGCGCCACGGCGCGGATGGTGGCGGCGCACAGCTCGGTGATCTTCGGGCCGGTTTCCTGGCCGAACAGGCGCGAGGCGATCTTCACCGCGCTGTTCCTGGCTTCCTCACCGTAGGCCATGAAGATGCCCGAGATGATCAGGGCGAAGATGAAGATCAGCAGCCCGGAGCCGACGCTGGTGGCCACACCGAGCAACGCGGCGCCGACGCCCTTGAGTTGCGGCGTGGACTTCTGGATCAAACCGGTGAGGTCGGTGGACGCCTGCGACCAGAACGCGTAGACCTTGCCGCCCACGAGCGGCCAGCTGGCCACCGATTCCGAAGGCGGCGGGATGCGGATGTTGCCTTCCTTGGCGACGTCCATCGCGTGCTCGACCGATTCGACCAGGGCAACACCCAGCAGGTACGCCGGCACCATGATGACGATGAGCGACAGGACGACGATGAGCGTCGCCGTCAAGCCATTCTTGTTGGAAAGCCGCTTGCGTAGCCGAAGGTGCAGCGGATACAGCGTGATCGCGAGGATCAGCGACCACACCATCAGGCTTCCGAATGGATAGAAGATGCGGAAGCAGAACACCGCGAGCACCCCGATCAGGCCGGCCCGGATCAGGACGTCGAGCATGCCGCGGGACAAGGTTTTTTCGGAAATGAGCGTGGACAGCATCGACGATCTCCTTGCACGGGCACTTAGAGATATCCGAGCGGCAAGCCAGGCTGTTCGATGGCGTCACGTCGGCAACGTAGGTAACGCGGCGGCGCCATGCTCCGCCCGTGCCCGTGTTCGCCATGAGAAAGCCCCGGTCTCCTGCACGGTATGAATCGCGTCATGCTGACGAAAGACGCGCGATCGACCGAAACGAGAACGCCGCTGCGTGATTGTCGCCATGGCCTTCGCTTCGGAGATGACTGCTTTCGCCCGCGCCAATCATCGTCCTCTGATTGCCTTTCGTCTTCCTTCTGTGAGTCGTAAGTAGATTTACCTAGCGATCGTCCATCGCCGTAGAACTACTTATTTTTCTTGCACCACGCGCCGCACGATGGCGTCGCGCGGTGCATGGCAGCCGTACGTTGACGTGGTGTTGCCAGCATGGGCCATGACTGTTGCGAGCGATGGCTGCTCGTTGGGGGTGAACGCTTTCCCATGGTCCGGTCAATGCAGGCGCGATGCGCCGCTTGTTATCAGGGCCGATGCAGTGGCCACCGCCGCGGGACGAACGCGCAGGCAACGGCGGCGTATCGGTTTCAGGCGATGACCGTATTCCTTTGCTGCCGAAGAAGACCCATGCGGCGCGCCAGTGCGAGCAGTTCTTGCGGGGAGTGTGTCTGGGTCAGGTACCTGAGTCGGGCCTTGTGGGCTTCCACGGTTCGTCGCGACAGTCCCAGCGTGTCGGCGATCTGCTGTGCCTTCATGCCCTCCGCCATGAGGCCAAGCACCATCTGTTGCCGCGGGCTGATTCGCACAGGCGGCAGTACCTGCTCGTGGATCAGGCATTGCATGAGCGTGCTGGACAGGTACGAACGTCCTTGCAGGGCGAGATCAACTGCCAGTTGAAGCGCTGCCACACCTTCCTGCTTCGAGACGAGTGCGCAGGAACCCGCCTGAAGAGCGCGATGCAGTGCGCCTGCATCCGTCGATGCCGTGCATACGATGAAGCAGACATGGTGCAGCTTGTGCGCCATGAGCTCCGCCACCGCGAGGCCGCTGCGGTTCGCAAGGTCGATTTCGGTGATCACGACGTCCGGCGGATTTGCCTCGAGCAGATCTTCCAGGTCGCGGCCACTTCTCAGCACGGCCTTGATCTCATAGCTGTTGCCGAGCGCACGCGCGAGGCCTTCGGCCACCAGAAGATGATGGTCGCAAAGCACCATGGAGGGTTTCCGCGACATCACCTGCGCATGCGGCCGACTCATCGTCATGGGCTCGCCTCGCCGTCCAGGAAAAGTTCGGTGCTGCGCAGCTCGCCAGGAAACGGGAGCCCTTGGCTACAAGCTTGCGTCAGACTTGCGCACCCATTCCAACCCTCGCAGCACGGAACGCGTGACGTCGGATTGTGCACATGGGGTCTGCAGCGCGGCGGCGCCGTCGATGCTGCGCACCCGGCCATCCAGCACGACGTTGGCGATCCATATCGCCTCTTCGTCGCCGCTGCGTTCGTACCTGACGCGCACCTGCGCGCCCAGGAAATAGCAACTGAAGGTCTTCACGATGTGCGCCCCCTCCGACCCGACGCCCATGCTGAGCTCGCCCACTGCACCACGCAATCTTCCATTTGGCTGATCCTGCGCGGTCACGAGCTGCCTGGTTTTCGGCATGGCCGGCTACCGGCGTCGAGGGACGCGACCGCCCTTGAGGCGGATATCGGTCCGGTGGGCTTGGGCGGATTTGCCTGCCTAAGGAAGATCGCCGGCACCTATTGCGTGAGCGTGGGGCGACTCCCTCCCGGGACATGGCCGCCGCCGGCATGACGCGCGGCAATGAAGCGCGATGAACCGTTGCGCTTGGCTGTGGTGCCATACCCGAAAGTCGTGGGCGCCTTCTTATGAAGACGTCTCAATCGTCGGCGGTGACGCCGTGCACGACGCCGGGTGCCTTGCCGATCTGCGACGCGAGCCCGAAGGCGATGGCGCCATAGATGGTGATGCACAGGAGTGACAGCAGGGTCAGCACGAGTGCCATGCCGGAGGGCTTCTTGAACTTGAACTTCATCATGGGTAGGTCGCCGGGCATCGCCCGCGCGTAGGAAAGTGGTGGTGGCGCAAAGTTTGACAGCGGTCTGGATCAGCTCGGCGCGGCAAGAAAGCGCATGTGGCAAAACGCGCAGGCGCTCACCAACCTGCGGAAACGTGGTGCGGTCGCGTGTGTCGGACGAAGTCAGGCACGGTGACAGCCAACTCGGCTGCGACTTTCGCAGCGTCCCGGTGCGCGCTCTGGTGCCATCAGGAACGTGCGTCCGGCTTGCCCGGAGATTTCCTCCGGCCTGGCGCGAAAGTGCCCGATCTCGCCCGCATGCTCCGGTCGCGGGGCGGGAGGGCTGGCTTTTCTCGCGATCCGTACGTTCCAGGCATCAAACGAGGAGGATGCGCCATGAGGTCATGGTTGACGGCACTGTGCCTGCTTGCCGGCTGCGCAGGTGTGCACGCGGAAACGACGGTGTGGCAACCCGCTGCCGGGCACACGCAGCTGTCGCTGTGGCCTGGCACGCCACCGGGCGCGGTGGCGATGCCCGGGCCGGAGAAGGTGGATACGAATCCCGCGGCGCTGATCGGCGGCAAGACGGTGACCGGCGTCAGGAATGTGTCGCAGCCTACGATGACGGTCTATGCGCCGCAGGGAAAGAACACCGGCGCCGCCGTGGTGGTCTTTCCTGGTGGCGGCTTCGAAATGCTGGCCATCGATCTGGAAGGCACGGATGTCTGCGACTGGCTGACCACCAGGGGCGTCACCTGCGTGCTGCTGAAATATCGCGTGCCCAGCGCGCCCTATGACTGGCATTGCGATTGCCGCCCGCACAATTTCAACTTGTCGATGCCCTCATTGCAGGATGCGCAGCGCGCACTGAGGCTGGTGCGCGCGCACGCGGCGGACTGGCACATCGATGCGCACAAGGTGGGCGTGCTCGGGTTCTCCGCCGGCGGTTTCCTGGTGGCGGAAGTCAGCACGCAGTTCAAGCTGCGCAGCTATGCGCCGATCGACGCGGTGGACAGGGAAAGCAGTCGCCCGGATTTCGCCTTGGCCATCTATCCGGGGCATCTGGCGACCGACAGCGGCAAGTTCAATCCGCACTTGCCGGTGTCCCACGACACGCCGCCGACGTTCGTGCTGCAGGCGGAAGACGATCACGTGGATGGCGTGGACCAGGCGCTGGTCTATTACAACGCCCTGAAGCGCGCGGACGTGCCGGCCGAGCTGCACGTCTATCCGCACGGAGGCCACGCCTTCGGCCTGAGGCCCACCTCGCTGCCGATCACGCATTGGCCCGCGCTGGCCGAAACGTGGATGGGCAGCCTGGGCATTCTTCCGGCGGTAGAGCCATAGCGACACTGCGATCCGGTGTCGAGGCCAGCGAGCACGCGAGGAGGTGCTCGGCTAAGCTTGGATGGGTACGCCATGGGCGCCCCGGGTTTCGACTGGAATGGACGTCCAAACTTATGGCCGGCTCTTTCCACGGCCTCGGGATACACAGGAAGACACCGATGAGCGATATCGAACGTCGTCTGCAAGCGCTGGGCCTGGTGTTGCCTCCACCGTTTCCGGTGCCAGCCCATCTGTCGCTGCCCTTCGATGTCGTGCAGGTGGATGGCTTGAGGGTGCTGGCGTCCGGCCATGGGCCACAGGCCGCCGATGGCTCCCTGGCGGAACCGTTCGGCAAGGTGGGCGCCGATCTCACGCTCGAACAGGGTTATCACGCGGCGCGACTGGTCGCGCTGTCGATGCTCGCGAGCATCCAGCGAGCCATCGGCGACCTGGACAGGGTGCGCCGCTGGCACCGCGTCTTCGGCATGGTCAATTCCGCGCCGGGGTTCGCGCAGCAGCCCGGCGTCATCAACGGCTTCTCGGACCTCATCCTCGAGTTGTACGGTCCCGAGCGTGGCGCCCATACGCGCAGCGCCGTGGGCATGGCGGAGCTTCCGTTCCATATGCCGGTGGAGATCGAGGCCGAGCTGTCGCTGCATCCGTGAAGCCTGCATCTTGCCGGGCTCGCAGCGTCCGCATCTCGTGGACGATGCGAGATGCCGCGAATGTGTCGCGACGTCATAGGCAAATATCCGGCTGATCCGGAAGCGATCTGGAGCGTGCGTGGTCGATCGGCCTGCAGGCGGCTTTCATGCCCACGGCAACGCGGTTTGCTATGGTCTTGCGCTTCAGCGCAAAGACGCGTCCCGACCGCGATTGGAGGAGACACCATGCATCGCCCGCTGCTTCGCATCGTCCTTGGACTGTCCTGCTCACTCTGTCTCGCATCGGCCTTCGCAGCGACGGCCGGCGAGCCGCACTGGGTCGGTACGTGGTCGGCGTCGCCTGATGCAGCGGGCCCGGTGGTGTCCGGCCAGACGATCCGGCAGGTGGTGCGCATCAGTGCGGGCGGCACGGCCTTGCGCCTGCGACTGTCCAACCTCGATGGCAACGGCCCGTTGACGATCGGGCCCGTGCACGTGGCCTCCCACACGGAAGGTGGCGCTACCGCGCCTGGTACGGATCACGCCGTGCTGTTCGACGGCAAGCCGACGACGACGCTCGCCAAGGGCGAGGCCAGGTGGAGCGATCCGGTCGAGATGCCGGTCAAGCCGCTGCAGGCGTTGGCCGTCAGCCTGTACGTGCCGGCGAATGGCGGCGTGCCCTCCACCATCCATAGCGCGGGGCTCGCGACGGCGTACCTGACCGAGCAGGGCGATGCCACGGCGTCGGCGCAGTTTCCGGGTACGGAGACGAACGGCAGCCGGTTCTTCCTCACGGACGTCGACGTGGCGCCGGCAGCGGAGGGCGCGACGATCGTGGCGTTCGGCGATTCCATCACCGACGGCGTGGGCTCGAACGCCGACGCGCAGCAGCGCTGGCCGGACGTGCTCGCCGCGCAACTGCAGGCCGATGAGCGCTTCCACGGCATCGGCGTGGCCAATGCGGGTATCGGCGGCAACCGCATCCTGCATGATGATTTCGGCCCCAGTGCCTTGTCGCGTTTCGATCGCGATGCGCTGGACCAGGCGAACGTGCGTTGGATCGTACTGCTCGAAGGCATCAACGACATCGGCAGTTCGGGCCCCCAGTCAAAGCCGGACGATCGCGTGAGCCTCGAGCAGATCACCGGCGGCATGAAGACGCTGATCCAGCGCGCGCACGCCCGCGGCATCCGCATTTACGGCGCCACGCTGACGCCCTTCCGAGGCGCCTCCTGGCCCTACCATTCCGCCGCGAACGAAGCGAAGCGCAAGGCGGTCAACGAGTGGATACGCCATGGCGGTGCGTTCGACGCGGTGATCGACTTCGACAAGGCCGTACGCGATCCGTCGCAAACCGATCGCATGCTCCCCGCCTACGACAGCGGCGATCATCTTCACCCCAATGGTGCGGGCTACAAGGCCATGGCCGAGGCGATCGACGTCGGACTCTTCAGCATGAAGCATTGAGTTCCGAAGGCGGCCTTCATGTTCCGTGGCCGCTGGCCTGCTTGGGAAGCAGGTTTCATACGGACGGCTAAAGGGAATTGCAGACGGAACTTCACTCGCGGGGAAGAAACTCCTCCTGCGGCGATGCGAACTGCTGGAGGATGCCGCCGAGGCTGCGCAGGTCCTGGCTGTTGTGGTGGGCCACGCGATGCAACGGCGCGGCCGAGCCGCCACGCAGGAAGCCGAGCCACGCGGCCGGTGCTTCCGAGCCGGGCAGGTCGTCTTCGCGCACTACCTGCAGCAACTGGCGCTCCGCGGTGGCAAGACGGCAGTTTTCCCACGCGCCGCGCCAACGGCGCCGCACCGGATGCAGCAGGTCGATGTGCATCAGGCCATCCAGCGGGCTGGCGCGGCGTTGCAGGCGAAAGCGCGTCTTGAGCAACGGTGCGTCGTAGGACTTGCCGTTGTAGCTGACCAGCACGCTTTCGGGCTTCAGCCAGGCGGCGAAGCAATCGAGCATGGCCGCTTCGCCGGCGAGCGTGGTGATCAGCAGTTGCCGCTCGCGAAAATGCCCTTCGTGCCAATCGCCCACGCCGATCATGAAGGCACGCGTGCCGGTGCCGCCGGACAGGCCCGTGGTCTCGGTATCGAACAGCAGCAGGCGCTCCGGTTCGATCCATGCATCGAGCTTGGCGAATTGCGCATGGAACGTGGGCGGCGCGGGCGGCCACGCGCTGTTCGCCTCGCACAGCTGCAGGCCGGGAGCGAGCGTGCGGCCGGGCAGTGATGCCGGTGCCGTCGTCGCCTTGCGTGGCGATGCGGCGACGCGGTGTCGAACGCCAAGCAGGGCGCGAAGGTTGTCGGGCAAGGGCGCGGAACGTCGTGCGGGGCGCGGGTCGTCCGCGGCGGGCGCCGCAACGCCGGCCTGGCGGCGCAGGCCACGCAGCTTGTCGGCAAGCGCGCTCACAGGGCGACGATGAGGTCGAGCACGCGCGTGGCGAGCGATTTGAGCGAGCGCTCCTGCTGCTCGTCCACGGCTAGCACGGGACCGACGCAGGCGGGGCAGCCGGCGCGGCAGTCGCAGCGATGCACCAGTTCGCGGGCGAAGCGCACGAGATCTTCGCGCCGTTCGTACAGCGGTGCGCTCAGGCCGACGCCGCCGGGGAACGCGTCGTACAGGTACAGCGTCGGTACGAACGGTCCCTGCAGCGCGGCATCGCCGTCGCCGAAGCTCGATCGCATCTGCGCACGGCCGTTGGCATCGGGCGTGGCGAACCACGCGCCGTCGCCGCTGCCCACCGCCTTCTGCAGGTCGCGCGCCTCGGCCATCACGGCGACGGTGGCGACGATGTGCAACGCATGCGCCGCGGCGAGAAAACCATCCAGCGCTTCCTGCCGGTGATCGAAGGCCTGTTCCAGCGCACGCTGCGGCAGCTGCCACCACACGGCGGTGGTGTGCAGTTCCAGGTCGGGCAGATTCACCGGGCCGTAGCCGATGTTCTCGTGCGTGTAGTAGCGGATCTTCTTGTAGCCCGCCACGCGGCGCGCCACGTGCACTTCGCCGTGGTGCGCGCTGCCGCGGCCGGCGGGCGAGCCATCGAACGCTTCCAGCACCTTGAGCTTGGTGTAGTCGATGGCGTCGGTGTAGTAGTCGACCTGCGTACGCGTGACGTAGGCCTTGCGGCCGGTCCAGTCCAGCTTTTCCACCTGGTAGGGCACCGACTGGATCATGTGGATGGCGCCTTCGTACAGCGTGAGCGAGGCTGCGCTGAAATCCACTTCCGCCACGATGGTCTGCCGGCCTTCGGTGCGATCCACCACCACGAAGTTGCCGTCGGCCACCGAGCGCAGCGACACCGCATTGGCGGGATAGCTGTCGGCGATCCATTCGAAGCGCTCGCCTTCCTGGTGCAGCACGCCTTCCTCACCCAATACCTGCAGCCACGGCGTGGCGTCCTGCGGGCCGTACAGTTCGCCGTCGCGGAACGGCAGTTCGAATGCCGCGCAGCGGATGTGATCGAGCAGGATCAGCGGCTGGTCGGGCGCGATGCGCGCATGTTCCGGTGGCGCGCCCTGGAAGAATTCGGGATGGCGCACGAGGTACTGGTCCAGCGGATCGCTGCTCGCGACCAGCACGCCGAGCGACGCCTGCTGGCGGCGACCGGCGCGGCCGAAGCGCTGCCACGTCGCGGCGACGCTGCCGGGGTAGCCATTGAGCACCACCACGTCCAGCGCACCGATGTCCACGCCCAGCTCCAGCGCCGAAGTGCTGACGATGCCGTCCACCTGTCCCGCGCGCATCTCGCGTTCGGCGGCGCGGCGTTCGGTCGGCAGGTAGCCGCCGCGATAGGCGCGGATGCGCGGCGGCTTGCGCGGGTCGCTGTCGAACACGTCCTTGAGGTACTTGGTGAGCACTTCCACCATCAGCCGCGATTGCGCGAACACCAGCGTCTTCAGGCCCGCGCGGATCGCCGTGCGCGCGATGCGGTTGGATTGCGAACGCGCCGAGGCGCGCAGGCCGAGGTCGGGGTTCACCACCGGCGGGTTCCACAGCAGTACGTGCTTCTCGCCCACCGGCGCGCCGCTCTCGGTGATGGCGGTAACCGGCTGCTCGATCAGCGCGCTGGCGTGCTCGGCGGGATTGCCGATGGTGGCCGAGCACAGGATGAATTGCGGCGACACGCCGTAGAACGCGCACACGCGCTGCAGGCGGCGCAGCACGTTGGCCACGTGCGAGCCGAACACGCCGCGATAGGTGTGCACCTCGTCGATGACGATATAGCGCAGGTTCTCGAAGAACTGCGCCCACTTGGTGTGATGCGGCAGGATCGCCTGGTGCAGCATGTCCGGATTGCTCACCACGATGTCGCCATGCAGGCGGATCGCCTGGCGCGCGTCACCCGGCGTATCGCCGTCGAAGGTGAAGGCTTTCACGCCCAGCCCGCCGGCCTGGTTGAGCTCCAGCAACTCGGCGACCTGGTCCTGCGCGAGCGCCTTGGTGGGAAACAGGAACAGCGCCTTGGCGCGCTGGCGGATCGCCGCGCTGATCACCGGGAGCGTGTAGCACAGTGACTTGCCCGACGCGGTGGGCGTGGCGATCACCACGTGCTTGCCGGCCGCGGTGGCGTTCCAGGCCTGCGCCTGGTGGTCGTAGAGCTGTTCGATGCCGCGTGAGCGTAGCGCCTGCGCCAATGCGGACGGCATGTCGCCGGGCAACGGCGCGAAGCGGCCTTCGCGCGCGGGTTGCACGAACGAGCCGGTGATGCGATCGCCGTAGCGCTTGACCAGCCGACCCGCCAGCTCATCGCCACCGATCACGGGCGCGGCCAGGGCGCCGTCCTGCCGCACCGCGCGGCGGGCGAGAGGGTTGGGCAAGGCATTCATCGGCGCGCTCCATCCGGCAGGGAGCGGCATTGCAGCCGGTGGCCGTCTCATCCGGTGAGACGTGAAGCGCACTAGTCGTCCGCCGCGCGCATCCGTTCGGCCAGGAAGTCGAGCAAGGTCCGCACCGCCGGCAGCATGCCGCGGCGCGAGGGATACACCGCGTGCACGATGCCAAGCTTCGGCGACCAGCCCGGCAGCAGTTCCTCCAGTTCGCCCGTCTTGAGCTGGTCGGTCACCACCATGCTGGGCAGCTGGGTGATGGCGACGCCGTGGACGGCCGCCGCACGCAGCGCGATGAGATCGTCGGTGACCATGCGCGGCGTGTGGTGCAGCGTGGCGCGCGCGCCGTTGGGGCCGTCCAGTTCCCAGGTGTGATGCCCCGCCGGCGGCACGGTGTCCACGGTGGGGAAGCGGTTGAGGTCCGCCGGCACGGTGGGCCGGCCCAACGCGGCGATGAGCGTCGGGCTCGCCACCAGTCGCCAGCTGCGTTCGGCAAACACGCGCATCACCAGGTCGCTGTCTTCCAGCGGCGGTGGGCGCGCGCGGATGGCGATGTCGAAGCCTTCGGCGATCACGTCCACGCGCCGGTTGGTGCTTTCCAGCAGCAGAGTCACCTTGGGATGGCGCCGCATGAATTCGGCCAGCATGTCGCCGACACGCGCATGCAGCAGCGCGATGGGACAGCTCAGCCGCACCACGCCCTGCGGCTCGGCGCTGCGCAGGGCGATCACCTCGTCTGCCGCATTCGCCTCCACCAGCATGGCGCGGCAGTGTCGGTAGAACTCCTGGCCGATCTCGGTCACCGAGAAGCGGCGGGACGAGCGCTGGATCAGGCGTACGCCCAGCTCCTCTTCCAGCAGCGCCACCCGCCGGCTGAGCTTGGATTTGGGAATGCGCAGGGCGCGCCCGGCCGGCGCAAATCCCTGGTGCTCGACCACCTGGGCGAAGTAGTACAGGTCGTTGAGGTCGCGCATGGATGTCTGCCTATCGTTCTAAATATGGAACGCAGGAAGCGAAAATTGCCGTCTACTGGACTCATCGTTCCAAGCGTATCGTCCCCTGTCAATGGAGCGGCGCCCTCTGGCGCGGCCCAAACCGGAGACTTCCATGAAGAAGGTGCTTGGCCTTTACAGTGCGCCCCACGGCCATTGGGTGGGCGACGGTTTCCCCGTGCGCTCGCTGTTTTCCTACGACAGCCACGGCGAGCATCTCAGCCCGTTCCTGCTGCTGGACTACGCCGGCCCGCTGCACTTCAAGCCCGGCGACCGTCCGCGTGGCGTGGGCGAGCATCCGCACCGCGGCTTCGAGACGGTCACCATCGTCTACGAGGGCGAGGTGGAACACCGCGACTCCACCGGCGCCGGCGGCCGCATCGGCCCGGGCGACGTGCAGTGGATGACGGCGGGCTCGGGCATCCTGCACGAGGAATTCCACTCGGCCGAGTTCACCCGCACCGGCGGCGTGCTGGAGATGGTGCAGCTGTGGGTGAACCTGCCGGCGAAGCACAAGATGGACGCGCCGCGTTACCAGACTCTGCTCGACGGCGAGATTCCCTCGGTGGACCTGCCGCAAGGCGCCGGCCGGGTACGCGTGATCGCGGGCGACTACGACGGCCATCGCGGCCCGGCCCAGACCTTCAGCCCGATCAACGTGTGGGATGTGCGCCTCAACGCGGGGCGGCAGGCGCGCCTGGCGTTGCCGGCCGGCCAGACCGCGGCATTGATCGTGCTGCGCGGCACCGTGCAGGTGAACGGCGGCCAGGTGGCGCGGGACGCGCAGATGGTGATGCTCGATCGCGACGGCACCGACGTGGTGATCGAGGCGAACAGCAACGCCACCTTGCTGGTGCTGGGCGGTGAGCCGCTGAACGAGCCGATCGTCGGACGCGGGCCGTTCGTGATGAACACGATCGCCGAGATCCACCAGGCCATCGACGATTTCAGCAACGGCCGCTTCGGCCGCATCCCCCCGCAAGGCGGGTCCTGAGTTCTGCCCGTCGCGCCCACTGACCCGGCGCGACGGTTTTCTCCCTGCCGCTTCTGCTGGCGACACCGTCGCCGGGCACGGCCGGGCTTTGTCCTTCACTCCACACCCGAAGGTGCAGCATGAGCGCTCCCGCGAACTTCAACGGCAAGATCCCCACCATCGACGTCGCCGACACGGCGATGTTGCTGATCGACCACCAGAGCGGCCTGTTCCAGACCGTGGCAGACATGCCGATGACCACACTGCGCGCGAACGTCATCGCCCTGGCCAAGGCCGCCACGCTGACCGGCATGCCGGTGATCACCACGGCCTCGGTGCCGCAGGGTCCGAACGGTCCGCTGATTCCCGAGATCCACGCGCTGGCGCCGCACGCGAAATACGTGGCGCGCAAGGGCCAGATCAACGCGTGGGACAACCCCGATTTCGTCGATGCGGTGAAGGCCACCGGCAAGGGCACGCTGATCGTCGCCGGCACCATCACCAGTGTGTGCATGGCCTTTCCCAGCATCAGCGCGGTGCATGAGGGCTATCGCGTGTTCGCCGTCATCGATGCGTCGGGCACCTATTCGAAGATGGCGCAGGAGGTCACGCTCGCGCGCGTTGTGCAGGCCGGCGTGGTGCCCATCGACACGGCCGCCGTGTTGTCCGAACTGCAGCAGACCTGGCATCGCGACGACGCGCAGCAGTGGGCCGACGCCTATACGCAGGTGTTTCCGCCGTATCGCCTGCTGATCGAGAGCTACCTGAAGGCGCAGGACGTCGCCACGCAACACGAGATCCTCGATTCCGACCGCGCCTGATCCGGGCGCTCACCCATCCGGCGCCTCGCGCGCTCTTTCACCCCAGGAGACATGACCATGGCCAGTGAACCCATCCGCGATCCGCTCAAGGACGAACTGCTCACGCCGCAGAACGCGGCCTTCGTGATCATCGACTACCAGCCCGTGCAGGTGAATTCCATCGCGTCGATGGATCGCCAGCTGCTGGTGAACAACATCGTCGGCACCGCGAAGGCCGCGGTGGCGTACGGCCTGCCGATCGTGCATTCCACCGTCAACGTGAAGACGGGCCTCAACAAGCCGCCGATCCCGCAGCTGCGCAAGGTGCTGGACAAGCAGCCCACCTACGACCGCACCAGCATCAACTCGTGGGAAGACGTGGAATTCCGCAAGGCCGTCGAGGCCACGGGACGCAAGAAGCTCATCATGACGGCGTTGTGGACGGAAGCGTGCCTTACGTTCCCCGCCCTCGATGCCTTGCGCGAAGGCTACGAGGTGTACGTGGTGGCCGATGCCGTGGGCGGCACGTCGGTCGCGGCGCACGAGATGGCGCTGCGCCGCATCGAGCAGGCCGGCGGCAAGATGATCAGCGTGGCCCAGCTGTTCTGCGAGCTGCAGCGCGACTGGCAGCGCAAGGATACCGTGCCGGCCTTCATCAACCTGTTCATCGAGACCGGCGGCACGGCGGGCATCCAGTTCGCCTACGACAGGGAGTGAGGCACGGCGTTGTCCTCTCCGTCGACGCGAGCGGGGAGGGCGGCATTTAAGTCATTCATAAGTCGGCTCCCGCATAATGGCTGTCGTCGGCGCTGCCACGGGAGCCAACGGTTCGTGCACATCCTTCTGGTCGAAGACGACGCGCAGCTCGGGGCCGCCATCCAGCGTGCGCTGGAGCGGCTGAGTTACACCGTGTCGTGGCTGCGCGACGGGCGCTCCGCGTTGAGCGCCATCCGCGACCGCTCGGCGGACCTCATCCTGCTGGACCTGGGCCTGCCAGGGCGGGACGGTATCGAGGTGCTGACGGAAGCGCGCCGCGCGCACATCGATACGCCGGTGCTGGTGATGACCGCGCGTGATGGCGTCTCCGCCCGCGTGGACGGCCTGGACGCGGGCGCCGACGATTACCTCACCAAGCCCTTCCACGTGGATGAGCTGGCCGCACGCATCCGCTCGCTCAGCCGCCGCATGCGAGGGCTGGCGGTGAACCGCATCGAGGTAGGCGCGCTGAGCCTGGACGTGGGTACGTCGGAGGTGACGTTCCGCGGTGCGCCGGTGGACCTCACGCGTCGCGAGTTCGCGCTGCTGCAGGCGCTGATGGAGAACGCCGGCAAGCTGGTGCGCCGCGAAAGCCTGGAAAACTCGCTGTACGGACTGGATCACGTGGTGGGCAACAACGCGCTGGAAGTGCTGGTGCATTCGCTGCGCCGCAAGCTCAGCTTCGAAACCATCCGCAACGTGCGCGGCTTCGGTTACATGGTCCCGCGGGATCCGAAGTGAGGCCCGGCAGCCTGCGATCCCGACTGCGCTGGCTGATCCTGGGCGTGATCGCCGTGGTGCTGCTGCCGCTGGGCGTATTGAGCTTCAAGCGCACCATCCACGAAGTCGACGAATTGTCCGACGGGCGACTGGCGCAATCGGCGCGCACGCTGCAGACCATGATCGGCAACGTCGGCCTCGAGGCGATCCGGCGCAAGGCGGGCGAGGGCGGCGTGGTGGTGCCGATCGAGGCCAAATCCAGGCAGGAGCTGTTGCTGCACGAAGAGACCTACGAATCCGAGGTCGGCTTCCAGGTGTTCGACATGCAAGGTCGCCTGCTGATGGTGACGGGCAACATCGCCGACCTGCCGCCGCCCGGCAAGGACCGTGTCGGCTATGAAGACGTGCAGCTGGGCCATTACCGCTGGCGTCTCTTCACGCTGCCGGCGACGCCCGAAGGCGTGATCATCCGCTCCGCCGAGCGTTACGACAGTCGACGCGACATCACGCGCGCACTGTGGATGGAATACGCGCTGCCGCCGTTGATCGCGCTGCCCTTGCTGGCGCTGCTGGTGGGCTGGGCGGTGAAGCGCGGCCTGCGGCCGCTGGATGCACTGGCTGCGTTGCTGGCGTCGCGCAAACCCGGCAGCCAGGAGACCTTGACGGTGGCCGATGCGCCGCGCGAACTCGAACCCGTGCTGGCCGCGCTCAACGACCAGTTCGCCCGGCTGGAGGAAGCGCTCGAGCGAGAGCGCCGCTTCAGCGCGGACGTGGCGCACGAACTGCGCACGCCGCTGGCCTCGACCATGATCAATCTCGAAAACGCCGAAGCGACGCGCGACACGCATGAGGCCGACGTGGCACTCGCGGGTGCACGAGAAAGCCTCGCGGCGCTGGCCCGGCGCGTGGAGCAGTTGTTGTCGCTGGCCAGGCTGGAAGCCAGCTTCCGCGATGGCGAGCGCAGCACCGTCGACCTGGCCGCGGTGGCCAGGACGGTGATCGAGGAATTGTCGCCGCTGATTGCCGAAAGCGACGTGGAGCTGGACGTGGAACTTCCGGACCGGCCCGTGCCCGTCCGCGGGCATGAGGTCGCGCTCGCCGCGCTCATGCGCAACCTGCTGGAAAACGCGTTGCGGCACGTACCCGGCGGCGGCCGGGTGCAATTCGCCGTGGCGAGCGATCAGGGCAAGGCCGTGATCGACGTCATCGACAATGGCGAGGGTATTCCGCCGGAGCGTCGAGCTGCCGTGTTCGCCCGCTTCCATCGCGAAGCCGGCAGTCGCGGCGACGGCTACGGCCTGGGGCTTTCCATCGTGCAGCGCGCGGCGCAGTTGCACGGCGCCTCCATCGAGCTGCTCGATTCCCCATTCGGCCGCGGCTTGCGCGTCAGCGTGCGGATGCCGCTGGCGGCCTGAACCTCATCATCCGGACCTGGCATGTGGCAAGGCCCGATCGCAGGAATTTGCTCTTCGGCCACGTTGTCGGGTCGGGCCCGGCGAAACGGCGGCAGGCGTTGGGCTGCCTAGGCCTTGCGGCACGCAGCAAAGAGAAAGCTAAGGCAATAACGTTAGGGTGTGTGCTCCCCAACGGTACGGACTGCCGGTGCGATTGCCATTCCCCCCCGCGCTCCTGAAGGCCTGTGGCCGCGCCATGGTCGTGACGGCCGGTGCCTGCCTGGCCGGCTGCGCCACCTATCACGCCCATCCACTGCCGGAGCAGGCAGCGTCGGCATCGTCGCTGTCGCAGCTACGCGGCTATGACGCGACGATGGCACCGCTCAGTGCGGATGCAGTCGAGCGCCTGGTGCTGCTCAACAATCCCGATCTCAGGAGTGCGCGCGCACGTCACCAGGCGGCGCAGGCGCAGCGCCAGCAGGACAGCGTGCTGCCCAATCCCGTGATTGGCGGCAGCATCGGCTACCTGCTCTCGGGCCCCGGCGACGCCACCGCGTGGACGGCATCGATCACCCAGGACATCACCTCGCTCATCACGCTCAAGCCGCGGCGCGAGGCCGCCAGGGCCACCGCCGACGAAGTGGATGCGAGCCTGCTGTGGGAGGAATGGCAGACGATCGGCAAGGCGCGCTTGCTGGTGATCGATCTCGTCGAGGGGCAGCGCCAGCTCGATCTGCAGCAACGGGCGCTGGACCTGCTGGCGAAGCGCGAATCGCGCATTACCCAGGCGATCGGTGCCGGCAACGTCGATCGCGTGACGGTGGCATCGGATCTTTCCGCCGCCGCCGATGCGCGCACGGCCATGCATGACCTGCAGCGCCGCCAGCTCGACCAGCAGCAGCAACTCGCCGCGCTGCTGGGCCTGAAGCCCGGCGTCGCCGTGCCGCTTGCCACGCCGCTCGCTCCGTCGGATCTCGATGCCGCGTCGATCCGCGAGCAGGCCGAGGGCATCAGCCGCCGCCGGCCCGATCTGGTTGCGCTGCAGCTGGGTTATCGGGCGCAGGAGGCGACGCTGCGCGCCGCCGTGCTCGCGCAGTTCCCGCCGCTTTCCATCGGTTACGACGCTTCGCAGGACAACAGCCGCGTGCGCAACGGCGGCCCGGCGGTGTCGTTCGCGCTGCCGATCTTCGATCGCAACCAGGGCAACGTGGCGATCGCCAAGGCCACGCGCGAGCAGTTGCACCAGGAATACACGGTGCGCATGGCGACCTCGCGCGACGAGGTGGATGCGCTGCTCGATCAGTACGCGCAGCTGCAGCGACAACGCCAGGCACTGCTGCCCGCGCAGGACGACGCCACGCGCGCCGCGGCCCAGGCCATGCGTGCATGGCAGGACGGCCTGGTGGACATGCGTGCCTATGTCGACCTCGAAGTCGCGGCGCTTACCCGCCAGGCGGCGCTGGTGGCGACCGACCAGGCCATGCTCGAACAGCAGGCCGCGGTGGAATTGCTTGTCGGTCGGGGCATGCCGACCTCACTCGAACAGGATGTGATCGCACCATGATGTTCCGTCAGCCATGGCTCATACCCGCGCTTGCCGCAATGATGCTGGCCGCGTGCTCCGGTGGCGAAGCGCCGGAAGAAGCCGCCGTGAGCGCCGCGGTGACCACCGTGCCGGTGCGCCAGGGCAGCCTGCCCGAACAGGTGGTGGCCTATGGCACCGCCGGCCCCGCGGCAGACGCGTCGCACGTGATGAACGTGCAGGCCGCCGGTCACGTCGCGCAGTGGAACGTGACGGCCGGTTTGCCGGTGAAGCGCGGACAGCGCCTGCTCACGTTCGCGCTCGCGCCTTCCTCCATCGCGGCCTACCAGCAGGCGCTATCCGCGCAGAAGGTGGCGGCCGCCGCACGTGCGCACACCGACGAGCTGTTCGCGCAACAGCTCGCCACGCGCGACCAGAAGGAGCAGGCCGAGAAGACCTTGCAGGACGCGCAGGCCAATCTCGACGCCCTGGTGCAACAGCAAGGCCGCAGTCCCACCGTGGACATCAGTGCGCCCTTCGACGGCACCGTGGTGAGCGTGGACGCCTCGCAAGGCGACCAGCTGCAGCCCGGTGCGCCGCTGCTTACCCTGCAACGCGGCGATGGCCTGGTGGTGACCGTGGGCATGGAGCGCGACGCGATGGGACGCGTGTCCTCCGGCGCGGCCGTCGCGCTGACGCCGCTGGATGCTTCCGCGCCGATGCACGGCACCGTGCGTCGCGTGGCGCGCGCGTTGAATCCGCACACTCACCAACTGGACGTCGAGGTGGTGCCCGATGGCGAGCCCGTGAACGGCGAAAGCTTCCGCGCGGACATCACCGTCGGCCAATGGCAGGGCTGGCTGGTGCCGCGCGACGCGTTGCAGGGCGACGATGCCCAACGCCTGGTCTTCCAGGTGGCGGACGGCAAGGCCGTGCGCGTGCCGGTGAAGGTGCTCGGCGAATCGGACAGCGTGAGCGTGGTCAGCGGCGCGCTCGATGCGCATCGGCCGCTGGTGACCACCGGCGCCACCCAACTCGATGACGGCATGGCCGTGCGCACCTCGGCGCCGGATGCCAAGCCATGAGCATGCCGTCGTTCCTGGCCAGGCACGCGCGTGCCATCGTCATCGTGGCCTTTGCGCTGGCGCTGGCGGGTCTGGCGAGTTCGTTCACGCTGCCGGTGGGGCTGTTCCCGCAGGTGTCGTTTCCACGCGTGGTGGTCGACCTGGATGCCGGCGATCGTCCGGCGGACCAGACGGCGCTGCTGCTGACGCGCCCCGTCGAGGAAGCCATCCGTACCGTGCCCGGCGTGGCCAATGTGCGTTCGGATACGACGCGCGGTTCGGCACAGATCTCGGTCGATTTCGGTTGGGGGCGCGACATGATCGCCTCCACCCTGCAGGTCGATGCGGCCATCGCACGCGTGCTGCCCAGCCTGCCGCCCGGCGCCACGTACAACGTGCGGCGCATGGATCCCACGGTGTTCCCGATCATCTCGTATGCGCTGCAGTCGGACAGCCTGTCGCCGGTGGCCCTGCGCGATCTTGCGCAATACCAGATCGTGCCGCTGCTGGCGTCGGTCGATGGACTGGCGCGTGTGGACGTGCAGGGCGGCGAGACCGCCGAACTGCAGGTGGATGCCGATCCGCGCAAGCTCGCGCAATACGGCCTCGGTCTGGATGACCTGGTGTCGGCGCTGTCCGGTGCCAACCAGCTCGAAGCCGTGGGGCGCCTGCAGGATCGCAACCAGTTGTACCTGGTGGTGGCCGATCATTCGCTGCAGCACATCGAGGCGCTGCGCAAGATCGTGGTGAAGAACGATCCGCACGGCTGGGTGCGCCTTGGCGATGTCGCCGATATCCATGCGGGCTACGTGCCGCAATGGGTCAAGGTAAGCGAGGACGGCAAGCCCGCCGTGCTGTTCAACGTCTACGAGCAGCCGGATGGCAATGCCGTGCAGATCGCCGCCGCGGTGCGGCAAAAGCTGGCGGCGTTCCGCCTGCCTGCCGGCGTCAGGCTGAAGAACTGGTACGACCAGAGCGAGCTGGTGGTGGAGTCCGCGCACAGCGTGCGCGACGCCGTGCTGATCGGCCTGCTGCTGGCTGCCGCGGTGCTGCTGCTGTTCCTGCGCAACCTGCGCGTCACGCTGATCGCGATGGTGGTGGTGCCGCTGACGCTCGCGGTCACCGTGCTGCTGCTGCAAGTGTTCGGCATGAGCTTCAACATCATGACGCTCGGCGGCATCGCCGCCGCCGTGGGTCTGGTGATCGACGACGTGATCGTGATGGTGGAGCACGTGGCCCGTCGCGCCGGCGCCGCCGAAGGCGGTGGCGAGGAAGCGGTGCTGCCGGCGGCGCGCGAATTTCTCGCACCGCTCACCGGATCGAGCCTGGCCACGCTGATCGTGTTCATTCCGCTGGGCCTGTTGAGCGGCGTGACCGGATCGTTCTCCAAGGCGTTGTCGCTCACCATGGCCGCCGCACTCACCGTGTCCTGGCTAGCCAGCGCGTGGGTGGTGCCGCCGCTGCTGCGTTGGCTGGTGGATTTCAAGCGCTGGCACGATCCGGGCTTCACGCACGACCAGTGGCTGTCGCGCTGGCACGGCCGGCTGTATGACGGGCTGTCGCGTCGGCCCGCATGGCTGTTGCTGATCGTCACCCCGTTGCTGGTGATCGGCGCCATCGCCTACACGCACGTGACCACCGGCTTCATGCCCGCCGTCGACGAAAGCGGCTTCGTGATGGACTACTACACCAAGCCCGGCACCTCGCTGCCTGAAACCGCGCGGCAGATCGGCCAGGTCGAAGGCATCCTGCGCAGCATGCCGGAAGTGGACACGTTCTCGCGCCGCCTGGGCACTGGCCTCGGCGGTGACCTGGGGCAGTCCTACCACGGCGATTTCTTCGTGCGGCTCAAGCCCGATCATGCGCGTGCCACCGAGGACGTGATGAGCGACGTGCGCCAGCATGTGGAGAGCGAAGTCCCCGGCGTGCAGGTGGAGCTGGCGCAGTTGATGGAAGACCTCATCGGCGATCTCACCGCGGTGCCGCAGCCGATCGAGATCAAGCTGTACGCGGTCGATCCCACGCAGCTCGTGCCGCAGGCGCAGAAGATTGCCAAGGCGCTGGCCGACATTCCCGGCGTGGTGGAAATCAAGGACGGCGTGCAACTGGCCGGCGATGCGTTGAACGTGCAGGTCGATGCGGACAAGGCCACCGTCGAAGGCATGACGGTGGGCGCCATCACGCAGGCGGTGAACAACGCGCTCGCCGGCGTCGTCGCGACGCAGCTGCCGCAGGCGACCAAGAGCGTGGGCGTGCGCGTGCGCATGCCTGATGCCATGCAGTGGCGCCTGCCGCAATTGCTCGCCTTGCCGATCCGTGCGCCGGACGGCCATGTGTTTCCGCTCAGCCGCGTCGCCACGATCACCACTGAGAACGGCCAGCCCCAGATCTCGCGCGAGAACCTGCAGCAGATGGTGGCCGTCACCGCGCGCATCGAAGGCCGCGGCATGGGCGCGGCCGTCGCCGACGTGAAGAAGCTGCTGGCTCGTCCCGGCATGCTGGATGCGGACATGCGCTACGAACTCGGCGGGCTCTACCAGCAACAGCAGATCGCGTTCGTCGGGCTCACCAAGGTGTTCCTGCTGGCGTTGGTGGCCGAATTCGTACTTCTCCTGTTCCTGTATGGACGGCCGGGGCTGGCGGTCATCGTGATGGCGTGCTCGCTGTTCTCGGCCACGGCGGTGTTCATCGCGCTGTGGCTGTGCGGCGTCGACCTCAACATCACCGCGATGATGGGCATGACCATGATCATCGGCATGGGCACCGAGATGGCCATCTTCTTCGTGTCCGAATACGTGACGCTCGCTCGCACCATGCCCTTGCACCAGGCCTTGCGCACGGCGAGCCGCGATCGCCTGCGCCCGATCACCATGACCACGCTGGCGGCGATTCTCACCTTGCTGCCGCTGGCGCTCGCACTGGGCGCGGGCGCTGGCATCCAGCAGCCGCTCGCCATCGCCATCATCGCGGGCCTCACGCTGCAATACCCCTTGGTGCTGCTGGTGCTGCCCACCCTGATCGGACTTGCCTCGCGCCGTTCACACCAACCTGATGATGGGCGTGTGACAAAGGGGTTTCAGTAAGGGCACGTCGCCGTCGCTTCGCGTGGCCTTCATCGGTCGACGGCGCGAGGCGGCGGGCATGACGCGTGAACCTAAGAATCCCGTAAGCAACGCCACGCAAGATGGACGACATGGACTTCCGGTTTCGTCGTGACGGTCAGCTGCAGATTCCGCCGGCGCTGTGGCTGCTCGCGCTGCTGCCGCTGCTCGTCGTGCTGCCGCCGGTGCCCATCGATGAAACGCGTTACCTGAGCATCGCGTGGGAGATGCGCCAGACCGGCAGCTGGATCACGCTGCATCTCAACGGCACGCCTTACTTCGACAAGCCGCCGCTGCTGTTCTGGCTGTTGAACCTCGCCTGGAGCGTGCTGGGCGTTTCGCTGTGGTCCTCGCGCGCGCTGGTGGCGTTGTGCGGCCTCGGCTGCGTGGCTTTGTGCCAGCGGCTGGAAAAGCGGCTTTCCCCCGCAGACAACGGACAAGCGCCCTGGATGCTGCTGGGCATGATTTTCCTGGTGCTGTTCTCCGGCGTGGTGATGTTCGACGTGTTGCTGTGCCTGTGCGTGCTGCTCGGCTTCGTGGCGATCGCGGATTACGTGAGCGAAGGGCGGCCGGCCGCGTTGTGGCTGCTGTTCGCGGCAAGCGCGCTTGGCCTGCTCGCGAAGGGTCCGGTGATGCTGCTGCACCTGGCCGGCCCCATCATCCTGGCGCCATGGTGGTCAGCTCAAGGGCAGCGCGCTTCATGGCGCCGCGTGCTGGCGATGTTGCTTACGGCCGTGCTGGGCGCGCTGCCGGTGCTCGGTTGGGCGTGGGCCGCGGTCCATCATCTCAGCGCCGCGGATGCCAATAACCTGCTGCTGCGGCAGACCGCGGGTCGGGTAGTGCAGAGCTTTGCGCACAACCGCCCGGTCTGGTGGTACCTGCCATGGGTGCCCGTGCTGTTGCTGCCATGGCCCGTGCTGCTGCGTTGGCGCCGCTTGCCGAACGCGATGCGCGGCGCACGGCTCTCGCGCGCCGCGCGCTTCGGCGCATGCGCTTGTGTACCGGCGTTGCTCGCGTTCTGCGTGGTGAGCGGCAAGCAGCTGCATTACCTGCTGCCGCTGATGCCGGGCACGGCCATCCTGCTGGGCGCCTGGCTGAGAAGCGAGCCGGGCCTGCTGGATATCCGACGCATGGGCATCATGATCGCCTTGGTCGCGGGCGTGCTGGCGTGGGCGATGTTTGGCCCCGAACCCATCGGCCGTGGCATCCTGCAGCGACACACGGTGGTGTGGCTCTACCTGCTGGCCGCGGGCCTGCTGCTCGCGGTCATCGTTTTCCTCGTGACCAGCCGCGGCCTGCGCGCCGAGCAGCGCGCGTCGTTGGCGGCCTTGCTGCTGGCGATGGCCTTGCTGCCACTGGTGAGGCTGCAGGCGCTGGGGGCCCTGGATGCGCGAGAGGTCGCGCGCCGCGTGGTCGAACTGCAGGCGCAAGGCGTGCCGGTGGCGCGCATACCCAACGATCCGGGCGTCATCACCTTCCTCGCGCAGCTGCCCGCGCCGTTACCGGAGGCGACCCAGCCCTCTGCCTGGGCCAAGGCGCACCCCGACGGCATCCTGCTGGCGTATGCCGGTCGCGGATCAGCGCCGGAAGGAACGCAGAACGCCGTCAGGCTCGCCAACGGCTGGGTGGGCTTGATGCCTTCGCCGGTGGTCGAGGCCAACGCGGCGCTGCTTGATCGACTGGCCCCACCGCCCGCCGAGTAAGGCGCGGATCCGACCGCACAAGAGTCAACGGCGGCACGGCAACGGCAAGCAGGAAAACCTGCTCGATCAGTGCGGCAGATCAGCCAGGCGTTCGCGGGGCGCGGCTTCGCGCAGCGCGTTTGCTTCGAGCTCGGCGGCGTCCATGTCGTCGCCGTAGATCACGCGGTTGCGTCCGTCGCGCTTGGCGCGATAGAGCGCGTTGTCGGCATCGATCATCAGCTGGCGCAGCTCGTATCCGCTGCGGTCGGTGCAGGCCACGCCGAAGCTGGCCGAAATCACCACGTGCCGCGTCTCGCCCCACAGCGGCGTGGCGGCGATGGCCTGGCGGATCCGCTCCGAACGCTCCTGCGCCTGCGCGGCCGTGGACTCGGGGAACAGGATGGCGAACTCCTCGCCGCCCAGGCGCCCGAACAGCTCGTTGCGCCGCAGGTGCTGCTGGCACGCCGCCACGGCGCGCTTGAGCACCAGGTCGCCGATGACGTGTCCATGCGTATCGTTGACCAGCTTGAAATGATCCAGATCCATCAACACCAGAGAGACGCTGCGCGTCGTACGCGCCGCCTGCCGCAGCACCTGCTCCGCCTCGTCGACGAAATGCTGGCGACTGCAGATATGCGTGAGGCTGTCCTGCGTGGCCAGTCGCTTGAAGCGCAATTGCGAGCGCTTGGTGCGCAGCAGCCAGAAACCGGCCGAAACGAGTACGGTCAGCAGCAGCGCGATGTACAGGCGGCTGGTTTCCATCGCCTTGTGGTCGAGCTCGCGCTGCAACTGCAGGATCTGGTTTTGGCGGTTGAGCGTGTCGACCTCGTTCTTCTTGGTCTGCACCTGCTGTTTGACGGCCTGGTAGGCCAGCGCACCCGCGCTGACGTCGGTAAGGTAACCCTTGTCCGCCGCCATGTACTTCTCGTGATACGCGAGTGCTTCCGTCGCGTGACCTTGCTGGCTCTCGATGCGATAGAGCAGGTCGTACGCTTGTCCCAACGGTTCGCTGATCTCGTTTTCCACGGCGCTGGCGATGGTGGCAAGCGCATATCGACGGGACTTCGCCAGATCGCCCAGGCGGTAATACCCCTTGGCGAGCAGCACGTTGAAGTACTGCATCAACGCGGGGTACTCGTACCCCTGCACTTCGGCGTAATGCTCTTCCAGCAGGCGTACCGCCTCGGCCGGGCGTCCCTGCTCAATCTCAAGCGTAGCCATGTCCGTGCGCATGGCATTGGCCAACAGCGATTCGTTGGCGCTCATGCATAGATCGACACCTTCCTGCAGCTGGCCCTGCGAAAGCCGCACCATCTTGCCGTGGAAAAGTGCATGAAGCTTGAAATACACGGCCCGACATTCGTTCATGCCTTCGGGCACGCTCTTCATCATCTGGTCGGCGTATTCCACCGCCTGTTCGTACTGCCGGGCGATGATGAGAAACTGCGCCACATCCGCCATGGCTGCGTAGCGCGCTTCCTTGTCGGTGATCTGCGGCAGCAGCTCCGACAGCTGATTCAGCTGGATAAAGGCTTCTTCATAGCGGTGGCCGAAGCCGAGGATATTGATCAGCGTGCCGATCGCGCGCAGGCGAAGCGCCTTGTCGGGTGCCTGCTCGACGATGGTGCGCAGCGAAGAGGTCGCTCGCGGATAGTTGCCATCGAAGGCGAATTGCCACGCATTGAGATAGCGCAGCTTCCACTGCTCGTCGATGGGCAGGTCGGCGGCATTCTGGTCAAGTTGCTGGAGGATTTTCAGGAACGCGCCATGGTCGGCGGTCTTGATCGCGTCGGCGCGCTTCAGCTGTTGATCGGGGACGTCCGTCGCAGGCGTGGCATTCGCCACGCCCACGACCATGCCAAGCAGCAGCATTGCCACGGCTGTCCAACGGCATGTTTGGCCTTGCCGAGGCACGGGAAGAGTTAACCCTGCGCGACCGCGGTGCGTCGTGCGGAAGGCAGCCCCGCCAGCTTGCGCTGCGACGGTGCTTCCTCGTCTTCCTCGCCTTCTTCTTCTTCCTCTTCCTCTTCGCGGCCCGGATTGTTCTGCACATGGAACATCGGACGCTGGCCCAGCAACGCGTAAAGCTCAGACGTGCTGCGCGCGATGATGGCGGCGCCGACATCGGCGTCGACCCGCGACTCTTCCAGTGCTACGGCGATATCTTCCTGCGACGCGTGGCGCAGCAGCGCGTCCGTACCCAGGCGTTCCAAGAACTCGATGACGCTCGACATGGCTTTGATTTCCCCTGATGGTCGTGTAGTGCGACGCACCCCCCTCCGACTTGCCGTTCCCCTCTCCCCGGGGAGTACTGGGAGAAAGCGATCATAGCTCTGTTTTAAGGCAAAAATGTCTAGATGACACCTGTCGCCGATGGCGGTCGGCTAGCCGGCCACGATAGCTTCGTCCAGCGCCGTCAATCGATTCCGGATGTCGTCATCGACCTCCAGCTCACGGCAAGGCGGCACCGCGAGGGTATCTGACATGCTGAGATCGATATCAGGCAAGCCCGAAATCGGCAGCTGCTCCATACGCGGAGCTTGCAGCGGCAAGGTGGCGGCACGGTAGACCGTCACTTCGTGGTCGGCGGGGTAATGGCGTAGCAAGACATCCACCAGGACCTGGCGATAGGCCGGCCCCGTGGCAAACCGGCGCCCTGTCTGTTCGCCCGCCAGTCCCACCTGCCACAGGATCAACCAAGCACTCGGGTCGACGTTTCGGCGGAACAGCATGAACTGGGTGGTGTCGAAATGCTGGCAGCCGACCCTGCCGGGATCGACGCCGAGATCCGCGTACAGGCAGTCCTCGGAGGAAATGCCCGGTTCCATGTGCGCGGGGTAGCCTTCTTCGCGCGCCACCTTGATCGCCCGGTGCGGCGCCCACGCGAATACGCCCGGATGGCCATAGAACACGCCGCAGACGCGCTTGCCCGCGCGCACCTCGGCCATCATGACTTCCACCATTTCGCGGTAGGTCTGCGGGCGCGGTTTGCCCTCGGCATAGAGAGGCTGGAGGCTGCGCACGTCGGGGTTCATTTCCTTGAGCCACAGCTCGACGATGCCGTCGGACACGGCCGTGAACACCACGTCGGACTTCTCGATGTGGCTGCGCGCCAGCGCGCTGATGTGGGATCCCAGGGTGATGCCGATGCCCACGCAGGCGAGGCTGCCGGTCGAGGAGGGGGTGTTCACTGCCTTGTGCTCCATGATCGCGAATGACTGGGACGGCGGCGAGGTCAGCCGACGGCCGCAGCATAAGGGCGGCGCTCCGCAGGCCGCCAGCGGCATGAACGAATCGCAGGGTCTGGCTCGCGACCCCGGTGGAGCGCACGCGGTCGACCGGATACAGTCGCGGCCAGGATCGGTTCCCTGCCACGGATGAAGAGGAGACGCGATAGATGATGCGCAGCCTGGCGTTTTTCCTTGGAGCGGCGTGTCTGGCGGCGTCGCCCGTGTTCGCGCAGCAGGGAAGCCTGCCGATGGGGCATTCGCCAGTGCCGGCGATGCACGACCACCCGTCCAGCGCGGGTTACCGCGAGCCGCTCGCCGGAAGCGTTGCCCTGGCGAACGAGCCGCCGCCGGCCATGCCACATGGCCCTGTACCGGCCTTTCCTCATGGGCTTACGCCTGCCGAGCAGGCATCGGCAACCGCGCTTGGGTTTGCGGCCAAGGCGGCGTTTTCCCTGGCAGCGATGCGTACGGGAACAGCCAACCCGGTGCCGGCCCCTTCCTATGCGTCGTACCGGCCAGGCATGCCCATGCCGGAGCCCGGCGCCGAACCTGTCGCGTGCGAGCCCAACGGTGTGTTGACGTCGCCGATGGCCTGCGCCGGTCGCTGACGGGGCCAGCGCGCACGCGTAGTAAGCTCGTCGGACCCGATCATGGCGGGCGCCTCGGTCACCCGCGTGCCTGGAGGGCGATATGCGATTCCTGCGCTTCCAGCAAGGCGACCGCGCGGGTCTGGCGGTGGATACCGGTGATGGTTTTTGCGCGCGCTTCGACGACGACGCGCGGTATCCGGGCGATGTTCGGCGTGGCCCGCACCATCGCCTTGCTCAGTGAGGCGATGACGCTGGAAGCGGGAGACGTGCTGGTGATGGGCACGCCGTCGGGCGTGGGTTACGGCCGCAAGCCGCCGGTCTACATGAAGGCCGGCGATGTGTGCGAAGTAACGATCGAACGCATCGGCACGCTGCGCAATACCGTGGTCGACGAGATGTGACAAACGCGATTTTTCCACTGTAGGAGCGCACCCAGTGCGCGACCGCAGGGCATTGACCAACCACCGCGCTCGGCTGTCGCGCACAGCGTGCGCTCCCACAAAAAAACGATCAGCTCGCGCTGCCGCTCCCCTTCAACGACGCCAACGTCGTCAGCAGCGTCTGCCCCTTCGGGCTGCCCCATCCGGTGCACGCATCCCAGCCTTTCGCAGCCTTGAAGGCGCCGTTGTTGCCCTTGGTGATGTCGTGGAACGCCTTCGTGCCGATGCCGTAGAGCGCCTCGTGCACATCGCCCACGTTCTGCCCCAGCTGCTGATTGAAGCGTGCGATCAGCGCGGCCCACAGCGGCGCCACTGCACTGGTGCCACCGATGACCTGGCTCTGCCCGTCGACCAGCACCTGATAGCCCGTCTCCGGGTCGGCATTGCCCGCCACGTCAGGCACGCCACGGCCGCTGAAACCGTTGGCGCCCGCCGGCACCTTGGCGGACGACTGCCAGGTGGGCAACGCGAAGCTCGCACTGACGCCGCCACCGGTCGCGCCTTCGTTCTTCGTCAGTTCGTTCCACACGGTTTCACTGGAAATCTTGCTGCCGCTGCCGGTGAGCTTGGTGCCGCCACAGGCGAGCACGTAGGCGCTCGAGGAGGGGTAGTCCACATGCTGTTGGCCGTCGCTCTCGCCATCGGTGGACCCGCTGTCGCCGCTGGCGGCGGTGACGGTGACCCCCAGCGTCGTGGCGTCCAGCAGGGCGCTTTCCATGGCCTGGAGCGTGGTGGCGGCCCAACTGTCCTCAGGGCCGCCCCAGCTGATCGAAATGACGGACGGATTGCGCGTGCTGTCGTGCGCCGCCTGCGAAATGGCCTCGTAGAAACCCTGGTCGGTGTTCGGTGCGAAGTAGATGGCGATGGCCGCGCCCTGCGCGAGCGCTCCGATCACTTCCACGTCCAGCATCACTTCGCCATCCGCATCGCCACCGGGCTGGCTGGTGCCGCCCGCCACGGAGACCACGTCGACCTTGGGCACCTGGCTGATGCCCAGCGATTGCATGTACCGGCTGAAATCGCTGGCGGTGTAGCCGCCACCCAGCTCGATGATGGCCACGGTCTGGCCGGTGCCATCGGTATGGGCGGGAAAACCGTAAAGATCGCCAACCTGCAGCGGCGTATAGGAGGTCGCCGCGGCGGCCGCCGCCAGGCGGCGGAAGTGCGGTCGCGCGACGGGCCGCTGGTCCAGGCCAAGCACGGCGACCACGGCGGGTGAAACGTCGCCGGGAAGCGTGGGTTTGCCGTGGCATCCGCGCTTGATCGGGCCACCATCGGGCATCTGGTAGCTGCCCAGTTGCACGCCGAACGCCTGCTGCAGTTGTTCCGGCGTGCCGCGCAGATGCATGACGCGACGATGCAGCTCGCATCCGGTTTCGGTCAGGCCGTGCTGCTGCGCGAAGCCACGCAGCTTCTCCGCGTCCGCCGGATCGGCGCCCCACTGCGCGTCGAAATCCTCACGCTTGCATGGCGGCCGGTGTGGCCACGCAGCGGGCGTGGGGTGAGCGCCACGTCGTCGCATCACGACGGTGACATCGATCGGTTCCGTGCCTTGGTGCGGGCCGACGTATTGCGCATCTTTGCCAAGAGGCCATTGGCTGTGCCGGGCGGTGGACATGCTCATGGGCTGGGCTCCTTCGAGGGTCGGGGGGAGACTGCACCGGCGAACGTGTCAGCAGGGTGTTCGCAAAATGGTGCGTTCACGCATCATGCGGTTCGGGGGTCTCATGCACCGCGTCAATGCGGCCCTCGGGCAAACCGGCGATGAGGCGCTAAAATGGGTGGATGTCTTGCCTGAGAGTTCGCCGATGAGCTTCCCCGCCGTCCGTATGCGTCGTATGCGCCGCGATGCCTTCTCCCGCGCACTGATGCGCGAGCACACGTTGCTGGCGACCGACCTGATCATGGTCGCGTTTGTCATCGAGGGCGAAAGCCAGCGCGAGGCCGTGCCGTCCATGCCGGGCGTGTCGCGCCTGTCGATCGACGAATTGCTGAAACTCGCCGGCGAATGCGTGCGGCTCGGCATTCCCGCATTGGCGCTGTTTCCCTCGCCGGGCGCATCGGTGAAGACCGAGGATGCGCGCGAGGCGTGGAACCCCGATGGCCTCATGCAGCGCGCCACCCGCGCGTTGAAGGCGACGTATCCGGACCTCGGCCTGATCGGCGACGTGGCGCTCGATCCGTACACCACGCACGGCCAGGACGGCCTCATCGATGAGCACGGCTACGTGATGAACGAGCCGACCATCGAGGCGCTGATCAAGATGTCGCTGGCGCAGGCCGAGGCCGGCATGGATTTCGTGGCGCCGTCGGACATGATGGACGGCCGCATCGGCGCCATCCGCGAGGCGCTGGAAAACGCCGGCCACATCCACACGCGCATCCTTGCTTATTCCGCCAAGTACGCCTCGGCGTTCTATGGCCCGTTCCGCGACGCGGTGGGTTCGGCGGGCAACCTCGGCAAGGGCAACAAGCACACCTACCAGATGGACGTCGGCAACAGCGACGAAGCGCTGCGTGAGATCGAGTTGGACATCCACGAGGGTGCCGATGCCGTGATGGTGAAGCCCGGCATGCCCTATCTCGACGTGCTGCGTCGCGTGAAGGATGCCTTCGGCATGCCGACCTTCGTGTACCAGGTGAGCGGCGAGTACGCGATGTTGAAGGCCGCGGCGCAGAATGGCTGGCTCGACGAGAAGGCCGTGGTGCTCGAGTCGTTGACCGCGTTCAAGCGCGCGGGAGCGGACGCGATCCTCACGTATTTTGCGGTGGATGCGGCGCGCTGGTTGCGAGGGGAGTGAGGGTGGCGCTGGGCGCGAGGCGTTAGCGGCCTCGCGCTCCCACCCCACCTGTAGGAGCGCACCCTGTGCGCGACAGTCTTTCGCGCCGGTCTGCATGGTTGCTGCTTTTGTGAGGCGGTTTGGCCTTCGGTTGCCGTGCTTCAGCGAGCATGCCGCCTACGCGGCGGGCGTTTCGATCTCCTGCCGGAGCTCGAGTCACTTTTCTTTTGCTGGCCCAAAAGAAAAGTAACCCAAAGAAAACGGCCTTCAGAGCCAAGGCTCGTAGCGATATGTGGAATAGAAGCGTCGGGCGACCGAGGCCAGCATTGATGCGCTCGTTACTACCTCGAACGGAGCGGCTACACCGCAACGCGCCGTAGCGGAGAGGACTTAAAGCGGCTTTGGTGAATGGCGAAGAGTGCATGGGCGCCGCGCGCCATCTCCCTCTCCCCTCCGGGGAGAGGGCTGGGGTGAGGGGCGGGTGCTCGCGGTGGCGTTGCCTACCGCGAGCAGCGTCACGCCTGCCGATAAACCCCCAAATCCGCCTTTACGCCCAGGCCATGCATGAAAGCGGCGGGGTCGAAACGTTCCTCTTCATACAGCTTCTGCATGAATGATTTCGCGGCGGCGACGTGTTGCTCGTCGCTCCATTCCACCACGGTCATCACGTTGTACTCGCCGGCCAGATCCGGCTGAGCAAGCACGAGGTTCTGACGGCAGCCGGGCAGTTCATTGAGGGTGCGTTGCGTGTAGCGCACGCGTTCCATGAAGGCGGGCAGGGCCTGTGCGGGCACGTTGAAGCGATCGATGCGGTAGATGGCTTGGGCTGACATGGGGGAAGCTCCGTGGGCACGTTTCGTGGCACTCTACGACCTCAACTTAACTTGAGGTCAAGAGGGTTCCGTGGACAAGCTGCCAGGTCCGGTCGGCATGCCTTCGATGCTCACCGTAGGTGACGTTGCGCGCCGCAGTGGTGTGACGGTGTCGGCGCTGCATTTCTATGAAGCCAAGGGATTGATCCGCAGCGAACGTTCCGCAGGCAACCAGCGACGCTACCCGCGCGCAGTGCTGCGCCGCGTGTCGTTCATCCGTGTGGCGCAGCGCGTGGGAATCTCGCTGTCGGACATTGCGGCAGCACTCGCCACCTTGCCCGTCACGGCGGCGCCGGGCAGGGAAGACTGGGCGCGACTGTCCACCGCATGGCGTGCCGATCTCGACGAGCGCATTGCGCAGCTGAAGAAACTGCGCGACACGCTGGACGATTGCATTGGCTGTGGTTGTCTCTCCATCGACCGCTGTCGACTGCGCAATCCCTACGACAGGCTGGCCGATGAGGGCGCGGGACCGCGACGTCTGCTGGTAGAGGCGGCTACCGCCAAAGCGCGTCCGGTGCGCAAGAAGCCAGCGACGCGGTAAGGCGAATCCGCCCCGGGGTTTGCCTTTCGGGCGCGCACCTGCATCAGCGATGGATGCGCTCAGACGTATTGCGCCACTCCATTGCCGAACGACCAATTCTCCTTCCCCGTCTCCAGCAAATTGATGAGCACGTCCTCCGGCCGCAGTCCGGGGTCCTTGCTGAGCAATTCGGCCGTGCGTTGGTAGAACGCCTGCTTCTGCGCCACCGTGCGCGTGTTGTTGCAGGCGACCTGGATGATCACCAGGTTGTCGGTGCGCGAAATGTCGAGATAGTTCGGGTCGTAGTCGAACTCTTCCGCATCGTGCTGGTGCACCAGGATGAAGCGATCGTTCTGCGGTACGTTGAAGCTCTCGGTCATCGCGCGATAGATGCCGTTGCGAATGGCGGCGATGTGCTGGGCGGACTTGCCGCGGCGAAGGGAAATGCGGACGAGGGGCATGGGAAGCGCTCCGTGGGGTCAGGGTTGGGAGACGTGGCCGACGCCATACCACTGGCGGGCATTAGCGGCGGCAAAGGATGGCGTTTCGTCGAACAGGCGGAAGCTCATCCAGCTCCAGGTGGTCGGTTCGAATGCGGTGACGCCGGCGAGCGCCCGGTGTTCCACGTCATGTTGAAGTGCGTCGCGCGCAACGTTGCGCAACGCATCCAGCGCGGTATGCGGAACGATGGGATGAATGTCGCGCGAGGCAAAGCGTGCCTGCCGCGCATGCGGAGGCAGGTAGGCGTCCCATACCTGCCAGCAGCGGATCGATGGCCAGCCGAAGGCCTGCGTGAGCGACTGGAAACCCGCGCTGCCGAGGAAGCGCTGCATGGCCTCGCTGTCCCGCCAGACATAGAAGGGCGCATAGAGGTTGTCGCGGGCGTGTTCGCCGGCCGTCGCGTGCAGGTACGCCTTCAGGTGCAGGCCGTCGAAGTGGTCGAGGCTCGGGCCCTTCTCGGCGATACGTCGCCGGATGATGGCCATGTCGTAATCGGCCGGCAGGGTGAAGCTGTATTGCATGGCGATCACGTCGCGTTCCTCGCCAGCTCGCGCAGCCGGGGAACGGCGGAAGCCGCCGCGGGCCAGCCGGCGTAGAACGCGAGATGGGTGATCAGCGTCGCCAGCTCGTCATGCGACAGGCCGTTGTCGATCGCATGCTGCAGGTGGAAGGGTAACTGCTCGGTGCGGCCGAGAGCGATGAGCGCCGAGACCGTGGCGAGGCTGCGATCGCGTGGCGACAGGGAGGGATCCTGCCAGATGCGGTCGAACAGTACGCGGTCGGTAAGTTCGGCCAAGGTGGGCGCGACATCGCCAACGCTGCGTTGGCCCTGGTCGGAAGGGGGCGTCATGGGGAACCTCGGGTGGGTTGACGATCGCCAGCCTAGGGCGGACAGTACCATTCTGAAAATCGGAAAATATGGGACTAATGGTCCCAAAAAGCCGGATGGTTACCATGCGACGCGTAAACTTCGATCTCGACGTGCTGCGCACGTTTGTCACGGGCATCGAGCTGGGCAGCTACGCCAAGGCGTCTGACCGGCTCGGCCGTTCCACCTCGGCAGTCAGCGCCCAGCTGAAGAAGCTGGAGGAGCAGGCGGGCACGCCCGTGCTGCGCAAGTCCGGGCGCGGCATGGTGCTGACCGAGGCGGGCGAGACAATGCTCGCCTACGCCCGTCGCCTGCTTGAATTGAACGACGAAGCCGCCGCGGCCCTGCATGGGACCGAACTGGAGGGATGGGTTCGCCTCGGCCTGCAGGAGGATTTCGGCGAAAGCCTGCTCACCGACGTGCTGGGCCGCTTCGCGCGCGCTCATCCGCGCGTGCGGGTGGAGGTGCGTATCGCGCGCAACACGGAGCTGCTGGAGCGGGTGACCTCCGGTCGCCTCGATCTGGCGCTTGCATGGGACGCCGGCGTGCTCAGCCCACACGTCGACCGCCTGGGCGAAGTGCCGTTGCGCTGGATTTCGGCCGCGGGTGCCGGCATGCCCTGGCCGGCGAATGAGCCGCTGCCGCTGGTGATGCTCGAGGCGCCATGCATGATGCGCAGCGCCGCCACCGCCGCGCTCGATCGCGCCCATGTGCCTTGGCGCATTGCGTTCACCAGCGCCAGCCTTGCGGGCACCTGGGCCGCGGTGGCGGCGGGACTGGGCGTATCGCTGCGCACGCCGCTGGGCCTGCCAACGACGGTGCAGGCGCTCTCGCCCCACGAAACACCGCTGCCCGCGCTTGGCAGCCTGGGCTTGTGCCTGCATCGCGCCGAAGCCGAATCGTCAGCGCCGGTGCAGCGACTGGCGACCCTGCTCGCGCAGCAATGGCAGGGCCTGTCGGTGGCTGCCTGATGCAACGGGTGTGACGCGCGTCGACGCCGATGGCCGACGTCGACCGGCCCATGGCAGCGGTCGCGTGGAATAATGATCGTTCCCCGAATGGAGCGTGCGAGTGGATAGCCACCATTTTCTGGAGACGGCGCTGGTATTCCTGGTGGCGACCGTCATCGCAGTGCCGCTCACCAAGCGTTTCAAGCTGGGCTCGGTGCTGGGCTATCTGCTGGCCGGCATCGTCATCGGCCCGAAGGAGCTGGGGCTGGTGAACGACACCGCCGGCGTCAGCACGATCTCCGAATTCGGCGTGGTGTTGATGCTGTTCGTCATAGGCCTGGAGCTTTCGCCGCAGCGCCTGTGGGTGATGCGCAAGCAAGTGTTCGGCACCGGTCTGCTGCAGGTGCTGGCGACCAGCCTGGTGATTGGCGCGGCGGCCTATTACCTGTTCGGCTTGACGGTGAATGCAGCCACCATCGTCGGTGGCAGTCTTGCCTTGTCGTCGACGGCGTTCGGCCTGCAGATACTGGCCGAACGCAAGGAAGCCGGATCGCGCTACGGGCGCCAGGCGTTCGCGATCCTGCTGTTCCAGGATCTCGCCGCCATTCCGCTGATTGCCGCGGTGCCGCTGCTCGCCAGCGCATCGGGCAAGCATGGTTTTGACCTGTACGCGGTGCTGCGCACCGGTGGCGCCATCGTTGCGGTGATGGTGGGCGGCCGTTACCTGTTGCGCCCCGTATTCCGTTTCGTCGCCCGCACCGACAGCGTGGAAGTGTCCACCGCCACGGCGCTGCTGGTGGTGATGGGCACGGCATGGTTGATGGAAATGGTGGGCCTCTCGTCCACGCTGGGTGCGTTCCTTGCCGGCGTACTGCTGGCCGATTCGGAATACCGGCACGAGCTGGAATCGCACATCGAACCGTTCAAGGGCCTGCTGCTCGGCCTGTTCTTCATCAGCGTCGGCATGTCGATGGACATCACGCTGCTGTTCGACCAGCCGCAGCGCGTGCTGATGCTGGTGGCGTGCCTGCTGCTGATCAAGGGCGCCCTGCTGTGGCCGCTGGGCCGCGTGGTGGGCGGGCTGGATCGGCGCGACGCGCTGCGCCTGGCCGTGCTGCTTGCGTGTGGCGGCGAGTTCGCCTTCGTCGTGCTCAAGCTCGCGCGCGAGCAGGACCTCATCACCAGCGAACAACATGGCCTGCAGGTGCTCGCCATCACGCTGTCGATGGCATTGACCCCGCTGCTGGTGGCGCTGCTTGGCCGCGCGCTGGGCGCCAAGCCCAAGAAGACGCGCGAATTCGACACCATCGTCGCCGACTCGCCGCGCGTGATCATCGCTGGCTATGGACGCATGGGCCAGATCGTGGCGCGCGTGCTGCGCGCGCAGGGCATCTCGTTCGTGGCGCTCGACCATTCGGTGGAGCAGATCGATCTGGTGCAACGGTTCGGCGTGCAGAACAACATCTTCTACGGCGACCCGGCGCGCCCGGAACTGCTGCGTGCCGCGCAGGCCGACCAGGCGGAGGTGTTCGTGCTCGCGGTGGACGATGCCGAGGCGAGCCTGCGCACCGCGCGCGTGGTGCGCCGCATCTATCCGAACCTGAAGATCATCGCGCGTGCGCGCAACCGCCAGCATGTGTGGCGACTGATGGACCTGGGCGTCGACATGCCGGTGCGCGAGACCCTGTATTCCAGCCTCAAGATGACGCGGCAGACGCTGGAGGCCATTGGCCTGTCGCCCGAAATGGCCGCCGATCACGTGGAGCGTTTCCGCCGCCAGGACGCCGAACTGCTCAAGCGCCAGTACCTCGTGTACGACGACGATGCCCGCATCGTGCAGACCACGCGCGAAGCACTGGCCGACCTCGACCAGCTGTTCCAGGCCGACGCCTCGCCCGAAGCCGAACGCGAGCGCGAGAAGCCGACGGACGTGACGCCGGACGATGAGGACGTGACGCGCTGATCCGGCGACGCACCCTCCTGTAGGAGCGCACCCAGTGCGCGACCGTGGCGCTGCAGTGTGCAGAGCCGATGGATCTTCGCCACGCCATCGCCTCCCCGCTCTGTCGGCTCGTCGCGCACAGGGTGCGCTCCCACAGAGCGCGCACAAAATAGTCCTGCACTGCATATGTAGGAGCGCACCCAGTGCGCGACCGCGGCGCTGCAGTGTTCAGAGCCCTTCGGCCCTTGCCACGTCATCGTTTCACTGCGCTGTAGGCTTATCGCGCACTGGGTGCGCTCCTACAGTTGAGCGGTGCGAACATGAAAAGGCCCGCTTGCGCGGGCCCTTTCGTTTCAGTCCGCCGGCTGCGCCGGTTGCCGTAGCATCTGCCGCACGCTGGGTATGGCGCCGGTGCTGCGTGCCGCCAGTTCGTGCGCGATATCGACATAACCGATGGTGCGCGCCACGTCAGCGGCGGTACGACCGAAGGCGTCGGCGGCCTGGCGGTCGGCGCCACGCGCCAACAGCACGCGGGCCGGCGCCAGCAGTGCATGCATCGCGCATGCATGCAGCGCGGTGACGCCGCGCTGGTCGGCGTGTTCGAGCGATGCGCCCGCGTCGAGCAGCACCGGCACGAGCGCGCCGATATGCGTGGCGTCGCATTCGCTGCCCGGTCGCAGGTGCGCGCCCAGCAACAGCAGCAACGGCGTCTTGCCTTCCTTGTCGGCCACGCTCACGTCGGCGCCGCGCTTGAGCAAGGCGTCGAACAGGCGACGCGCACGCAGGCTGTCGTTGTGGTCGAAGCCGTACTGCGCGGCGGCATGCAGTGCGGCATGGCCGCGCGCGTCCACCGCGTTCACATCGGCGCCGCCATCGAGCAACTGCTCGGCGATCTCCGGATAGCCCATGGCGGAGGCGATCATCAGAACGGTGGCATCACCGGGCAATCGCTGGTCGACGGCCACGCCGTGCTGCAGCAGCAAGGCCACCAGCGCTTCGCGTCGCGCGCTCACCGCGGCGGCGAGCGGCGTGATGCCGTTGTTGGCGGCGAGCGTGGCGTCGGCGCCTTTCTCCAGCAGCAGTGCCGCGACGTCGCGATGTCCCGCGCCGCAGGCATGCAACAGCGCCGTCGCTCCCTGGTGATCGCGTGTATCCACCGCGAAGCCGAGTTCGAGCAGGCGGTCCACCGCGGTAAGCGCCCCTGCTGCCGCGGCATGCGGCAGGTCGTCGGCCCGCACCGGGCGAGCGGGACGCTTCCACTCGCCCCAGTTCAACCAACGCTCGACCGCATCGTGTTCCAGCGCGAGGCCGAGCGGCGTCTCGCCGTTGGCATCGATTGCCTCCGGATCGGCGCCATGCGCCACCAGCGCGCGGACCAGCGGTAGCGCGAGTTCGCCGTGTTCGAGCGCGGCGAACAACGGCGTGCGGCCGTTGATGTCGCGGGTGTTGGGATCGCAGCCACGCGACAGCAGCGTCTGCAGCAGCGGCAGGTGGCCGAACGTGGCGGCCAGGTGCACCGGCGTGCGCTCGCGCGCGTCGGCACCGAACGGATCGGCGCCGCGCTCCAGCATCGCCAGCGGCAGCCCGGCACCTTGCACGCTGTCTTCCAGGCGCAGCAGCGCCTGCGTCAGCAGGCCGGCACCGGCGGGCGTGGCGCCGGCCTGCAGCAGGTCTTCCACCGCTTCGGTGGCGGCGGGCAACTGCTGCAGCAGCGCATCGAACAGGCGACGACCCAGCGGCGGCAGCTGCGCTTCGCGTGGTTCGTCGACGTCGGCGTCATCCACCAGCTGCGGTTGGAGGCGCGCTTCGGGTTCGAGTGCGTGATCGAGCAACCAGCGGCGAGCGGCGCCCAGGCCTGGCGTGGCGAGGTCGAGATAGAGCTGGGCGAGTTGCGCCTGCGGCCACTCGCGTACCCGCACGGCGAAGGTGGAGACGATGGCCCAGTGGCCGAAGCGCAGCGCGTCGAGCAGATGGGCCGGCGTGTCCGCGCCTTCGGGCAGCGCGTCGAGGCTGAGGCTGGCCGGCAGTGGCGTTTCCGGATCGAGCAGCGCCACCAGATCCCAACGACCGGCGGCAGCGGCATGGTCGAGGGCGCTGCGGCCGTCGCTGCCCGGCGTCTTGGGCTCGGCGCCGAGCGCGAGCAGCGCACGCACCATCTCGGCATGCGCACGCGGCGACTGGCAGGCGAGCGTGAGCGCATCGCGGCCGTGGCTGTCGCGCATGCGCGCGTCCGGCTGCGCTTCGGCAAGCAGCTTCACGATGCCGACAGCGCCGGCGCGGGCGGCCTCCATCAGCGCCGTGCTGCCATGGCGATCGAGCAGGTTCACGTCGGCGCCGGCTGCGCGCAACGCGCGTGCGATCTGCTCGTGGCCTTCGGAGCAGGCGGCCATCAGCGCGCTGCGGTGGCGCGAATCGACGGCGTTCACCGAGGCGCGATGCTTGAGCAGCAGCTTGATGCCTTCCACGTCGTCGTCGGTGACGCCCGCAGCGGCCACCAGTGCGGGTTCGCCGTCAGCCGGCGCGGGCTTGGCGCCGCGCTCCAGCAGGAACTTCGCCACGGACCAGTTGGCGGCGCGGCAGGCGACGGTCAGCGGACTGAGGCGCGTCTTGTTGAGCGCGTTGATCGGTGCGCCTGCATCCAGCAGCATCGCCGCCACGATGGGTTCACCGCTCAGCACGGCGCCATGCAGCGGCGTGTTGCCCTCGGCATCGGTGGCCAGCGCGTTGGCGCCGTTGGCGAGCAGGGTCATGACCGCTTCGGCACGGCCATGCCAGCTGTCGCGCGTGGCGGCGAGCAGCGGCGTGAGGCCGCCGGTGGCACGGTTCACGTCGGCGCCCTTGGCGATCAGCGCGCGCAGCAGTCGCGTGTCGGGCAGCAGGGCCGCGAGCATCAGCACCGGGCGCTGGTCACGATCGCCATGGGCCGGCGCGGTATTGGGATCGGCGCCGGCTTCCACCAGGGCGAGCGCGCGCTCGATGTCGCCGTCGCGCGTGGCCGCGAGCAATGCCTGCGCCTGCTCGGGCGTGCCGGCAATGCGTTCCTGTTCGCTCAGCTGCGGCGCGGGCCTGGGCTTCGGCGCGGGCGCCGGCTCGACCACGCCGGCAGCAGGCTGGCGGCTGGGGCGGCGACTTTCGCAGAGCAGGGCGCGCAGCGTGCGGTTGGCGATGACCAGGCAGCCGAGCGGCATCAGCAGCACGCCATAGACGACAAGCGCAGCCGTGCGCAGCTCGGATGGCATCACGCCGTAGAGCCCGGTCAGCGCGATGCCGATGAAGGCCAGCACCAGCAGTGAAAAGGCCGCCGGCAGGAAATGGGTGAAAAAGCGTTCTTCGCGGGAAAGATGGCGACCGAACGCCAGGCTGCGCGCAGTGGCGGTGAAGATCCACGAACCGTCGCTCTGCGCCGGATAGGCGTCATCCCATACGTAGACCAGGCCGAACGCCGGCCACACGCGCCACAAGGCCGCGAGCGCGACCACCAGCGCACCCGCCAGCAGCAGCGCGGCGCCCAGGCTGGGCGACTGGTTGAGCCGCAGCATCGGCCAGGCCACCAGCGCGAACACCAGCACCACGTAGCCGGTGAACATCACGAGGTAGGCCGCACCACGACGCAGCACGGTGCGGCCGAAACGCGGTTCCGGATCGAAACCGATCGCGTGGCACACCGCCGCCATGGTCAGCGCATTGGCGACCAGCAGGGGGATCAGCGCGAGCGGATGCGCACCGAGCGCCGCGATCGCCGTGGCGACGAGACCAGGGATGAACCAGGCGAGGGCTTGCAGGAACGGAGGCGGGCGACGCGTTTTTGAATAGGCCATGGCGCGAAGTATAGGAATCGTGATGGCGCCAGACGGTAATCCCGTGTTAACCGCGGCCCCGCGGGAACATCATTGGTCGCCGTGCGGCTTGCTCTTGTACTCAGGATGGTTGGCCGAGGCCAAGGTCTCCTGCGGCGGCAGCTGCAGGTGCCAGCCCTGTCCTTCGAGATGGTCGAGCACCACCTGCGGGTCTTCGTGCGGCAGCTTGCGCTGCCCGGTCAGTTCCACTTCGAGCGCCAGCCGCAGGTCGCCGAGCATCAGCGCCAACGGGGCGGGGATGCAGGCGAAATCGTCGCGTTCGCGCAGCCACAGGTAGCTGTCGGGCTTGCGCTGGCTTGCATAAACGTAACAGTGCATAGCGACACCCCGTCGGTTGCTTCGGAAGAGGAGGGCGCACGGGCACGGCGCGGGTAGACAAGGTTACCAGCCCGACACCGACGAGTCCCGGTTCGCAAGTGGGTCTCATCTTCGCCATTTATCGACGATCGTCATGGAACCGGGCGGCGAGATGTGAAATTTTTGCTGCGGCCGCACTTGCAAGCCCCGCAGCGAGTGGGCACAGTCTCGCCCTGGGGTGTCAAACGCGCGTATGAAAATCAAGCGCGCTCGTCAAGTCCCTGTTACACACCGAGCAGACCAACGATAAGCAGGAGCACGCAGATGCAGATGTCTTTCCGCCCCTTTTCCCGTACGGGCCGTCCGCTCGCGCTCGCCGCGCTGAGTCTGGCGATCCTCGGTTCGTTTGCTGCGCCGCAGAGCGCCCAGGCGAGCGCGTTCCAGCTGCACGAAAACAGCGCCGCCGCCATGGGCCGCGCCTACGCCGGTTCGGCCACCGCGGGTGGCGACGTGTCGGTGGTGGTGAACAACCCGGCCGCCATGACCGAGCTGCAGGGCACCTATCTGCAGGCTGACGTCACCGCGATCAATTTCGGCACCACCTTCAGCGGTACCGCCCATGACGCACTGGGTCGCCCGATCAGCGGCGGCAACGGTGGCGATGCGGGCACCACCATGCCGGTGCCGGCGCTGTTCTTCGCCACCCAGTTCGCCGACAAGTGGCACTTCGGTGCGGGCTTCACCGTGCCGTTCGGCTTCCAGACCGAGTACGACTCGAACTGGAAGGGCCGCTACAACGCCATCAAGTCCAAGTTCGAATCGCTGGACGGCACGCTGTCGCTGTCCTACGACGTCACCGACACCTTCTCGCTGGGCGTCAGCGGCATTGCGCAGAAGACCTCGGCCGAGCTGACGTCCGCCATCAACTACAACGCCGTGGGCCTGGGCCTGGTGCAGCAGGCGGTTGGCGCTGGCGCGATTCCGCCGGCCGCCGGTGCGCAGCTTGCTGGCCAGGTCAACACGATCGTGCCGCCGGGCTCGGACGGCCTCGCCCGCATCAAGGGTGACGACTGGGCCTATGGCTGGCAGGTCGGCGCATTCTGGAAGCTCTCGCCGAAGGACAAGTTCGCGCTGAGCTACCGCTCGAAGATCGCGCACACGCTGGAAGGCACCGCCAACTTCACCGTGCCGGCCAACGTGCAGGCCCTGCTGTCCAACCCGACCGTGGCCGCGCTGCTGGCCGGTGCGGGCGGCGTGCCGTTCACGCATACCGACGGCACCGCGCCGTTCACCACCCCGGCGGTGGCCACGGCCAGCTACTGGCACCAGGAAGAGAAGTTCGGCCTGGGTATCGATGCAGCCTGGACCAAGTGGGACGTGTTCAAGAACTTGAACGTGTACTACGCCAACCCGGCCCAGCCGACCACCACCGAAGCGTTCAACTGGAAGAACAGCTGGTACGTCTCCATCGGTGGCGACTATTACGTCAACGACAAGCTGACCCTGCGCGGCGGTCTCGCGCTCGACACCACGCCGACCCAGACCTCCACCCGCGACCCGCGCGTGCCTGACGGCACCCGCCAGCTGGTGAGCTTTGGCGTGGGCTACAAGGCCAGCGAGCATTTCGTGATCAACGCGTCGTACGCGCACATCTTCGTGAACAGCGCGCGCATGAACGTGGCGAGCTCGACCGGCGACGTGATCACCGGCAGCTCGGACGACTACGGCAACCTGCTGAGCCTGTCGGCGCAGTACAAGTTCTGATCGCGCGAGCGACGTAGAAGAACGAAAGCCACCCCGCGAGGGGTGGCTTTTTTCTTGCCCGTCTTCTTTTGTAGGAGCGCACCCAGTGCGCGAAAAGCCTACGGAGCGGTGACGCCGTTGCTCTGCGGTCGCGCACTGGGTGCGCTCCTACATAAGAGGCACTGCTTGCCTCAACCCAGCCGCATCAGCAGCTTCAACATCCGCTTGAACTGCGCGCCGTAAGGCGGGTTGAGCATGCCGGCGCCGTTGATGCGCGATTGATGGAACACCGGCTTCATGTGCGAAAAGGTGCGGAAGCCCGCCTCGCCGTGATAGCCGCCGATACCCGATGGCCCCACGCCGCCGAATGGCAGGCCGTGCTGGGCGATGTGGTACAGCGTGTCGTTGACCGTGACGCCGCCGGCATGCGTGCGCGACAGCACGCGATCGATCGCGGCACCATCCTGTTCGAACAGATAGAGCGCAAGCGGCTGCGGATGAGCGGCGACGTAGCCGATCGCTTCGTCCAGCGAGTCGTAGGGCAGCACGGGCAGCAGCGGGCCGAAGATCTCTTCCTGCATCACCGCCATGTCGTCGTTCACGCCGGTCAGCATGACGGGCGCGAGCAGGCGCTTTGCCGGGATGTCCTGCGCTTCGCTCAGCGGCACGATGTTCGCGCCGGCGGCAAGCGCACCGTCACGCAGCCTGGCCAGACGCTCGTATTGACGGTCGGAAATGACCGAAGCGTATTGCTCCTGCTTGCCCAGCGAGGGATACAGGCGTGATGCCGTGGCGCGCGCGGTATCGATGAACTCGGCCATGCGCCCGCGCGGAACCAGCACGTAGTCCGGCGCGATGCACGTCTGTCCTGCGTTGACCAGTTTGCCCAGCACGATGCGTTCGGCCGCATGGTCCAGGCGCGCGCCCGGACCGACAATCGCGGGCGACTTGCCGCCCAGTTCCAGCGTTACGGGCGTCAGGTTCGCGGCCGCGGCGCGCATGACGTGATGACCTACGGCGGTGGAGCCCGTGAACAGCAAGTGGTCGAACGGCAAGGCGGAGAACGCCTGCGCGACCTCGGCGTCGCCGGTGACCACCACCACCTCGTCGGCCGTGAAGTAACGCGATACCTGTTCGGCGAACAGCGCCGAGAAGCGCGGCGTGTATTCGCTCATCTTGAGCATCACGCGGTTGCCCGCGGTGAGTGCGTCGATCAACGGGCCCACGGCGAGGAACAGCGGATAGTTCCACGGCACGATGATGCCCACCACGCCGCGCGGTTGCGGCATGAGCGTGGTGCGCGCCGGCAGGAACACCAGGTTGGCGAGGCCACGCTTGGCGCGCATCCAGCGCTTGCCATGCTTCAGCGAGTGACGCAGGTTCGAGATGCTGGGATAGAGCTCCAGCAGCTCGGTTTCCTCCACCGGGCGATGGCCGAAGTCGGCGTTGATCGCCTCGGCGAAAGCCCCTCGCTGTTCCGTCAGCAGCTTTTCCAGTGAACGAAGGCGCGTGGCGCGCGTATCCCAGCTGGGCATGGGATCGCGCGCCTGCGCTTCGCGCAACCGCAACAGCGTGGCGTGCAGGGAGGGGCTGGGCTCTTTCATGGTCAGAACTTCGCGCGCAGTTCGAGGCCCCACATGCGGGGCGGAGAGATGGACGCGAACGGTGTGCCGAACACGGTGGTGGTGATGTTGTTCACGCCGGTCACGTAACGCTTGTTGAAGACATTGGTGCCATACAGCGCGACGCCCCAGCGGTCGCCCGGCGCGTGCCAGTCAAGGCGCGCATCGGTCCGCTGCTGGCTGGTGCCGACCTTGAAGCTCGGGCTGATCACGCACTCGCCCTGGAACTCCGAGTCGTTGTTGCAGCGCGACTTGCCACGGTAGGCCTGCGCCACGTCGAACTCCAGGTCGCCGTTGAACACCTGATGCCAAGTGTAGGCCAGCGATGCCGTGCCGGAGAACTTCGGCGTGCCGGTGGGCTGGCCGGTGAGCACGATGCCGTCCGGCGCGACGCCCTTGCGATAGGTCGAGTCGATATACGCGCCCATGAAGCTGAGGCGCAGGCTGTCGACCGGCTGCCACTGCGCTTCAAGCTCCAGGCCCTTGGCCTCCTGGTCGGTGCTGTTGACGATGTAGATCGGCACGCCCGAGCCGCTGTAGTTCGGATCGAGCTGCAGCGATTGCTTGTTGTCGTAGCGGTAGTAATACGTCGAGGCGTTGAGCAGCAGGTTGTGCTCGGGGAACAGCGTCTTGATGCCCGCTTCGTAGTTGATCACCTTTTCCGGCGCGAACTCCGAACCCACCTGCACGCTGTTGTAGCCGCCCGCCTTGTAGCCCTTGGTAACGGAGAAGTAGCCCATCACGTCAGGCGTGAACTTGTAGCTGGCCACCACGCGCGGGCTCACGTTGTTCCACGTGTTGCTCGCCTTGATGTGCTCGCCCACGGCGTTGGGGAAGATCACGTTGCCGCCGAACGCGGCCAGCGCCATCTGCGCTTCCGGCGGCAGCATGTCGACGATGCCAAGGCCCTGCAGGCCGGCGATCGTCGCATCGAACTGCGGCGCGCTGCGCGGCATGGTGTACCAGCTGAAATCCTTCTTGTCGCGCGTGTAGCGCAGGCCGGTGGTCAGGTCGAAGCGGTCGGAGATGTGCCAGATCACGTCGCCGAACGCGGCATAGGCCTTGAAGTTGCCGTCATTGCTGATGCCCTCGTGCCACGGATCGCCCAGCAGCGATACCGGCAGCCCCATCGCCGTGATCGCATTGCCGATGTCGGTGAGCGGCGTGCCTACGCCCATGACGTTCTGCGCCAGCGTATCGAGGCTGTCCGTGAAGACATTGGTCTGGCTGGTCTGGCGCGCCTGCTCCTGGTAGTAGCTCACGCCCCCGACCCAGTCCATCAGGTCCGTATTGCCGGAGAGCTTGAACTCCTGGTACCAGCTGTTGTTGTGCTCGATGTTGGCAGTATCGAGGTAAGTCACGATGTGGTTGGTGCCGTCGTAGTCACCCTTGTTGAACGTGTCGAAGCCGCGCCAGGCAGTGGTCGACACGAGGTCGCCCCAGGAGAACGCGTGGTCGATCTGCAGCGTGCCATCGTCGAACCGGCGCGTCTCCTTGCCGCCGACGGTGTCGTTGTAGAGCGGCGCGTGCAGCGGGTTGTAGTACGTCGACGGATCCGCGGGGAAAGGCGCGCGTTGATTGGTGTCGTTGGACAGCGGCACCAGGCCGATCGCCGGCTGTGGCGGCTGGTTGAGCTTCTCGTGGTCCCATGACAGAAGCACGCGCGTGTTGTCGGTGACGTTCCAGCGGAACACCGCGCGGGTGCCCCAGTCGTTGTCCTTGCCGTATTCCTTGCCGGTGGCGGCATCCTTGATCCAGCCGTCGCTCTGGTTGTCGACGACGCTCAGGCGCAGCGCCATGTCCTTGTTGATCGGAATATTCACCAGTGCATCGGCGTAGCGGCGGCCGTCATTGCCCACGCGCACGCGCCCCTTGCCTTCGAACTTGTCGGTCGGTTCGTTGGTGACGATGGAGATCGCACCTGCCGCCGCGTTGCGGCCGAACAGCGTGCCTTGCGGTCCCTTCAGCACTTCGATGCGCGCGATGTCGTTGAAGGCCAGCAGCGAGCCGCCGGAGCGCGCGGCGTACACGCCGTTGATATAGACACCCACGGCCGATTCGGTGCCGATGCCGAAGTTGCTGGTGGCGATGCCGCGCAGCTCGTAGGTCGGCTGCGTGGGCTGCTCGGCGCCGATCACCAGGCCCGGCACGAAGATGTCCATCTTGCTGAGGTCGGTGGCGGCCAGCGTGTCGATCTGCTTGGACGTCACGATCTGCACCGGAATCGGCACCGACTGCACTTCCTGCGTGCGGCTCTGCGCCGTCACGGTGATGTTGCCGAGCAGCTTGGCCTTCTCGGGATCGGCCTGTGTGCTACTGCTGCTGGCGCTGCTGTCTTGTGTGCCGCTCGGTGATGCTTCGGCGGCGAAGGCGCCAAGCGGGACGCCGGCGATCAACACGGAACTGCCGAGCAACAGGCGGCGCAGACAGACGGACAGCGGACGCGGATGAATCATCATCACCAGATCTCCCCTCGAATAAGAAAAGGCCGCGACCTTGGGGTCGCGGCTTGGTGCTTCCTTAGTGAATCGCGACGCAGCCCCCCGACTGCGCCGCAATCCATGCCTTGATCAGTGCAACACCCTCTCGATGCACCGTACTTCGGCCCAACTCCGGCATCATCACGCCCGGGTCGGCGGAATCCATGCGATACGGCAGGATGGAGTCCTCCGGCAAACCGGGAACGATGTCGAACAGATGGTCGCCGGTACCACGTCCCGCCGCGACCGGCGGCTTGCAGACGCCCAGGTGGCGGTCTTCCGGAACACTCACGTCGAGCGTCAACCCGGTCGTGTTGGCTGCACCCTTCGGGTTGTGGCAGTGACCGCAGTTGATGTCGAGGTAGGCGCGCGCGCGGGCGTCGAGCGACGCCTGCTCATCCATCCAGTTCGCGTTGCGCGGGGCCTGCCCCGGTTCCGGCGCACCCGCGAGGTAGCCCGCCTTCATCAGGTGCGCGAGTTGGTTTTCTTCGCCGGTCGCGTAGTGGTAATCGCGATTGAGATGGCGCGCCTTCGGTCCGATCGGATGGATCTTGCGCGTCACCCAGTCCTGCGCGTGGCAGCTCGAGCACTGGCTTTCGTCGGGTACGACGTAGTTGAAGTCTTCGCGGTCGGCGTTGTCGGCGACCAGGGTCAGCGGAATGACGGCACCCGTGCGCGCCAGTTCCGCATCGCTCTGGTCGTCCTTCCACACATACGGGATCGCCGCCCAGCCTGATTCGCGATGCACCAGGATGCGCGTCTCGATCAGGTGCACGTTCGCCAGGTCCAGACCTTCGCCGGCGAAGTCGTGCGAACTGTCGTACGTGCGCGCCACGTCGCTGAACTTCCCGGTGCCCGAACGCGGGTAGTAGAAGGTCTTGCTGATGATGGTGCCCACCGGAAAATCGAACGTGTCGGTCGGGTCGTATTTGGCCGATACGCCCTTGGGCATCCAGACCGTGCGCAGCTTGTGCGCGTAGTCGGTGAACAAGGGCGTGTTCAAGTCGTACGGCACGACGCCCTGGTTCAACACCAGCTTGCCGCCACGCACTTCCACCACGTGCCAGTCACTCAGGTGCGGTGGACGGCCATCGGCATGGAACGCCACCGGATCGAGATCGCGGTGGCATCCAGCCGCCAGCAATGCCAGGGACAACAACAGCAAACGCAGGCAGGACTTCATCAACACGCGCACCTCAAGCCTTCGGTTCGGGATCGAGCACAACCGGCGGCAGCTTCGGCAGCGTGCACTGGTACGCCTTGGTGTCGGTGCTGGGGTTCTTGTAGTCGTGCGGGCCATCGGCGTTGATCACGCCCACGTCGCCGTTCTGGATGCAGAAACGGTCTTCCGCCGGCGGCAGGCCATTCACCAGTTTCTTCTCGTCGACATAGCCGTCCCACAGGATGTCCGGGAACTTGCCGCTGAGGCCGTACACCGCGGTCTTCAGGGTCTTCAGCTTGAAGCCGTCCGGCGAATCGCCGCCGCCCTTGAAGCGGTTGTCATAGATGAAGATGCCCTTGGGATAGGGGTTGTAATCGGCCGCGACGCCCTTGGTGTTGTAGTAGTTGGTGGAGAAGTAGCTGGAGATGATCACGTTCGCCGTCTGGTTGTCGGCGATGTCGTTGTCGAAGATCTCCACCTTGTCGTTGGAGTTCACCACCACGCCCGAGCCGCGCGGCACGCTGGCCACCGCCGCGCCCTTGGCGGCGAAGTTGTCGGTGTTGTTGGCGAACGTCTTGTTCTTGAACACGCGCGTGCTGTGGCCCGCCTGCGAGAGGTTGGGCATGTTGAACACGAGGATGCCGCCGGTGTTGTTGGTGGCGGTGTTCTCGTACACGTCGGCGTTCACCGAGTTCTCGATCTCGATGCCGGCCACGTTGTACTCGGCGCGGTTGCGGCGAACGATGATGTTGTTGGACTGGCCCACGTAGATGCCGGCATCGGAGGCGCCGATCACCACGGAGTCTTCCACCAGCACGTTCTGCGTCTTCACCGGGTACAGGCCGTAGGCGCCGTTGGTGGTCTTGGGGCCACCGGTCCATTCCACGCGCACGCCGCGGATGGTGATGTTCTTGCCCTGGTTGATCTTCAGCGCATCGCCCTTGGTGTCCTCGAACGCCAGGTTCTCGATGGTGAAGTCATTGGCATTGACCAGCAGGCCCTCCGGGCCGACCACCTGTCCCTTGAAGGACAGCACCGTCTTGTCCATGCCGGCGCCCTTGATGGTCACGCCGTCGGTGCGCAGGCTCAGGCCGCGCGTGAGGTGGTAGTGGCCGGCCGGAATCTCGATGACCGTGCCCGGCTTGGCATCCAGGAACTGCTGCTGGAGCTTGGATTCGAACGTGGCATCGGCGCTGTTCTGCGCCGGCGGTGCTTCGTGGTTGCAGGCAGCCAACGCCAACGGCAAAGCAAGAAACAGAAGGGTCCTGCGCATGGTCGCTTACTCCCCAGTAGCGGTTGATTGCGTGACGAGCCACTGTCACGAATTGTTGACGGGCTGGGGAGGGCGGCAGTGGCGGCGAAGGGGGGTAATTCGGCCAGTGTGACAAGCGTTTGAATTTCCCCGAGCCGTTGCTCTTCGGAGCGCGGCGGCGCCACCCCGTCCAGGTTCGATGATGCGGCAGCCCGACAGGAGGCAGGGTGGTCGCACGCTGTGGGGCATCCGTGAGCGGACGCGGCAGCGCGTCTCGCCGGAGCCCGTGTGTGTTCGCTTGACTGGCCTCGCTGACGTCGCGCTGAAAGCCATACCTCCTCTGACAGGGAAGCAGATGGCCGGGCGGAGCGTAGACTCCCTCGTTGGAGGCGAGGCTTTCCCTTCGCGGGAACAGGGCCTGCCTATTCGGGATGTAGATCGCACTCCGGTACGGTGCACGTCAGCCCACTTCGTCTGGCGCGCTTCGATTCCACCCATGTGTGCGAGGCACTCCCATGACCAGGTCAATCTCGATGGGGCCGCCCGGGCTCAAGTCCTGCCTTTTCCGCACCCTGCTGGCGTTTTCGGCGGCGTTCGGATTCGTATCCCTTGCCGACGCCGTGCAGCCGGCGTCGTCCACCAACCACGGCCATGACCGGCGCATGCTGCCCGCGCCGCCGCAGCCGCCCAGCGCGGCCCTGCCGACGACGTTGAACGTGGTCCACGCGACGAGGATCCATGCGGCCAGCCTGACCTACGTTCCCCCCGTCCCATCGAACGGATACACCGGGGCGCCGGGATCGAACCCAAATCAGAAGACGCTGGTGGTCTACGACAGCACCGGACCCTACGGCTGGCTGGGCGAGGCCTACGCGGTTATGGCCGCCAACCTGGCCAGCCACGGCAGCCAGTACACGCTGGAGCGTGCGGTGGACTATGCCTCCGGTGATCTCAGTTACTTCACCGGCATGATCTACGTCGGCTCGGCCTACAACGAGCCCATCCCGGTGGAAATGCTCGACGACGTGCTGGCGACGACCAAGCCGGTGCTGTGGATCAACGACAACATCTGGCAGCTCTCCGCACGTTCGGCGAACTTCGCCGGCAAGTACGGATTCACCCCGATGTACTTCGACTTCAGCAACACGCTGAAGGTGACCTACAAGGGCGTGGCGCTGCAGCGCGATCCGAACTCAGTGCCTTCGGGCCTGCTGCAGACGGTGATCAACGACCCCGCCAAGGCACAGGTGCTCGCCTTCGCCACCAATGGCACCGGCGGCATCGTCAACTGGGCGACCAAAGGCGGCAACCTCACCTACATCGGCGAGATTCCCTTCAGCTATGTCGGCCCGAACGATCGCTATCTGGCCGCGGTGGACCTGATCGGCAAGGTCTCCAACCCGGCGATGCTGGCCCGCAAGCACGCACTGGTACGTATCGAGGACGTCGACCCCATGGCCGACCCCACCGAGCTGCGCGCGGTCGCCGACTACCTGTACAGCAGGCAGGTGCCCTTCAGCGTCGCGGTCATTCCGGTCTACGTCGACCCGAAGGGCTACTACAACAACGGCGTGCCGCTCACGAAGCGCCTCAGCCAGACGCCCGCCGTCATCAGCGCGTTGAAGTACATGGTCTCCAAGGGCGGGCTGATCGTGATGCACGGCTACACGCACCAGTACTCGAGCGTCGCCAATCCGTATAGCGGCGTCACCGGCGACGACTTCGAGTTCTATCGCGCGCACATCAGCCCGGACAACTACGTGGTCTACGACACGCCGGTGGCCGAAGACTCCATCGACTGGGCACTCGGGCGCATCCAGAACGGGTTCAATGAATTCGACCTGGCGGGTTTCAACTGGCCGAACTTCTTCGTGCCGCCGCATTACGCGGGCTCCGCGCTCGACTACCAGGCCTTCGATTCCCAGTTCAACGCCCGCTACGACCGCGGACTGTTCGCCAGTGGCTGGTGTCCCAAGGGGGCATGCGGTGCGGGCACGCCCGATTACACGAAGATCTACGGGCAGTACTACACCTATGTGGTGCGCGACATCTTCGGCACCATCGTGATCCCGGAAGAACTCGGCAACGTCGAGCTGGTTCCGTTCAACCACAACCCGGCGCGCTTCCCCGCCGACATCCTGTACAGCGCCAACTGCAACACGGTGGTCCAGGACGGCGTGTTGAGCTTCTTCTTCCACCCGTATCTCGACATCAGCTACCTGAAGCAGATCGTCGAAGGCGTGCAGGGCATGGGCTACACGTTCGTGACCTCACGCTCGATCAAGCAGGGCAATTGAGCGTCGATGCCGGCAGGCCATCGCATGATGATGGTCTGCCGGCCATCTGCATGGCCGCGGTATCGATGCGTGACTGGGCGAGTTTCAGCCATGGGCGCCGTTCGTCCATCGTGCCGGCCGCCTGTCGGCTGACCGGACCCGCGCGCATCACCAGCGGTAGCGTGCCGACACCGTGATCTCGCGCGGGTAACCGTAGTAGCACCAGATCGCGCTGTTGCAGGCGCTGACGTATTCGCGGTCGAACAGGTTGGCGGCCGTGACCTGGAAGCGCCAGTGGTCGATGTCGTAATGCGCGTGGGCATCGAACAAGGTGTAGCCACCGGTGCGGAACTGGTTGTTCGCGTCGCCGTAGTGCTCGCCGATGAAGCGCACGCCGCCGCCAAAGCCCAGGCCTGCGAGCGTGCCTTCGTGCACCGTGTAATCCGCGGAGACAGATGCCTGCTGCCTGGGTACCAGCGCGACCTGCTTGCCGAGCGTGGCGTCATTGGCGTGCGTCACCTTCGCGTCGGTGTACGCGTAAGCGGCAGTCATGTCGAGGTGATCGGTGACCGCCACGTTCGCTTCAAGCTCCGCGCCGCGTGTACGCGTCTGGCCCTGCTGCAGCGAGAAGAACAGGTGATCGGGGTCGACCGTGAGCGCGTTCTTCTGCGTGAGCTGGTAGACAGCGCCGGTGATCAGCGAACGGCCATCCGGCGTCTGGTACTTGAGGCCGCCCTCGTACTGGTCGCCGGTGATCGGCTTGTAGGCGCTGCCGTCGAACGTGGTGCCCACCGTGGTCTTGAACGAGTGGGAGTAGGCGACGTAAGGCACCAGGCCGATATCGGTGGTGTAGTTGATGCCGAGGCGGCCGGAGAACGCGTTGTCGTCCTGCTTGCGGCGCGTGCCGGCGATCAGGTCCTTCACGTCGTTGCTCACCCAGTCCTGTCGGCCGCTGGCGACGATGCCCCACTTGCCAAGGGTGACCTGGTCCTGCACGTACGCGCCCAGTTGCTCGAGCAGGCTGTTGGTGTGGTACGTGAACGGCGCCGGCGGAATCGGCTGGCCGTAGACGGGATCGAAAATGTCGATCGGCGCGGCGGAGCCGAAGCCCGACTTGTAGTCGTTGTGGCTATGCAGGTAGTCCACGCCCATCAGCACGTTGTGCTGCACGCTGCCCTGGTCGAATTTCGCTTCCACCTGGTTGTCCACGGCAAACAGGTTGGCGTGGTCGACCAGCGGATAGTTGTAGCGATCGAGCGTGCGCAGGTCGTCCTCAAGACCCAGGCTGCCGATCGAGCGGTGGTCCACCTTGGTGTTCTGCAGGCGCAGGTCCTGACGGAACGACCACACGTCGCTGAAGCGGTGGTTGAAGGCGTAGCCGATCGACTCGTCGGTCTTCCAGTAGTGGTCGTAACCCGGCTCGCCCGGATTCACGTCGCGCGGAATCTGCCCGTTGGGGTTGGGATACAGCGTGCCCTGCGACGGCAGGAAACCGCCCACGCCGTCGGACAGCGTGCGCTGGTAGCGCGGCAGCAGGGTGAGGGAGGTGTTGTCGTCCGGCTGCCAGGTCAGGCTGGGCGCGAAGTAGTAGCGATCGTCCTTCGAGTGTTTGATGTTGGAGTCACCCTGGCGAGCGAGCGCCACGATGCGCCACAACCAGTGGCCGTCGTTGTCGAGCTGCCCGCCGGTGTCGCCGGCCAGCTGCTTCTGGTTGAAGCTGCCCACGGTGGCCTCGATTTCGTGCGGGGCCTCCAGGCTTGGACGCTTGCTGGTCATGTCGATCATGCCGCCCGGCGGCAGTTGGCCGTACATCGCCGACGACGGGCCCTTGTTCACTTCCACGCGCTCCAGGCCGTAGGGCTCGATGCGCGAATCGGCCGTCCAGTCGCCGTTGGGCAGCGCCAGGCCGTCGAGGAACTTGGCCGGGTCGTAGCCGCGCACGAGGATCCAGTCGCTGCGCGGGTCGGCGCCATAGCTGCCGCCGACGGCGCCGGCGAGATAGCGCACCGCTTCGTCCAGGCCCTGCACGCCGTAAAGCTGCATGCGGTCCGGCGTGATGCTGCTGACGGATTGGGGAATCTCCACCGCGGGCGTTTCGGTCTTGGTGGTGGAGTAGACGACGTTGACGGCTTCGAGATTGACGCTGTTCTTTTCGGTGGTGTCGTCGGTTTTCGTGGCCGTGTCGCTGGACGCCGCGGCAAAGGCCGGACCGGACAGGGCGAGCGAGATGGCAACCAGAAGCGCGGTTCTGGGCAAAAGGGCGGGCATGTGATGTTTCCCTACAGCGGAGCGGCAATGGTCCGCAGCCTGCCGGCGCGCCCATCGAATAACGGAATGATAATGATTCTTATTGTCCGCTCAAAGGGCCTGCGTCAAATCGACCGGGCAGGCGCAGGCCACACCCCGTCTGGCGAGGCGGAAGAGGTCATCGGGTGAGGGCGCTCAGGCGGCGTGCTGGCGCGCGCTGCGCGGGGCCATGCCGGTCCACCGCTTGAAGGCGCGGCGGAATTCGCGAGGATCGCTGAAGCCGATTTCCAGGCCGATCTCGGCCACGCTCAGCGTGCCGCCGTGGAGCAGTTCCAGTGCGCGCTCGGCACGCACGCGATCGTGGATCTCGCGGAAGATGCGGCCGCTCTCGGCAAGACGCCGACGCAGGGAGCGCTCGCTCATGTTGAGCATGCGCGCCACGTCCGGCAGGCGCGGTTGCTGGCGCAGATGGCTGCGCAGCAGCCGTTCCACCGAGGCGACGATTTCCTGCTGCACGCCGCTGGCGTCGTACTGCTGCATGCACAGGGCCAGCGACTGCTGGGCGGTGAGCGGGTTGTGCGTGGGCAGCGGCTGGGCGAGCCACGACACGTCGAGCACGACGCGGTTGTAGCGCGCGCCGAACGCCAGTTCGCAGCCGAAATAATCGGCATACGCGTCGGCGTACGCCGGACGGGCATACGTCACTTCCAGTCGCGACGGATTGAACGCACGGCCCAGCAATTCGCGGGCGATGGCCAGCGCGCTCGCGAACAGCTCCTCGCACAGGAAGGGCAGCAAGGGGGCGTCGTTGAAGCGCGGCCAGGCCGCCAATGCCACCTCGCGCGGGCCCACTTCCTCGAAGGTCACGTCCAGCAGGCTGCCACTCACCCGGTGATGGGTGATGCCCACCTTCATGGCATCGCCGAAGGTGGCCGAGGTCATCATGGCAAGGCCGAGCAGGCCGAAGCTGCCGAGCGTCTCGCGACGCCCCACGGCCAGGCCCAGGCCGGCCTCGCCGGTGGCCAGCAGCGCACGGCGGATGACCGAGCGCGTCTGCCGGTAGCTCACCCGCAGGGTCGGATCGTTGAGCTGCTCGCGGGTCAGGCCCGATCCGGCGAACCACTCATCGCAGCGGATGCCGCGCGCCAACGCTAGCTGGGTGAGGTGCACGAGGACGTTCGGCGGGGTTTCGGCCGCCGTGTAGCGCGGGTCGGCACTCAGCAGCGCCGTCACCGTGTCATCGATTGGATGGCCCGTGGATACGGACGTCATCGTGGCTGCTCCCATCCCCTCACGTCGGAAAGATCGGACGTGGATTTGATCTATATCATGGCGAACGACGAATCACCTTATGCAATGCACCACGACCCGGACCCAGCCGAGTAGGAGGGGGAGCCACGTGAACAGAGCCATGATCCCTGTCGCGCATGCCGGTTTTTTGCTCGCGCTGCTGCTTGCTGCCGGCTGCGCGCCGACAAAAACCACCACGAGCGCATCTGCCTCGGCGGTGGCCACGGCCACCGCCGAATTGCAGACCGCCGTGTTGCTGCCTGCGGCGCCCAAGGCCGGTTCGCCGCGCTACGAGGCCGATCGAGGTGTCTTCCGCGCCACCCGCGCCCTGGAGGGTTCGCCGCGTTGGCTGCTGGCCCAGCAGGATGTGGACTACGCCACGCCCAAGCTGATGGCGGACTTCAGCTGTGCGATGGGCGTCCCGCTCGACGCGGCGCGTCTGCCGAAACTGGCGGCACTGGTGGACCTGGCCAGCAAGGCGGCAGACGCCTCCACCAGCCCCGCGAAGAAGGCCAATCAGCGCCAGCGTCCGTTCCTGATCGACTCCGGCGCCACGTGCCAATCCACGCTGCAGCTGTCGCGCAGCTTCGACTATCCCTCGGGCCACGCCGCCCGCGGCTGGGCGGTGGGCCTGGTGCTCACGGAACTCGCGCCCGACCGGGCCACCGATCTGCTGTTGCGGTCACGTGCGTTCGGCGACAGCCGCGTGGTGTGCGGCGTGCACAATCTCAGCGCGATCGAGGCCGGCGCCATGAACGGCGCGGCCGTCGTCGCGGTCCTGCACGCCTCGCCGTCGTTCCAGGCCGGCCTGGGCGATGCCCGCCGCGAACTGGATGCCTATCGCCAGTCGAACACCGCTGGCGCCGGTCCGCAGTGTGCGGCGGAGAAGGCCTTGATCGAGACCACGCCCTACTGATCCTGACGGATGGCGAGCGCCATCCCAGGCTTGGTGGAAGGGTATGCCGCCGCCGTGTCACGCCGGACCAAGGGTGGGCACCCTGTAGGTGCGACCAGTAGTGGAATATCGGATTTGTCTGATGTTGTCGGACTTCGCTGATTTCTAGGCTATCGGCTCCCCATCGATTGCCTGTGTCAGCCCGTTCGCATGAGCTCCCATTCCACGTCTCCAGGTAAGCCAAGCTGCCTTTATCCACCCGTTCCGAGAAGGCTGCGCCTGTGGGCGCGTTACGTTGGCGTGCTGTTCGCGGCTGCAACCTTCATCGCCATGATGGCGTCGGCCGAGTGGAGCCTCTGGCGCGTGCTTACCGATCCGCTCGCCTGGATGATGCTGATACTCGCCTCGGCCGCAGGCGTCACCGCCGCTTATGCATTGGGTTGCCACGTGCTCGCACGGCGCATTGCCTGGTGAGACCCATGCCACGCAATTTCCTGCTGGTCATGTCGCTGCCGCACAGGGCGTAAGCTAGCCGCGCTCATCCCGTATGGGCGGCCACGGGGAACGATGCATGAACCAGGATGCTTCGTCTGCAAGCGACGTGTTGATCATCGGTGCCGGCCTGTCAGGCATCGGCATGGCCTGCCATCTTGCGATGGAGCATCCACGGCTGCGCGTGGCGTTGATCGAGCGCCGCACCGCCATGGGTGGCACGTGGGATCTGTTCCGCTATCCCGGCGTGCGTTCGGACTCGGACATGTTCACCTTTGGCTACGCGTTCCGGCCTTGGCATGCGCTGGATGTCATGGCGGACGGTGCGTCCATCCGCAACTACGTGATGGAGACGGCGCAGCAGTACGGCGTCGACGGAAACATCCACTACGGCCTGAAGGTCGTGTCGTCGTCGTGGTCCAGTCGCGAGCGCCGCTGGACCGTGCATGCGCTCGACGAATCGCGCAACGAAACGCGCGACTTCATCTGCCGTTTCCTGATCGTCTGCACGGGCTACTACAACTACGACCGCGGTCATCTGCCGAGTTTTCCCGGCGAAGAACAGTTCCGCGGCCTGCGCATGCATCCGCAGCAGTGGCCCGAAAACCTCGACTACCGAGGCAAGCGCGTGGTCATCATCGGCAGTGGTGCGACCGCCGTGACGCTGGTGCCGGCGATGGCGGTCGACGCCGCGCATGTCACCATGTTGCAGCGTTCACCGAGCTACATCCTCTCGCTGCCGCGCTTCGACAAGATATCCGAGGTGCTTGGGCGCTTCCTGCCGAAGTCGTTGGTGTTCCGCATGGCGCGACGGCGCAACATCTTCCTCACCCGACTCATCTACAAGGCCGCGCGCCGGTGGCCGGACAAGGTGCGTGCGTTCCTCATCGGTGGCGCGCGCAAGCACCTGCCCGCGGATGCCGACATGCGGCACTTCACGCCGGACTACCAGCCGTGGGACCAGCGCCTGTGCGTGGTGCCGGATGCGGATCTGTTCGAGGCGATCAAGAGCGGCAAGGCCTCCGTGGTGACCGATCGCATCGCGAGCTTCACCGAGCAAGGCATCCGTCTGCAGTCGGGTGAAGACTTGCGGGCGGACATCGTCGTCACGGCCACCGGACTGGAAATGCAGACGCTCGGCGGCATGAGCCTGCAGGTGGATGGCGAGCCGCGCGTGATGGGCGAACTGGTGACCTACAAGGGCGTGCTGCTGCAGGACACGCCGAACTTCGGCTGCATCTTTGGCTATACCAATGCGCCATGGACGTTGAAGGCCGACATTGCCGCACGCTACCTCTGCCGCCTGTTCGACTACATGGCGAGTCACGGCGTGGAGGTCGTCACCCCGCGCGCTCCCATGGGCGAGCGACAGGACGAAACCATCATGGGTTCGCTGACCTCGGGCTACGTGCAGCGTGGCGCACCCGTGCTGCCGCGGCAGGGACGTGAGGTGCCGTGGCGCGTGCTCAACAACTACGAGCGCGACTGCGACCTGTTGTTGCGGCAACCCGTGGCGGATGTCGCACTGGAGCTGGATCGCCTGGCCGTCGCGCCGGAGGCGCCACCGTTCGCGGTGCCTTCGCGTTGAATCAGCGCGTTCCGTTAGGCGGCGAGGCCGGCTCGACGCGCTTCCACTGCTCGATCCATCCCGTGAGATCCGCCAGTCGCTTGGCTTGATCGTCGCGCATCGCCATGCCCACGGCGGCGCCTGCGATGCGGCCGTCCGGATCGATCAGCATCAGCGTCGGATACACGCTCACGCCGAGTACGTCGATCAGGCCCTGGCCATCGTGCAGTATCGGCCAGTCGAAATGGCGGTCGGTGGCGAAGCGTTTCGCATCCGTGGCGTCCTCGTAGGTGATCGCCACGAAGTTCATGTCGGGATGTTCGCGTGCATACGCCATCAGCACCGGTGCTTCGGCGATGCATGGCGCGCAGTCGGCGAAGTAGAAACTCACGAACGTATAGCGGCCGTGCCAATCGCCCAAGCGTTTCGTGTCGCCATCGAGTGAGGGCAGTTCGAATGGCGGAAAGCGGTCGCCGCGGCCAAAGGCGAGACGGATGCCGCGATGCCCGGGCGCAGGCCCCGTGATGCGCAGCATGGCCGCGCCGGCCTGCGTGTCGCGCGTGCGGCTGTAGCGCTTGCCTTCGTTGACCTGCCGCATGAACGACCCGACGTCGAGCGGGCGCCCGGCCGCGTCGAGATAGCGTGTGTTGGCAGTGGCGCCGAGCTGAGCGGGATCGGTAAGCCCGGTGTCCTGCGGCTGCGCGTGCAGCGCGAACGTGCAGGCGAGGAAGGCCAGTGCGAGGAGCCGGGCGATCCGCATGCGTCCTCCAGGCGCAACGGGCCGGCGCATTGGCACCGGCCCGTGATGCGATTACTCGCCGATGGTCAGCAGCGAAGCGTTGCCGCCGGCCGCCGTGGTGTTGATGGTGAGTGTGCGCTCGCCGGCGAAACGCAGCAGGTAGTGCGGGCCGCCTGCCTTCGGGCCGGTGCCCGACAGCGCCTCGCCGCCGAACGGCTGCACGCCGACCACCGCGCCGATCTGGTTGCGGTTGACGTAGCAGTTGCCCACGCGCGCGTGGCTCTGGATGTAGTCCACGGTGTCGTTGATGCGGCTGTGGATGCCGAGCGTGAGGCCGTAGCCCGTGGCGTTGATCGCCTCGACCACCTTGGGCAGTTCGTCCGCCTTCCAGCGGATCACGTGCAGCACCGGACCGAAGATTTCGCGGGTCAGCGTCGACAGGCCCGGGATCTCGTAGGCGCGCGGCGCGAAGAAGGTGCCGTTGCCGGTGTTGGCGGCGTCGAGCGTCACTTCGCCGATCTTCTTCGCTTCCTTGTCCATGCGCGCGGCATGGTCGACCAGGATCTTCTTGGCATCCTCGTCGATCACCGGGCCCACGTCGGTGGAGAGCTGGCCCGGATCGCCAACCTTCAGCTCGGCCATGGCGCCGGCGAGCATCTCGCACACCTTGTCGGCGATGTCTTCCTGCACGAACAGCACGCGCGCGGCCGAGCAACGCTGGCCGGCGGACTGGAAGGCGGAGGCGACCACGTCCTTGACGATCTGCTCGGGCAGCGCGGAGGAGTCGGCGATCATCGCGTTCTGGCCGCCGGTCTCGGCGATCAGTGCGGCGATCGGCGCGTTGCGCGCCGCGAGAGCGCGGTTGATCGCCCACGCGGTCTCGGTGGATCCGGTGAAGGCGACGCCCGCGACGCGCGGATCCTTGGTGAGTGCGGCACCGACCGTGGCGCCGTCACCCGGCAGGTACTGCAGCACCTCGGCCGGCACGCCGGCTTCGTGCAGCAGCTTCACCGCGGCGTAGCCGATCAGGCTGGTCTGCTCGGCCGGCTTGGCGATCACGGCGTTGCCGGCGGCGAGCGCGGCACTGACCTGTCCCAGGAAGATCGCCAGCGGGAAGTTCCACGGGCTGATGCAGACGAACACGCCGCGGCCGTTCAAGAACAGCTGGTTGCTCTCGCCGGTGGGGCCGGGCAGCTGTTCCGGATGGCCGAACAGGCGGCGCGCCATGGTGGCGTAGTAGCGCAGGAAGTCGGCGGCCTCGCGGATCTCGGCGATCGAGTCCGGCAGGCTCTTGCCCGCTTCACGCACGCACAGCGCGATGAACTCGCCGCGGCGTGCTTCCAGCAGTTCCGCCGCATGCTCGAGGATCGCGGCGCGGCTGGCGGCCGGCAGGCGATCCCAGTTGTGCTGTGCGGCGACGGCGTTGGCCAGGGCCTTCTCCACGGTGGCGCTGTCGGCGGCGACATAGCTGCCCACCGACTGGCGGCGATCCGCCGGATTGGTTACCGCCACGGTGGCGCCCGTGCTCTTGGCGCCCGGCACCAGCGGCTCGGCGGTCCACGGACCCGACTTGGCTTGCACAGCCTCGGCGAGGGCCTTCAGTTCATTGTCGTTGGAGAAGTTGACGCCCATGGAATTCTTCCGCAGTTCACCGTAGAGATTCACCGGCAGCGGGATGCGCGGGTGAGGGATGGAGGCAAAGGCGCGCACGGTCTCGCACGGATCGGCGACCAGTTCGCGCACCGGCAGTGTTTCGTCGACCACGCGGTTGACGAAGCTGGTGTTGGCACCGTTCTCGAGCAGGCGGCGCACCAGGTAGGGCAGCAGGTCTTCATGCGTACCCACCGGCGCGTACACGCGGCACGGCACGTTGAGGTTCTGCTTGCCGATCACTTCGGCGTAGAGATCGGTGCCCATGCCGTGCAGGCGCTGGTACTCATACGGACGGCCCTGCGCCAGGTGATGCACGGCGGCGATGGTGTGCGCGTTGTGCGTGGCGAACTGCGGGTAGATCAGCTCCACGCCGGCATCGAACAGCTTGCGCGCGCAGGCGAGATAGGACACGTCGGTGTTCGGCTTGCGCGTGTACACCGGATAGCCGGCGAGGCCGTTCTCCTGGGCGCGCTTCACTTCGGCATCCCAGTAGGCGCCCTTCACCAGGCGCACGTACCAGCGGCGGCCGGTGGCGCGCGCGGTTTCGATCAGCCAGTCGATCACGAACGGCGTGCGCTTGGAGTATGCCTGCACCACGATGCCCAGGCCGTTCCAGCCTTCCAGCGAGGGATGCGCGAACACGTCGCCGATGATGTCGAGCGAGAGTTCGAGACGGTCCGCTTCTTCCGCGTCGACGGAGAGCGCGATGCCCTGCTTCATCGCCAGCTGCGACAGCTCCAGCAGCTTGGCGGTGAGATCGCGGCGGGCGATCTCGCGCTTGGCCACTTCGTAACGCGGGTGCAGCGCCGAGAGCTTCACCGAGATCGACGGCGCATCGGTGTGGTTGGCGAACGGGCCGCGTGAACCGATCGAAGCGATCGCGTTGCGGTAATCCTGCTGGTAGCGCTCGGCGGTTTCGCTGGTGAGTGCCGATTCGCCCAGCATGTCGTAGGAATAGCGATACACCGCGTATTCCTTCTGCGCGCAGCGGTCCAGCGCGTCGCCGATGGTCTGACCCATCACGAACTGGTGGCCCATGATGCGCATGGCCTGGCGCACCGCGAGGCGGATCGCCGGCTCGCCCGCGCGGCCGACCAGGCGGCGCAGCGCGCCGGTGAAGTCGTGGCGGGTTTCCTCCGACAGCGTCACCAGCTTGCCGGTGAGCATCAGGCCCCAGGTCGACACGTTGACGAACAGCGACTCGCTCTGGCCGAGATGCTTCTTCCAGTTGGCATCGCCCAGCTTGTCGCGGATCAGCTTGTCCGCGGTGCTCTTGTCGGGGATGCGCAGCAGCGCTTCGGCCACGCACATCAGCAGCACGCCTTCTTCCGACGACAGGTCGTACTGGCGCATGAAGGACTCGACCGCGCTCTGGTCCTTGGCGCGGGCGCGCACGCGGGTCACCAGGTCGGCGGCGAGGTCGATGACCTTTTCGCGTTCGACGGGCGGCAGCGTGGCTTGCGCCAGCAGGTCGTTGACCGCTTCGGTCTCGTCGCGCAGCCAGTTGGCCGTGATGCGCGCACGCGCCGGTTCGACGCCGGTCGGGAGTTCGGGGCTGAGAATGGGCTGGGTCACAGAGGTGTAGCCGAAAGGACAGGTGGGGAATCGCGGAATTGTACGCGCGGGGTAGGGCGCACGCACCCGTATGGGGTGTTGCGGTGCGGCAGGCGCCGTCGCCGGTCGCTACATATATATGTGCGAGGCCGGCCGGCCCCAGTGGCGGTTCAAGACGATCGATTGGCCGAGCGGATCGGGCGAACCGTCGCCGTCGTCGGCTCGCGGTCGCGGCGGACCGTGGCAAACGGTCGCACCCCTGCGTCAAGCGTCAGGCATGCTCACGGTGTCGTCGTTTCCGCGCGTCCCAAACCCATGGCGCGCAAAAGAATCGGCGCAGCGTGCGTGTTTCCCGCGTTGTGCGACCTGTGCACGCACCTATTCATGCGCGCTTCAAATCAAGGGGGTGCGGCATTCTTGCCCATCGACACCGTCGCGGCCTATCATGCCCGGGTTCCAGGCACGCCGGGTTCTCATGATCGTGCTTCGACCAGCTGCTGCCGGCTTGCCGTGCGCGACCATGTGGCTCAAGCCCAATCGTGCCCTCAGCCGTCGCGACCTGCGTCGATTGATCGGAGTTCTGGCGGCGCTGGCACTGACGACGGCCGTGCTGGGGGCGTGGCAGGGGAATGTCTTCGCTCCGCTGTTTGCGTTGGTCGAGTCTTCCGCGGTGGCTATCGCCCTTGGCGTGGCCTGGCGGGCCGGCGACCGCAGCGAGCGCATCACCCTCGACGAATCGTCGCTGGAGGTGCAATCCCTGCCAGGTCGGCGCAGTGCGCGCTTTCAGACGTATTGGGTGCGCGTGCAGCTGCAGGCCAGTCAAGGAAGGGATCGTCTATTGCTGACGTCGCACGGTAAGGAGCTGGAAATCGGGGCGTTTCTCGGTGAAGAGGAGCGCGCCGAGCTGTCAAGGAAACTCAAGGTGTTGCTGGCGGAGCTCAACCAAAAGCAGCGCAAGTAGGTTCAACAAAGGTGCAAGACATGACATCTGGCGGCATCAGGCCTGGCAGTATCAAGCGAGCAGTCGCGGCATGCGCGCTCTTCGCTCTCGCAATGTTCGGCGGCGCGGCATTCGCCAATCCGCAGCCAGGACAGTTGAACATGACGCGCGGCGTGACCGAGTGGTCGCCCGAGGCGTACTTCCTCAACAACGTCGCCCTGGGCGTCTGCGTCGTCATCGGCATCCTGGTGTTCGGCGCGATGTTCATCGCCATGTTCCGCTTCCGCAAATCGCGTGGCGCGGTGGCCGAGAAGTGGTCGCACAACACGCTGCTCGAGATCGTGTGGACCACCATTCCGGTGATCATCCTCATCGTGCTGGCCTATCTCGCCACGGGCGGCCTGCGCACCTTCGCCGATACCACCGGCTCGGAGATGACCGTGAAGGTCACCGGCTACCAGTGGAAGTGGCGTTACGACTACGTCGACTACAAGGGCAAGGCGATCGAGAAGGTCGGCTTCATGTCCAAGCTCGACCACGAGAGCGACGAGACCCGCCAGCTCAATTCGGGCCTTGACCCGCGCGCCGTGCAGGTCGACGGTTACAACACCTACCTGATCAACGTGGACAAGCCGCTGGTGGTACCGGTCGGCACCAAGATCCGTTTCGTGATCACCGCGGGCGACGTGATCCACTCCTGGTGGGTGCCGGCGCTGGGCTGGAAGATCGATGCCATCCCGGGCATCGTCAACGCCGCCTGGACCAACATCAAGGAGCCGGGTGAGTACCGCGGCCAGTGCGCCGAGCTGTGCGGCCAGGACCACGGCTTCATGCCGATCGTGGTCAAGGCGTTGCCGAAGGCCGAGTTCGAGAAGTGGTTGGCTGACCAGGAGGCGCAGGCGAAGCAGCCGGCGCCGGCTGCGGCTTCCACCGCCGCAGCACCTGCCACGGCCCAGGCCACCGACGCACCCGTTTCGCAGGGCCATCAGGGCTGATTACTCAGCTCGTCCAAACGTTTCCGCTTTAAGGTAGAGGTGTAAGGTTATGGCCCACGACGCCACCCACGATCACCACGACGATCATCACGGTGCGCCGAGCAACTTCTTCGTGCGTTGGTGCATGTCCACCAACCACAAGGACATCGGCACGCTGTACCTGGTGTTCTCGCTGCTGATGTTCTTCATCGGCGGCAGCTTCGCGATGGTCATTCGCGCGGAGTTGTTCAAGCCCGGCCTGCAGCTGGTGCAGCCGTACTTCTTCAACGAAATGACCACGATGCATGCGCTGGTCATGATCTTCGGCGCCGTGATGCCGGCCTTCGTGGGCCTGGGCAACTGGATGATCCCGCTGATGATCGGTGCGCCGGACATGGCGTTGCCGCGCATGAACAACCTGTCGTTCTGGATCCTGCCGTTCGCCTTCGCGCTGCTGCTGTCCACGCTGTTCCTGCCCGGCGGTGGCCCGGCCGGTGGCTGGACGATGTACCCGCCGCTGTCGCTGCAGGGTGACTCGGTGGCCTACCTGGTGTTCGCCGTCCACTTGATGGGTATCAGCTCCATCATGGGCGCGATCAACATCATCGTGACCATCCTCAACATGCGCGCGCCGGGCATGGATCTCTTGAAGATGCCGGTGTTCGTGTGGAGCTGGCTGATCACGGCGTTCCTGCTGATCGCGGTGATGCCGGTGCTGGCGGGTGCAGTGACCATGCTGCTCACCGACAAGTACTTCGGCACCAGCTTCTTCAATGCGGCTGGCGGTGGCGACCCGGTGCTGTTCCAGCACATCTTCTGGTTCTTCGGCCACCCCGAGGTCTACATCATGATCCTGCCGGCCTTTGGCCTGGTGTCCGAGATCATCCCGACCTTCGCGCGCAAGCCGATCTTTGGTTACAAGGCGATGGTGTTCGCGATCGCGTCGATCGCCTTCCTGTCGTTCATCGTGTGGGCGCACCACATGTTCGCCACGGGCATGCCGGTCACCGGCCAGCTCTTCTTCATGTACGCGACGATGCTGATCGCGGTGCCGACGGGCGTGAAGGTGTTCAACTGGGTCAGCACGATGTGGCGCGGCTCGATGACGTTCGAAACGCCGATGCTGTTCGCCATCGCGTTCGTCATCCTGTTCACCATCGGCGGCTTCTCCGGCCTGATGCTGGCGCTGGCTCCGGCCGACTTCCAGTACCACGACTCGTACTTCGTGGTGGCTCACTTCCACTACGTGCTAGTGACCGGTGCGGTGTTCGCGATCATCGGCGGCACCTACTACTGGCTGCCGAAGTGGACCGGTCACATGTACAGCGAGTTCTGGGGCAAGGTGCACTTCTGGAACAGCGTGGTGTGGGTGAACGTGTTGTTCTTCCCGCAGCACTTCCTGGGCCTGGCCGGTATGCCGCGCCGCATCCCGGACTACAACGTGGCGTTCGCCAACTTCAACATGATCAGCTCGATCGGCGGCTTCCTGTTTGGCGCCTCGCAGCTGATCTTCGTGGGCGTGATCATCCACGCGGTGTGGTTCTCGAAGAAGAAGGCGCCGGACCGCGTGTGGGAAGGTGCCAAGGGCCTGGAATGGACCGTGCCTTCGCCGGCGCCGTTCCATACCTTCGAGCTGCCGCCGGTGATCCACGACGAAGAACTGGCCCACGGCCACGTCGAAGATTGATGCCATGTTCAACCGCTCCGGTCTCGTGCCGGAGCGTGTGGAAGCGAGTCGGATGAAGCAGTCGAAGGCAATGATCGAAAAGATGCGCAAGAAGGGTGTGCGACGCACCGTCACGGTGTTCGGCGCCATCGCCATCGCGATCTTTCTGCTGTCGTTGCTGCAGGGACTGAAGTACTCCTGACGCGTTTTCGTCGCAGTATCCGTCCGTGAGCCGATGATCAGGCATGCGGGTTGTAGCTCCCGGAAAACCGGGAGTGGAAGCAAACAGAGATATCCACGGGGTCGCACCATGGGTCAGCAGCAAGGCGCTTATTTCGTACCGACCAAGAGCTATTGGCCCATCGTGGCCGCGGTCGTCATGTTCGTCACCGTGTTCGGTGCCGCGCACTGGCTCAACGCGCCTCCGGGCGAGGCGAGCTTCGGTAAGACCGTGATCACCGTCGGCTTCGTCGGCATCCTGCTGATGTTCTTCGGCTGGTTCCGCTCGGTGATCCGCGAATCGCTCGCGGGCAGCTACAACAGCCAGGTGGACCGCTCGTTCCGCATGGGCATGATGTGGTTCATCTTCTCCGAGGTGATGTTCTTCGCGGCGTTCTTCGGCGCCCTGTTCTACGCCCGCATGTACGCGGTGCCGTGGCTCGGTGGCGAAGGCCATGGCCTGCTGACCCACCAGTTCCTGTGGAGCGATTACTCCGCTTCGTGGGGCTCGGCCGGCGGCGGTGGTCCGGAGCACATCGGCGGCGATTTCCAGACGGTTGCCCCGTGGGGCCTGCCGCTGCTCAACACGCTGATCCTGCTCACCTCGAGCGTGACCGTCACCATCGCGCACCACGCGCTGAAGGCCGGCCATCGCGGCAAGATCCTGGTGTTCCTGGCGCTCACCGTGCTGCTCGGCGCGACGTTCCTGTACTTCCAGGCGCACGAGTACATGGAAGCCTACAAGGAGCTCAACCTGACGCTGCAGAGCGGCGTGTACGGTTCGACCTTCTTCATGCTCACCGGCTTCCACGGCATGCACGTGACGCTGGGCACGATCATGCTGGCGATCATCTGGCTGCGCGTGGCCAAGGGCCACTTCAGCAAGGACCACCACTTCGCCTTCGAAGCCGTGGCCTGGTACTGGCACTTCGTCGACGTGGTGTGGCTCGGCCTCTTCATGTTCGTCTACATCCTCTGAGGCGCTCGCGCGTCGCAGCAAAAAGCCCGCCGAAAGGCGGGTTTTTTTGTGCCGTTACTTTGTAGGAGCGCACCCAGTGCGCGACCGCAGACTGTCATTCTGCCTCTGGTGTTCGAGACAGGCCGATCGCGCACTGGGTGCGCTCCTACAGAAGAGCGATGAGGGCCGTCCAAAACAAAGGCCCGCCAATGGCGGGCCTTCGCTCAAACCGGTTGTCGCAACTGGGGCGCCGAACGCCCCATAACGCTACAATTACTGGCCCACGCCGTGCGGGTGCAGCCAGCCCATCCAGATGCCGAGCACGACCATCAGGATGAGCAGGACGGACAAACCGATGCGGCGGGTCAACGCCCATACCGTGCGCTTGCTGCCGTCCTTGTCGGTCATCATGAAGAACAGGGCCTGACCAAGGTTGAACAGCACCACCAGCAGCAGGATCACCAGCGCATATTTGTAGATGGTTTCCACGTGATTGGTCCGAACGTTTTTGACATCCGCAGTATAGCGGCCGTGCGTGGTGCCACTGCGTGAAGTGGTTGCGCCGTCCGTCGTGGTTCGCCTTGCTGCTGACGGCGGCAGGTGCCTTGCTGTTCATACGCTTGGGCGTGTGGCAGTTGCATCGCGCGAACGAAAAGGAAGAAATTCTGCGACGGTATGCCGCAGCGGAAAACGCTGCGCCACGCGATTTTTCCGCGGTGGCCGCAAAGCCCCCCATCGATGCGTTTGCGCGCGTGAGCGTGCAGGGCGAGTACGTGCCCGATCGCCTGTATCTCCTGGACAACCCCAAGCACGACCAGCGCGGCGGTGCGGAAGTCTATGCGCCTTTCCGTCCGCAGCACGCCGATCGCTTGCTGCTGGTGGATCTGGGTTTCCTGCCCGGCAATGGCACGGATCAGCCCCCTCAGCTGCCTCCGCTTCCCACAGGCAAACAGGTGCTGCAGGGCTTGTATGTACCCGCGCCCGGTGTCGGTTTCGAGATGGGCGGCAACGCCCTGGCGCGCCAGGCACGTTGGCCCAAGACCACCGTCTATCTCGAACTGCCACAAGTGGCCGCCGACCTCGGCGCCACGCTTTACCCGCAAGTGCTGGCGCTGGACGCCGACCCCGCGTCGATCTATGTGCGCGAACACACCATCGATTTCTCCTCGATGCCGCCCGCCCGACATCGGGCCTATGCGTTCCAGTGGTTCACCTTCGCCGTGGCGGCGGTGGTGATCCTGCTGGTGCTGCATCGTCGCCGCCCCTCCAAACCGTTGGACAGGTCATGAACCCACCCGATCAGCGCGCGATGCGCGCGAGCCGTCTGAAACTGCTGTTGATCATGCTGGTGTTCGCCGCACCGATCATTGCCGCCGGTGTGCTTACCGCGGTGGGCTGGCAGCCGGGCGGCAAGGCCAATGGCCTGCCGATCACGCCGCAGCGCAATTTTGCAAACGAACAGCTCCAGGTGATCCTGGCCGACGGCAAACCGTGGGCATGGCGCGCAAGCGAGCCGCAGTTGACCCTGGTGGCCGTCGCGGGTCCTGGTTGCGCGTCCCACTGCGTGGACACGCTGACCAAGATCGCCGCCGCGCGCATCACCTTGAATCGCAATGCCACGCGCCTGCGCCTGCTTTACGTGGGTGTACCTCCGGCAGATGCGGCGACCAACGGCATGGCCAACTATTGGCAGGTGGGTCAGGACAGCAAGGACGCGCTTGCTGCGTTTCGCCCGTCGGAGCCCGACAGCGTGAGCGCGTTGCTGGTCGAGTCCGATGGCACGGCGCTGTCGCTGTATCCCGCCGGTTTCGATCCTTCCGGTCTGCGCAAGGATCTGCAGAAGGTGATTCGCTGATGACCGCCCGTTCCTCACGAGTGCTGCGCGGACTTGCGCTGCTCGCTGCGGTGTTCGCCTTTGGCGTGGTGATGTTTGGCGCCTTCGTGCGGCTGTCCAACGCGGGCCTGTCGTGTCCCGATTGGCCGACGTGCTACGGCCGTGCCACCTGGCCCGAACAGCAGCACGAGATCGCGCAGGCCAACCAGGCGTTTCCTGATCGCCCGTACGAAACGCACAAGGCCTGGCGCGAACAGGTGCACCGCTTTCTCGCCGGCACGCTGGGCACGCTGGTGTTCGTCCTGGCGCTGGTTGCGAGCTGGCGTGATCGCTGGGCGCGCCATGCCGTGATCGTCGGCGCGATCTGCGCGGCGATCGGCGTGGGCATGTACATACGAGGCGAGCATCACTGGTCGTTGCTGCTGTCGATCGTGGCGATCGGCCTGCCGATGATCGCGGCGATCAGGCTGCACCGTCCTGGTGCGTGGCGCATCAGTGTGCTGGTGCTGGCGGTGGTGGTGTTCCAGGCCATGCTCGGCATGTGGACGGTGACGTTGCTGCTCAAGCCCATCGTGGTGATGGGACACCTGATGGGCGGCATCACCACGTTCGCGCTGCTGGCCTATGCAGCGCTGCGATTTGCCGGCGTCGGCGCGCAGGACGACAGTTATGCCGGCCTGCGCAAGGTCGTGGTGCTCGGCATCGTGTTGTTGCTCGCGCAGATCGCGCTGGGCGGCTGGACATCCTCCAACTATGCGGCGCTCGCCTGCGGCACGGACTTCCCCAAATGCCTCGGCCAATGGATGCCGCCGACCGATTTCCGCGAGGGCTTCGTGCTGTGGCGCGGCGTCGGTGTGAACTATGAAGGCGGCGTGCTCGACATGGCGGCACGCAGCGCGATCCAGATCGCGCATCGCTTCGGCGCGCTGGTGGTGTTCTGCTACCTCGCCTGGCTGTCTCACCGCGTGTCGCGTCGCGGCCTGCGTTCGCTGGGCCTGCTCATCGCGGTGGTACTGGTCACGCAGGTGCTATTGGGCATCAGCAACGTGCATTTCGGCCTGCCGCTGCCGGTGGCGACCATGCACAATGGTGTGGCGGCGCTGTTGCTGTTCACTTTGCTGGCGACACTGGCACGCACGCAGAAGCGTCACGACGACGCGATGTTCCTTTCCCTCGGGCACTGATGATGACGAGCCGTTTCCACGAATACATGGAGCTGACCAAGCCGCGCGTCGTCGCGCTGCTGGTGTTCTGCGCCATCATCGGCATGTTCCTCGCCGTGCCCGGCACCCCGCCGTGGCGCGCGCTGGTGTTCGGCACGCTGGGCATCTGGATGGCGTCGGGCTCGGCCGCCGCGTTCAATCACCTGATCGACCAGCGCATCGACAAGGTGATGGCGCGTACCGCGCATCGCCCGCTTGCAACGGGACATCTCAAGCCGCACCAGGTGCTCGTCTTCGCGTTGGCGCTCGGTGCGGTGTCGATGGTCATCCTCGCCGTGCTGGTAAATCCGCTCACCGCGCTGCTGACCTTTGGCGGCTTGATCGGTTATGCGGTGATCTACACGGCCTACCTCAAGCGCGCCACGCCGCAGAACATCGTGATCGGCGGCCTGGCCGGCGCGATTCCGCCGGTGCTCGGGTGGACGGCCGTCACCGGTTCGCTGCATCCGTTTGCGCTGCAGCTGTGCCTGATCATCTTCGTGTGGACGCCGCCGCACTTCTGGGCGCTGGCGATCTTCCGTCGCGATGATTACTCGCGCGCACAGGTACCGATGCTGCCGGTGACGCATGGCGTGGTGTTCACGCGCTGGCATGTGCTGTTCTACACGATCCTGCTGGTGCTGGTGACGCTGCTGCCCGCGCTGACGGGTTACAGCGGGATGGTCTATCTCGGTGGCGCGGCGGTGCTTGGCGTGGGGTTCCTGTACTACGCGATCCGTCTGTTGAATCCGCCGGATGAGTTCTTCGCGATGAAGGTGTTCAACTATTCCATCGTGTACCTGATGGCGCTGTTTGCGTTCCTGCTCGTCGACCATTGGGTGATGGAGCCGCTGATGCAGCACCAGGGGCTCGTGTTCGAACGCTCCATCTGAGCGGACGCGTTTTCTCCCTCTCCCCTCCGGGGAGAGGGTTGGGGTGAGGGGCCAACCTTGCCTCGCCGTTTGTCTGTGCCGTCCTTGTTCGGGCCCTTTTTAGCGATATTGCGACCTGGCTCGCCTGCGGCGGGCTTCCGCTGCCCTGCCGGGCAGCGGGTCACTTCTCTTTGCGTGGCCAAAGAGAAGTAACCAAGAGAAAGGCCACCCCGATGCCGCGCCTTCCGGGCTATCCCCCGGAAGGTCCGCGGGCGGGTTGCGGGGTTTGTCGACAGGACATCCTGTCCTGACGACAAACTCGCCGGCGTCCTGCCGGCCACCCTTCGGGCTGTTCCTCCACCCATAGGGGAGGGGAGGTCAAGAGCCAGGGCGCAGAGCGGGTTCTCTCCCTGTAGGAGCGCACCCAGTGCGCGACCGCGGCGTAGGGCATCACCTCTGCGGTCGCGCACAGGGTGTGCTCCCACAACGAACGGCGAACGCCACCTCCTCGAAGCGATGTGCCGCGCGGCGGCACGAGCCGTCACGGGTCCCCTGTGTGGCGGTGAGGGGCAGACGAGCAGGCCCCGCAGGGGTGCCCGACAAGGACGTCGGGCACTTTTCGTCCGGGCAGGAGCCCGGTCGAAAAGCCAGGCCGCCCCTCACGAACTGGCTGGGCGTAGCCCAGCCAGCGCCACGCGGGGTGCCGTTCTCTTTGGTTACTTTCTCTTGGGCAAGCAAGAGAAAGTGACCCGGGCCGCGGCAGCGGTCCGGAAAGCCCGCCGCAGGCGAGCACGCCGGCAGAAACGCTGAAAGTCGCCCGATTGCCGCTTTCGCAGCAATGACGATGAGGACCGAGGCGAAAGGCTTTCGCGCGCTGGGTGCGCCCCTACAAGGGGAGAGTGCATGCCGCGAACCGTGCACGCCACATAACGCCAACGTCACATCCAGCTCGACAAGTCTCGGCCCTAAACGCAACAACTTTCGCCACCAAATTCCACGTCACGGGGTTGACACTACCGCACCGCAGCAAGACAATTTGCGCGCCACCGGGCGCGGTTTCGCCCTCAGTGGCCTCTGTCCTATCAACCCAAGGCATATGGACGTTTACCCTAGTCGCAACGTCGACATCCGCGAGCATCGGGTGCCGGCATTGCATAACAAGCTGATCTGCTGCGGCGACCGCCTGCGGTCGGCTGGCGCTTTCCTCGACTAGGGAAGTCCGGCCCTCCTCTGATGGCGCCGTTGGCGCCGTTAACGAGGAGAAAGGGCCATGAAGCTCCTTCGCGATTTCTTCCGTCTGCGTACCGCTGTACGTTCGGTCTCGGGCCGTCGTGCAGACGCACGTTCCTGGACGATTACCGTCCCCGCTCCCCTGGACGAAACCCAGGCCCCGGCTGTGCTCGAATCGCAGCAGGCCAATGACGCGCAGGCCTACCAGGCCCGTCGCCGTGAACATGCGACTTCGCAAGCTCATCGTCATCTGCAGCTGGTATCCAGTCACTGATGAACGCTTTGTTGCGCCAGGCGATGCCGACCAAGGGCTGGCCCCCGCCAGTCTCGTGGCGTCGATTGCGACGAAGTCCGTAGCGCAGGTCTTGGCGTCACGCGCGGGATGACCCCGCCGGCTCGCTGGTCCGGCCCAGATGTCACCGATTTCACGGAAGCGAGTCATGTTGAAGCACTCCACCCAGACCGTCACCGGCAAGGCGGCCGTCAAGAGCGCCAACGCGCCGGTGCGCGTGGCCGTGGCGCAGGAAGCGTTCCGCCACAACGAAGCGCTTTATGCGGCGTTGGATACCAGCGCGGCTGGTCTGAATGAAGAACAGATTTCCGAGCGCCTCGATCGTGATGGCCTCAACGAGGTCTCGCACGAGAAGCCGCCGCACTGGTCGGTGCAGCTGCTGCGCGCGTTCAAGAACCCTTTCATCATCGTGCTGCTGGTGCTGGCCGTGGTGCAGCTGGCCACCGACGCCAGCGACATCACCGGTCCGATCATCATTGCGGTGATGGTCGGCATCAGCGTGCTGTTGAGCTTCACGCAGGAATACCGTTCCTCGCTTGCCGCCGAAAAGCTCAAGGCGATGGTGCGCAACACGGCCACGGTGACGCGTCGCGCGTCCGATGGCCACAGCGAGCGCATCGAAGTGCCGGTGGGCGAATTGGTGGCCGGCGACATCGTTCACCTCGCGGCAGGCGACATGGTGCCGGCGGACCTGCGATTGGTCTCCGCGAAAGACCTCTTCATCAGCCAGGCCATCCTCACGGGCGAATCGCTGCCGGTGGAGAAGTCCGCGCCCGCGCACAGCCATCGCGACGATGAGCTGGACGGCGGCGCGCACGGCGACAATCCGCTGGACCTGCCCACCGTCTGCTACATGGGCACCAACGTGGTGAGCGGCAGCGCCACTGCGGTCGTGGTGTCCACCGGTTCGCGTACCTACCTGGGCTCGCTCGCGCGCACCATCGTCGGCCAGCGCGTGCAGACCAGCTTCGACAAGGGCGTGAACAGCGTCAGCTGGCTGCTGATCCGCTTCATGGCGGTGATGGTGCCGATCGTTTTCCTGATCAACGGCCTGGACAAGCACGACTGGCTGCAGGCGTTCCTGTTCGCGCTGTCGGTGGCGGTGGGCCTCACGCCCGAGATGCTGCCGCTGATCGTGACGGCGAATCTCGCCAAGGGCGCGCTGGCGATGTCCAAGCGCAAGGTGGTGGTGAAGCGCCTCAACGCGATCCAGAACTTCGGCGCGATGGACGTGCTGTGCACCGACAAGACCGGCACGCTCACGCTGGACAAGATCGTGCTGGAGCGTCACCTCGATCTGTACGGCGAGGAGTCGGACGAAGCGCTGGAATACGGCTACCTCAACAGCCGCTTCCAGACGGGCCTGAAGAACCTGATGGACAAGGCGGTGTTGACGCATCGCGACCTGGAAGAGGTCGCGCAGCACTACCGTATCGTCGACGAGATTCCGTTCGACTTCCAGCGTCGTCGCATGTCGGTGGTGCTGGGCAATGGCGATGGCCACGAGCTGCTGGTGTGCAAGGGCGCCGTCGAAGAGATGCTGTCGATCTGCTCGTCCGCCAAGTCGGGCGACGACATCCTGCCGATGACCGACGAGCTGCGCGCCGACATCAAGGCGATGACGCGCGGCCTCAATGAAGACGGCTTGCGCGTGCTGGTGGTCGCCATCAAGCAGCAGCCGCCAGCGGGCCGCGCCTACGGTGTGGCGGACGAGAGCGGACTCACCGCGATCGGCTGCCTCGCGTTCCTCGATCCGCCGAAGGACAGCGCGGCCACCGCCATCGCCGCGCTGCATCACCATGGCGTCGAAGTGAAGGTGATCACCGGCGACAACGAGGCGGTGACGCGCAAGATCTGCCGTGAAGTGGGCCTGGACGTGGAGCACTCCGCGCAGGGCAAGCACATCGAGCCGTTGACCGACGATGAGCTGGACGCACTGGTCAGGCGCACCACCGTATTCGCCAAGATGTCGCCGCTGCAGAAGGCGCGCGTGGTGAAGTCGCTGCAGCGCCAGGGCCATACCGTGGGCTTCCTCGGCGACGGCATCAACGACGCGCCGGCGCTGCGCGAGGCCGACGTGGGCATCTCGGTGGATACCGCCACCGACATCGCCAAGGAGTCGGCGGACATCATCCTGCTCGAAAAGAACCTGATGGTGCTGGAAGAGGGCGTGATCGAAGGGCGCATCACCTTCGGCAACATCATCAAGTACATCAAGATGACCGCCAGCTCGAACTTCGGCAACATGTTCTCGGTGCTGGTGGCGAGCGCGTTCCTGCCGTTCCTGCCGATGCTGCCGCTGCAGATCCTGGTGCTGAACCTGCTGTACGACATCTCGCAGCTGTCGATCCCGTTCGACCGCATGGACGACGAGTACCTGCGCAAGCCGCGCAAGTGGGACGCCAGCGACATCGGCCGTTTCATGATGTGGATCGGACCGGTCAGCTCGATCTTCGACATCACCACGTTCCTGCTGCTGTGGTACCTGTTCGGCGCCAACTCGACGGAACATCAGTCGTTCTTCCAGTCGGGCTGGTTCATCGAGAGTTTGCTCACGCAGACCCTGATCGTGCACATGATCCGCACGCGCAGGATTCCGTTCCTGCAGAGCTTCGCCTCCGCCCCGGTGCTGGCGCTCACCACCGCCATCATCGTCATCGGCATGCTGGTGCCGTATACCGGGCTCGGCGCGAAGATCGGCATGATGCCCCTGCCTGGCGTGTATTTCGGCTGGCTGGCGGCGACGGTGCTCACGTACTGCGTGCTCACGCAGCTGATGAAACTGATCTACATCCGGCGCTACGGTCGCTGGTTGTGAGGTGACGATGCGACGAACGCCCGCGCGGTCGTCGCATCCTTTGCACGCGTGATCCTGGCGCGAAGGCGGCGCATGGGCGCTGTTTGCCCGCGTCCCTGGGTGCGTCACGACAAGCCTTCATGTATGCGGATTCGTTGCCAGGGGCCGTCGGCAGGCATAGTCCGCACGTCATCCGTCCTACGCCGGAAGGACGCACCGCAACGTCAATCGCGCCTCTATCCAACGGATCGCCGACCAGGCCATCCATCCGTCCAAAGACTCCCGCAAGGGAGTGCGTGGATGCTTCGCATCACGTTCCTGCCAGGGAGGTCCCGCCCATGAAAGGCACCTTCGCATTGCTCGACATCGCCGGTTATGTCGCCTTGCTGCTGTGGGGTACGCATATGGTCACCAGCGGCGTGCTGCGCGGCTATGGCAGTGCGCTGCGCCGCTGGATGGGCCGCTACCTGGGCCATCGCTCCGCCGCGCTGGGTTTTGGCGTGTGCGTTACCGCCATCCTGCAGAGCAGTACCGCGACCGGGCTGATGGCGACCTCGTTCGCCGCGAGCGGCTTTCTCGGCCTGGCACCGGGGTTGTCCGTGATGCTTGGCGCCAACGTGGGTACGACGCTGATCGTGCAGGTGATGTCGTTCGACATTTCCATCGTGGCGCCGGTGCTGATCCTGATCGGCTTCACCGTCCATCGCCGCACCGACGACGTGAGCTACGAGAACCTGGGCCGGGTATCGATCGGCCTGGGACTGATGCTGCTGGCACTGCACCTGCTGGTGGGCGCGATGGCGCCGGTCGAGAACGCGCAGGTCTTGCGCGCGATCCTGCAGAGCCTGGCCAGTGAACCGGTGCTGGCGATGCTGGTGGCGGCGCTACTCACCTGGGCATGCCATTCCAGCGTGGCCGTCGTGCTGTTGATCTTGTCGCTGGCCAATGCGGGCGTGGTCAATGCGCCGGGAGCGCTGGCCCTGGTGCTGGGGGCCAACCTCGGCAGCACGATTCCCGCGCTGATGGAGGCGCATACGCCGGTGGCGCGACGCCTGCCGATGGGCAACCTGCTCGTGCGCGCGTTCGGCTGCGTCGTGTGCCTGCCACTGTTGCCGTGGCTGGCGCATGTGCTGGCGCCGCTGGGCGATACCGCCGCACGCATCGTGGTGAACTTCCATACCGCGTTCAATCTCGCGCTGGCGCTGGTGTTCATCGGGCCGGTCGATGGCCTGGCGCGCTTGCTGGTCCGCTTGCTGCCCGAACCTCCCAAGCCCAACGATCCCGGCGTGCCGATGTATCTGGATGAAGGCGCGCTGGATTCGGCCAACGTGGCGCTGGCCAATGCCGTGCGCGAATCGATGCGCATGGCCGACATGGTGGAAGCCATGCTGCAGGGTCTGGTCAAGGTGTTCGGCAAGGACGATCGCGCGAGCGCGGCGGCAATCGGTCGTGCCGACCAGTGGCTGGACCGGCTGGGCGTCGCCATTCGCGACTATCTCGCCGACCTTGGCGGTGAAGCACTCAATGAGGAAGACGGCGAACGCAGTCAGGAGATCCTCGCGTTCGTGATCAACCTGGAGCATATCGGCGACATCACCGCCAACAACCTGATGGAATTCGCCGCGAAGAAGGCCCAGGCCGGGCAGGACTTCACCGCCGAAGACATCCAGGACCTCGCCGCGATGCACGCGCAGGTCATGGAGAGCCTGCGACTGGGGCTGACGGTTTTCCTGCGTGGCGACCTGCGCGCGGCGCAGCAGCTCGTCGCGCGCAAGGAAGTGCTGTGGCGGCTGGAGAACGACGCCTCCGAGCGGCACATCAAGGCGCTGCGCGAGCGACGCGATGGCGGCGGTGGCGCGGATATCTACCTGCGCATCCTGCGCGACCTCAAGCGCATCCACTCGCACCTGGCGGCGCTGGCTTATCTTCCGCTCGAACGCGCTGGCATGTTGCAGGATCGCCTAGTGCGCGAACCTGCGCCGACCTGAGCGGGGAAACTGCGAGTGGCGAATGGCTGGCGCGATGCATCAACCCAGCCATGGCATGCGGGACTCAGCGTGGCCCCGTCTCGCAGGCCACCCGGCGCCTGTGCCGCCACCACAGCAGCAGCACCACCAGCACGACCAGTCCGCCGAACAGCCACAGGCCGTTCTGCCCGCGACGGATCCACATCGCCAGCCACTCGTGGTTGTTGGCACCGAAGTAGCCGAGGTAGACCCAGATCGGCACGCTGATCAGCGCGGCGCTGCCATCGAGCAGGAAGAAACGCAGGAACGACACGCGATGCGTGGAGCCGGCCGTGATGAATACCGCCGTGCGCATGCCCGGCAGGAAGCGTGCGATGAACATGAGCCGGTTGCCGTAGCGCTCGAACTTTTCCTGCACCTTGGCATAGCGCTCGGGCGTGAGCACACGGGCCACGAGTCGCCACTGGCGAATGCGCGCGCCGTAGTGGTGCCCCAGCAGGAACATGCCCGCGTCGCCGACCAGCACGCCCGCCATCCCGACGCCGAACATGACATGCACGTTGCCGTAGCCGAGGCCGGTGATGACACCGCCGGCGACCAGGGTGATGTCTTCCGGCAAGGGGGCGCCCGCGCCGCACAGCAACAACGCGATGAACACCGCGAGGTAGCCGTTTTCGGCGAACAGGGTCACCAGTCGTTCAAGCAGTTCCATCTACATCCATGCCCGGGCAAGCACCCATGCCTACAAGTAAGGTCCGATGATCCCATAGGAGGGCGTCAGCACGCTTGCGGCAGCGCACGGACGCTTTGTTCCACCCCGTGGAGGGCATCGGGTGCACATCTTGCGGTCAGGCAAGTTAGAAGGCTGTTCTTTGGGATGCGGGTGGCCGCATGGGCGTGCGGCCGGCACGGGCGATGCGGACGCGGGAGAGGGTGATCACGGTACCTTGACCGGCGCGACGCGAGCTGCCAACAACTCGCGCAACTCGGCCTTCTCGGCGCTGTCCAGCGTGCCTTCGCGACTCTTGGCGGTCAGCCAGTCGCGCCGTTGGACGATGGCCTGTTCCTCCATGCGGGCCAGCGCATCGAAGAACTCCGCGCGCTGCGTTTCGGGTTCGCCCACCACCATCGCCGCCATCAGTTTCTGCAGGGCGGGGTATTCGGGACGTTCGGCGAAATGTTCCACCAGCATGGCCGGATTGATGCCCGGCCGCGAGCGCGCGAGGTCGATCAGTTCGGCCAACAGTTCGACGCCCGGCTTGTCCATGCGCAGGAAGCCGTAAGGACGCTCCACCTGATCGGCCACGCCGGGCTGCGCCAGCAACAGGGCGATCGCGCTGCGCACCAGCGAACGCTGCACGACGATCGGCCGCTGCACGGCACGTCGCGCCGATGGATCGGCGTCGAGCACCGCACGTGCGCCGGTGCGCTTCTCCAGCTCTTGCGCCATCAGGTCGCGGAACGCGCCGTCCGGCAGTCGTGCGATCAGCGGACGAGCGCGCTCGGCCAGCCGCGCGCGACCATCGAGGCTCGCGGTATCGACGTCGTGCGCGAGCTCGCCGAAGAAATAGGCCGACAGCGGCATCGCTTCCTTCAGGCGCTTCTCGAAACCGTCCTTGCCCTCCTTGCGGATCAGGGTGTCCGGGTCTTCGCCGTCGGGCAGGAACAGGAAGTACGCCTGCCGTCCGTCGCGCAGCCGCGGCAGCGCCGATTCCAGCGCTTTCCATGCAGCGGCGCGACCGGCGCGGTCGCCGTCGAAGCAGAACACCACGTCGGGCGCCGCGCGGAACAGCACCTCGGTGTGTTCGGGCGTGGTCGCCGTGCCGAGCGTGGCCACCGCGATCGGCAGGCCGGCCTGGTGCATGGCGATGACATCCATGTAGCCCTCGACCACCACGATGCGTGCGAGGCTCGGGTTCGCCTGCTTCACCTGCCACAGCGCGAAGAGCTCGCGGCCCTTGTGGAACAGCGGCGTTTCCGGTGAGTTGAGGTATTTGGGGCCCGGCTCTTTTTGAGGAGTGCGGGCCGGGATGTCCGCTTCTTGACCTTCGCGCGCAGGAGGCGCGCTGGAAATGATTCTGCCGCCGAAGGCGATCACGCGGCCGCGGCGGTCGAGAATGGGAAACATCAGGCGTTCGCGGAAGCGGTCGTAGCGATTGCCGCGCTCGTTGCTCGCCACCATGCCGGCTTCGTTGAGCAGGTGCATGCGCTTGTCGCTGCCGCCCAGCGCCTTGATCACGCCGTCGAAGCCGGCGGGCGCCCAGCCGATGCGAAAGCGCTCGATGGTCTGTGCATCGAGGCCGCGCTTCTTGCAGTACGCCTTCGCCTCCGCGCTCTTGGGCAACTCGTTTTCGTACCAGCGCGCGGCGGCGTCGAGCATGGCGTAGAGATCGGTCTTGTCTTCGCGCGGCGCGCGATCGTCGCCGCCTTCGCGCGGCACGGTGAGGCCGACGGATTGCGCCAGTTCTTCCACCGCATCGGGGAATTCCAGGCGTTCGTAGTCCATCAGGAACTTCACCGCGCTGCCATGCGCGCCGCAGCCGAAGCAGTGGAAGAACTGCTTGGCCGGACTGACGTAGAACGAGGGCGTGCGCTCGTTGTGGAACGGGCAGCACGCGGTCCACTCCCGGCCCGCCTTCTTCAACGGCACACGCCGCTCGATCACATCGACGATGTCGACGCGGGCAAGCAATTCGTCGATGAAACTGTCCGGGATACGTCCGCGCATAAGACCGACAGTTTAGAGGGTGTTGCGCTTCCGAGCATGCCTGGCCGATGCGACCCCCACGGCGGCCGACAGTCCCTCTGCGCGGGCCATGGGTGCTGGCCTATGCTGCGGAAACAAGGGTTTCGCTCGGGGTGCGAAATGGGGGATCCGGCAGGTATGGCCCGGTCTGGTTTGCAGATGCACTTTCGTCCGGCCACGCCGGGCGATGCCGATGCCGCGGTGCCGTTGATCTACAGCTCCGGCCCGGATGCGTTCGACTACGTATTCATGACCCGCGACGGCGGCGATGCGCAGGCCTTCCTGCGCTACTGCTTTGTCGACGGCGCCGGCGAATTCGGCTGGCGCAATCACTGGGTGGGCATGCTTGAGGATCGCGTGGTTGCCGTGGGCGCGGGCTATGGCGGCGAGGCGAAATGGCCGTTCACCCTGGCTGCCGCCAGGCAGATCATCAGCCACTACGGGCTGCGCGGCGTGGGCGTGATTGCTCGCGGACTACGCGTGGAATCGGTGATCCGGCCGCCCGAGGGGGATATGTACTACCTGGCGCATCTGGCCGTGCGGCCCGAGTTGCGGGGGCGGGGCGTGGGTCGCGCGTTGATCGATCACCTGATCGGAAAGGCGCGGGATGCCGGCCGTCGACGCATCACCCTGGATGTCGCGACCAGCAACCCGCGCGCGGAAGCGCTGTACCAGCGCAACGGTTTCCGGGTCACCATCGAACGCAAGTCGCATCTAGCCAACGAACGCGGTCGGGTGGCGGATCACCGCCGCATGGAGCGCCTGCTCGACTAAGCGCCGCTACACGGCGTGGAAGATGCCTGTCAGCGCGAGGAGTGCCAGCAGGAACAGGATGATGAAGATCGCAAACAGGACCTTGGCGATAGTGCCGGTGACACCCGAAACCGCACCGAAACCCAGCCAGCCTGTGACCAGCGAGACGATGGCAAAAATGATGGCCCACTTGAGCATGAGTCGCTCCCTTTTCGTTGGAAGAGACCCGTCGTCGACGGGTCACCGCCGGTTGTAGGGAGCCGGCCGTGAAGGTCTTGCAGGAAAAGCCTTCGCGTGGCGTGCAGAGCGTGGAGTTCGCTCACCTTTGAGACAGCCGCGCCTTGGCGGCGCGACAGTTTTGTGAAGGCAGCGTGTTCAGCCGGCGAGGCGCGCCTTGATGCGGCCGGACACCACGCCCATGTCGGCACGGCCGGCGGCCTTTTCCTTCACCACGGCCACCACCTTGCCCATGTCGCGCGGCGAGCTGGCGCCCGTCTCGGCGATCGCCGCGGCGATCAGCGCGTCGACTTCCTCGTCGCTGAGCTTGGCCGGCAGGTAGGCTTCGATCACGCGCATTTCGGCGCGCTCGACGTCGGCCAGGTCCTGGCGGTTGGCGGCTTCGTACTGGCTGATCGAGTCCTTGCGCTGCTTGACCATCTTCTCCAGCACGGCCAGCGTCTGGACATCGTCCAGCTCGATGCGCTCATCCACTTCGCGCTGCTTGACCGCGGCCAGGATCAGGCGGATCACGCCCAGACGGTCCTTGTCGCCGCCACGCATGGCGGTCTTCATGTCTTCGGTGAGCTGCTGCTTGAGAGTCATGATCTATCCTCGGAAACACACAAAGCCGGCGTTGCTCTGGGCAACGCCGGCTAGTGTAGGTCTACAAAGTCAGCGGCAGCGGATGGACGCGCCAGCTGCCAAGCTACCTGCGGCGCCAGAAGCGCCAGAGCCTCAAGTCGTCCGCGGGGCGGACGGGAGGCCTCAGTACAGGCGCGTGCGACGCGAGGTGTCGCGCGAGAGACGGCGCAGGTGACGCTTCACCGCGGCTGCACGCTTGCGCTTACGCTCCTGGGTCGGCTTTTCGTAGAACTCGCGCTTGCGGGTTTCGGCCAGGATGCCGGCCTTTTCGCAGGTGCGCTTGAAGCGACGGAGGGCAAGCTCGAACGGCTCGTTCTCGCGGACTTTTACGCTGGGCATGGAGACTCCAAATGTTAGACTGGCCCGCCTTGACGGACCGTAGGAATACGGTGAGCCGCGAAGTATACCGTGGAAACGACAGCATTTTCAAAGTCCCAGTTGACCAAGCCGGTGCTGGGCATCGAAACCTCCTGTGACGAGACCGGCGTAGCCCTGCTGCGCTGGTATCCGGAGGCGCCCGGCGAGGGCCTGCTTTCACATGCCCTCTACAGCCAGATCAAGCTCCACGCGGAATACGGCGGGGTCGTGCCCGAGCTGGCCAGCCGCGATCACGTGCGCAAATTGCTGCCGCTGGTGCGTGAGGCGTTGGCCCAGGCGGGCCTGACCCCCGCGGATCTGGGCGGCGTGGCCTATACAGCCGGCCCCGGCCTCGTGGGCGCCTTGCTGGTGGGCGCCTCGGCGGCCCGGGCCATGGCCTGGGCGCTGGGCGTGCCTGCCATCGGCGTGCACCACATGGAAGGCCACCTGCTGGCGCCCTTGCTGGAGGAAGACCCGCCGGAGCCGCCCTTCGTGGCCCTGCTGGTGTCCGGCGGCCATTCGATGCTGGTGGAGGTGAAGGGCATCGGCGAGTACCGGATCCTGGGTGACACGCTGGATGACGCAGCCGGTGAAGCCTTCGACAAGACCGCCAAGCTGATGGGCCTGCCGTACCCCGGCGGCCCCGCGCTGGCGAAGCTGGCCGAGCAGGGGCGCCCCGGCGCGTTCCGCTTCTCGCGCCCGATGACCGACCGACCCGGCCTGGATTTCAGCTTCTCGGGGCTGAAGACCCAGGTGCTGCTGGCCTGGCAGCAGTCGGACCAGAGCGAGCAGACCCGCGCCGACATCGCCCGCGCCTTCGAGGAGGCGATCGTCGACACCATGATCATCAAGTGCCGCCGTGCGCTGCAGGCGGCCGGCGCCAAGCGCCTGGTGATTGCCGGTGGCGTGGGTGCCAACAAGCGTTTGCGCGCCGAGCTGGCCGCAGCGGGTGAAAAGGACGGTTTCAAGGCGTATTTCCCACGCCTGGCGTTCTGCACCGACAACGGCGCGATGATCGCGCTGGCCGGCGCCATCCGCCTCGCGCACGGGCAACACCAGGACGAATCGGTGCAGGTGTTCCCGCGCTGGGATCTGGAAACGCTGCCACCGGCGATGTAGCGGCGCCCGCAAAAGCAGGCCACCCGAAGGTGGCCTTTTTCTATTTCGCGGTCCGGGTCTGCCGTGTGTTTTGCTCGAGGCGGCCGAACGTAAGCACCTGCAGCAGCAACATGAGCATCAGCAGCGGGCCACCGAGGCGCATGAGCGAGCGCCAGGCATTGGCTTGCTTCTCGTGATCCATGACGTCGCGGTCTTCGTGAAGATTGCTGACCGTGGTGACCTGTTCGGTGAAATCGCTATCGAATTGGTTGATCAGGGCGTGGGTGATGTCCATGGCTGTGGCGTCGTTGGCCCATGCGTCTGCCTTGCGCGCGTCTGGCGCGCGCAGCAAGGCGTCGATCCTGGCATCGGCTAGCGCGCGCTCCAGCGTATCGGCAAGGCCGGCGGCGTACGCGGCTTTCAGTTCGGGGGTGTCCTGATAGCTCACTTTTTCGCGGGCAAACGAGATCACATCGTCTACGCTCAAGTCTTCGTCCGACGGATGCTTCTCGGCGAAGGCCGCTACGGCCCTGCCGATACGGTCATATGCCGTACGGTTGGGATCATGAGTGCTGATGGGGTCCACCGATTGGCCGGTCTGGCTGGCGACGACGCGCTTGATGAGATCCTCGCTGGCGACCTTGGGAGGCGCAGGCTGCGCCGCTTCCTTGCGAGGCGATTCGCTTGCGGTAGCGCGCTGCCAGTTGAACAGCGCCACCACCGAAACGACCAGCAGCGTTACGGTCAGCAGGGCTGTAAGCAGGCGGATGAGGCCACCATAGAGGCCTTCGAGTTTGTGCAGCAACGACATGCTATGTCTCTGATCCAGGCAAAAAATAAGTCGGCAGACGCCCGGTTGGCGTCCGGGGGCGGACAACATACGCGCGGCAGCGCGCATGTACATTAGGATTCGTCCGAAAGTTGCGCCTTGATGCGTCTCTGCGTGGACGCCGGGACTCGTTACAATGGCGAGGTGATCGCCGGGCATCTCATTGTGGCGTTGCCCCATTACTACGGTGTCGCCGCCCCATGGATACTGTTTTCATCGAAGACCTGCGCATCGATGCCGTGATCGGCATCTACGACTGGGAGCGCCGCGTGCGCCAGACCTTGTCGTTCGACATCGAGATGGCGTTCGACAACACCGCGCCGGCCGCCACGGACGACATCGCGCTCACGCTCAACTACAAGGACGTGTCCAAGCGCCTCATCGATTACGTGGGTGCGTCGAGCTTCGGCCTGGTGGAGACGCTGGCCGAGCGTTGCGCAGCCATCATCCGCGAGGAGTTCGGCGTGGCGTGGGTGCGGCTGAAGCTTTCCAAGCCCGGCGCCGTGCGTGGCGCGAAAGCCGTGGGCGTGCGCATCGAGCGCGGCGTGCGACCGCAATAGCGATGGCGCGCGTCTATCTGAGCCTTGGCTCGAATCTCGAGCCGCATCGTTACCTCCGCGCCGCCCTGGATGAACTGCGTGCACGCTTCGGCGTCATCGCAGTGTCGCCGGCGTATCGCAGCAAGTCGGTGGGTTTCGATGGCGCCGACTTCATCAACCTCGCCGTGGGCCTCGATACCGATCTCTCGCCCGAGGCGCTGAACGACTGGCTGCACGCCCTGGAAGACCGTCATGGTCGTCGCCGCGACGTGCCGCGGTTCTCCGATCGCACGCTGGATCTGGACATCGTGCTCTATGACGACCTGGTGCGGCAGGGCGAAGGTCATCTCGACATCCCGCGCAAGGAGCTTCGCCACGCGTTCGTGCTGAAGCCCATCGCCGATATCGCGCCGGAGCTCAGGCATCCGGTGAGTGGAAGGACGATGGGGGAGTTGTGGGCGGGGTTTCCGGTGGAGAGCGAGCCGCTGGTGGTCGAGGCGTTGTAGCGCTCCTTTCGAGGCGTGCGCTCGGGCGGTTATCGCGCACAGGGTGCGCCCTGCAAAAAGCGGTGTGGCACTGTTGTCCGTAACCTGCGGATGCTAGAAATCGCGCATCCATCACAAGGAGGTTGTTATGGCAGGCAAGTTCTCCCGCAGCTGGGAGTTGATGAAGGCCAGCGCAGCGGTGCTGCGTTCGGACAAGTCGCTGTTGATGTTTCCGCTGGCATCGGGCCTTTGCTGCCTGCTGGTGGCCGCGAGTTTCCTCATTCCCATGATCCTCGCCTTTGCCGGCGCGGAAGGCGCGGGTGAAGTGCATGGGCGCGCGTTGTCCATGGGCGGTTACGTCGTGCTGTTCCTGTTCTACCTGGTGCAGTACTTCGTGATCATCTTCTTCAACACCGCGTTGGCCGGCGCGGCGCTGATGCGCCTGCGCGGCGAGCCGACCAGTTTCGCCGCTGGTTTCGCGATCGCGCGGGCGCGCATCGTGAACATCTTCGGCTACGCGCTGATCGCCGCCACCGTCGGCCTGGTACTGCGCGCGCTGCAGGAACGGCTGGGTCTGATCGGTCGCCTGGTGGCCGGTTTCCTCGGGCTGGCCTGGACGGTGGCCACCTTCCTGGTGGTACCGGTGCTCGCCAGCCAGGACGTGGGCCCGACCGACGCGATCAGGCACAGCGTGGATCTGCTCAAGCGCACCTGGGGCGAGAACATCATCGGCAACGCCGGTCTCGGCGTGGTGTTCGGCCTGCTGATGTTCCTGGCCATCCTGGTGTCGGCCGGCATCATCGTGGGCGCGGTCGCCATGCAATCCGTGGCGGCGATCATCGTTGCGGTAGTCATCGTGGCTGTCGGCATCACGCTGCTCGGCCTGATCCAGGCCTCGCTGCAGGGAATCTACGCCGCCGCGCTGTATCGGTATGCGGAAGAAGGCCAGGTCGGCTACGGCTTCGACCAGGCCATGCTTGAGCAGGCGTTCAAGCCGAAGAAGTAAGTCGCACGATCGCGGTGCGCTCCCTACGAAGGTCTTTTGTAGGAGCGCACCCAGTGCGCGATCGGCTGCGTAGCGTTGCTCCATCGCTCGCGTCCCGCCTGTAACGCCGATTGATCCCCTGTGGGAGCGCACCCTGTGCGCGACAACCCGACGGAGCGGGATATATCAAGCTCTGCGGTCGCCCACTGGGTGGGCTCCTACAGATATAACGCGATGCCCTAGACGGACAGCGTCCGCCCGCCGTCCACGCGAATGATCTGCCCGGTCACGAACGGCGCATCACGCAACAGCCACAGCACGGCGCCCGCTACATCTTCCGGAGAGCCGGCACGCTGCAGCGGCGTGCGAGCGAGCATGGCCTGCTGGTCGTCGTACGGCTTGCCATCGCTTGGCCACATCACCGCGCCGGGCGCGACGCCGTTCACGCGCACATCGGGGCCAAGATCGAGTGCGAGCGACCGCGTCATCGCGGCCAGGGCTGCTTTCGCCATGCAGTACAACGGATGGTTGGCGAGCGGGCGCTCGGCGTAGATGTCCACGAGATTGACGATGGCGCCTCGCGCCTCGCGCAACGCGGGCGTCGCAGCCTGCGCGAGGAAGAACGGCGCCTGGGCGTTCGATGCAAAGAGTTCGTTCCACTGCGCCGGCGTCGCGGTGCCGACGGGTGTGGGGTAGAACGCCGAGGCATTGTTGACCAGTGCGTCGAGACGGCCGAAACGATTCAGCACGCGTTGCACCATGTCGGGCAGCACATCGATGTCTGCCAACTCGCCTTGCACGGTATAGGTACTGCCGCTGCGCTGGCGTTCCAGTGACGCAGCCAGCAGCTCGGCGTCGGCGGCGGATCGGCGATAGTGCAGGGCAAGGTCATAGCCTGCCGCGTGCAGCGTCCGCGCGATGACCGCTCCGACCCGCTTGCCTGCCCCGGTGACGAGGACGACGGGACGCTCGTGGCGTGGGCTCATGCGTGGGCTCCTGCGTGACGCGACTGGATCGCGAGCTTGCCGCAAAGCGTCGGGGACGTCATCCCGTCGGCGTGATGCCACCCGGCTCGCTCGCCTGTTCTGTCTCGAAGGAGGCGCTGAACATCGCGATCGCGGTGCGCGCCACCTGTCCCGTGTCGTAGTACGCATAGGCGCCTACGCCCATCGCGCCCACTACCGGCAGCCAGCGCGAGATGCCCTTGCCGACCGCACGCTGGGTGACCTTCACCCCGACGGTCTTGGCGATGCGCTCGGCCACGCTATAGGTCACCCGGCGGAACAGCAGGCGATCGCCCACGCGTACCACCAGGTCGCGGAACGCCTGCGCCGCGGTATGGCGGAACAGGCACCACAGCATCTGCTCGCGGCCCAGGTCCGAATGCTTGCCGTAGGCGGCCGCGATGTCGCTGACCATCTGCGCCTGGATCTTCCAGATGGCGATGAGTTCCGGCAGCACGGTCAGCCAGCCCAGCGGCCCGGGCGGCAGGGCGAGCGAGCCGGCGGTCAGTGCAGCCCGCTGGGAGGCGCGGGCCGCCAGACGCTGGGCTTCCTGCTCGGGCTGCCGGCTGCCTTCGATGGTGCTGTCGGGAATCTGGCTGACAAAGTCGAGGATGGCCTGGGTGACCCGGCTGTGGTCGGTGATCACCGCGGGAAGCTGGGATGAGGGTGCGGTCATGGGCCCTGACTCGAAGCGACGTACGGCAGCCAGTCTAGAGGCCGCCCGTGAAATCCCGCTGAGCTGGCCGGACGAATCGCGCCGGGCCGCAGAATGTTTCGGCGCCAGGCATGACTTTTGGGGCAGGCGCGGCCTGGGGTAGAATGGCAATGTTATAACGTATCGAAAATAAGAACTTCACCGCCCCTCTCTGGATCCCTATGAAACGTTCCCTGCTTGCCTTGAGTCTTGCTGTTGCGCTGGGTGCCGTCCCGGCCGCGTTCGCCCAGACGAACAGCCGTGCCGACATGAATGAGGTGGCCCCCGGCGGCGGCGCTGGCGGCAACGACGGCGACGCGGCAACCGCGGGCACCAAGCCCGGCAACAAGGTGAAGCAGCTCAGCGCCATCGACGTGTCGGCAGCGCTCGACCAGTCGCGCAATTCGTTGTCGCCGGACACCGGCAGCAGCCAGTACGTGATCGACCAGAAGGCGATCCAGCAGCTGCCGCTGGGCGATTCCACGCCGCTCAACCAGGTGATCCTGCAGGCACCGGGCGTGGTGCAGGACTCCTACGGTGGCTTGCACGTGCGCGGCGACCACGCGAACCTGCAGTACCGCATCAATGGCGTGATCATCCCCGAGTCCATCTCCGGCTTTGGCCAGACGCTGGATGCGCGCACCATCCAGAGCGTGAAGCTGCTCGATGGCGCCCTGCCGGCGCAATACGGCCTGCGCACGGCCGCCGTGGTGGACATCGACACCAAGAGCGGCCACGAGCTGGGCAATGGCGGCAGCGTCGGCATTACTGGCGGCTCGTTCGGCACGCTCAACCCGAACGCTTCGCTCTGGGGCAGCAGCGATCGCTGGAGCTGGTTCGTCACGGCGAACTATCTGGAGAACGACGTCGGCATCGAGAATCCGACGCCCAGCCGCACGCCGATCCATGACCACACCAACCAGGTGAAAGGTTTCGGCGATATCTCCTATCTGATCAACGACAACACGCGCGTGAGCTTCATGTTCGGCGCGACCAACAACCGCTTCGAGGTCCCCAACAATCCGAACCAGCAGCCGCAGTTCGGCTATCTCGACCAGACCGAATTCAATTCGGCCGATCTCAACGAGCGGCAGAAGGAGCAGACGCGTTTCGGCGTGCTCTCGCTGCAGGGCAAGTGGGGCAAGACGGATTACCAGGTGTCGCTGGGCCAGCGCTACAGCACGGTGAATTTCCTGCCCGACGAAGTGGGCGACCTGATGTTCAACGGCGTGGCTTCCACCATCAACCGCTCCAACCGCGCCAGCACGCTGCAGGCGGATTTCGCCACGCCGCTGGGCGACGCCCACACGCTGCGCTATGGCATCTACGGTGAGTTCGAGCGCGGCAACATCAGCAACAATTCGCTGGTGTTCCCGGCCAATCCGGATGGCTCGCAGGCCAGCACCACGCCGATCGGCATCTACGACGCCACCAAGCTGCTGGCGCGTACGTGGTCGGCGTACCTGCAGGACGAGTGGAGCATTGGCGACAAGTGGACGGTGAACTACGGCGTGCGTGGCGATCGCTACGAGCTGTTCCGCACCGAAAGCCAGCTGAGCCCGCGCCTTGGCGTGGTGTACCAGGCCACGGACAGCACGACGATTCATGCGGGTTATTCGCGCTATTTCACGCCGCCGGCCACGGAGGTGATCGACGACAGCAACATCGCGCGGTTCAACGGCACGACGAACGAACTGCCCAGCGGCGGCAACAATCTTCCGCTGTCGGAGCGCTCCGACTACTTTGACCTGGGCGTCCAGCAGCACTTCGGCTCCACGCTCACGGTGGGCCTGGATGCCTACTACCGCAAGGTCAAACGCCTGCAGGACGAAGGCCAGTTCGGTGCGGCGCTGATCTACTCCAACTTCAACTACGCGCAGGGTCGCATCCGCGGCGCGGAGTTCACCCTCAACTACGACAATGGCCCTGTCTCGGCGTACTTCAATTTCGCCTTCAGTCGGGCCATGGGTAAGCAGGTGATGACTGGCCAGTACAACTTTGGCGAAGACGAGCTGGCGTACATCAACGACAACTGGATCCACCTGGACCACGACCAGAAGCTGTCGTCGTCCGGTGGCATCACTTACTCGTTCACCGACACCACGCGCGTCGGCGCCGACTACCTGTTCGGCAGTGGCCTGCGCAAGGAGGCACCGGGCGTCCCCAACGGCGCCTCGCTGCCGTACTACTTCCAGCTCAACCTCAACGTGGCGCACGACTTCAACGTCGGCAGCTTCGGCAAGGTGAAGACCCAGCTGGCATTGATCAACGCGTTCGACCGCACGTACGAACTGCGCGACGGTACCGGCGTGGGCGTGGGCGCACCGCAGTTCGGTCCGCGTCGCGGCGTGTACCTCACGCTGCAGAAGGACTTCAGTTTCTAAGTCAGCTGGGCCGGTACCCCGCCATAGTCTTCCTCCCTCACGGGGCTATGGCGGGGCATCGGTTATTCTTTGCGCGTTCTCCATCACCGATGCACGCGCATGTCTTCCCAACTTCCCGCTCCGAGCGCCGACGAACGCGCCCATTCCGACCGTCTGCTGACGCATCTGCGCGAGGAGATCGCTGCGCACGGTGCGATGCCGTTTTCGCAGTTCATGGAGCGTTGCCTGTATGCGCCGGGGCTGGGCTACTACAGCGCCGGCAAGACCAAGTTCGGGGAGGCCGGCGATTTCATCACGGCGCCTGAGTTGGGCGAGCTATTCGCGCAGTGCGTGGTCAATGCCACGCATCCGGTGATCGCGCTGCTCGGCGATGATGCCGATTTCCTCGAACTGGGCGGTGGCAGCGGCCGTTTTGCCGAGGCCGCATTGCATGCCTTCGCCGCCGTGGGCACATTGCCCCGCCGCTATCTCATCCTCGAACCCAGCGCCGACCTGCGCGATCGCCAGCGCGAGCGACTGTCTGCTGCATTGCCCGCGGAAGTCTTCGCACGCGTGTCCTGGCTGGATCGTCCGCCGGAACAGGAATGGCGTGGCGTGCTATTCGCCAACGAAGTGATCGACGCGCTGCCGACCACGCGCTTCGCGATGCGCGCCGGCGAGGTCTACGAGGAATACGTGGCGCTGGACGGCGAGGGCCGCCTGATGCGCGTGGATCGTCCCGCCGACATGCTGGTGTCGGGCGCGGTGCGCCACGTGGAGCGCGATCTCGAAACGAGCTTCCCCGACGGTTACCGCTCGGAGATCCTCCCGCAGCTGCCGTACTGGATCCAGGCCGTTGCCGGCTCGCTCACTGCCGGCCTGATGCTGTTCATCGACTACGGCTACGTACGCCGCGAGTTCTATCTGCCGGAGCGCACCGACGGCACGCTCATGGCCCACTACCGCCACCGCGCTCACCACGATCCGCTCTACCTGCCCGGTCTGAACGACCTCACCGCCTCCGTGGACTTCACCGCCTTGGCGGAAGCAGGCAACGGCGCAGGCTTCGGCGTGGCGGGATACCTCTCGCAGGCCCAGTTCCTGATCGGCAGCGGCCTGCAGGAAGCATTCGAGCACGCCTATGAGCAGTCGAACGATGAAACCAAGCGCTACCGCCTCGCCCAGGAAGTAAAAAAGCTGACCCTTCCCGACCAGATGGGCGAGCGCTTCCAGGCCATGCTGTTCGCCCGCAACATGGATGTACTCCCGCTGCCAGCGGAGTTGCTGGAGACGGATCAGGGGGATCGGCTGTGATCAGCTCGATCCTTCACTCGGCTTCGATCAGGTAAAACGCGGGCACGCCATCCCGCCGTGTGTACACGCGCTCAGTGATGTTCTGTGCGCCAGCAGCGAACAAAATTTGGCTATAGCGCTCGGAATCGGCCGCATTCCAGAATGCCAGGCGAAACGTGCGATACCCGCGACTGCGTAACTGCATGAGCGTGCGGCCTTCGGCGTTGTCCACGTAGCGCACGCGGTTGCCGGTGAGAAAACTAAAGGACGTGTAGAAGCCCCATTCTGGAAACAGGTAGGCAACCTGGGCAGATGAACCGCGTGCTTCCTCGGCCAGCGTATTCAACGCTTCGGGCATTTTGCCGGTGCCGCCGGTGCGGGCGAGTTCTCGGTGGAAGTCGGCCTGTTGCACGAGGTTGCACGCCAAGCAGGCTCCCAAAGCCACGGCTATGACTGCCTTGTTCACAAAAGGAGAAGCCCGTAGCGCATCCAGGCATTCAAGCAACAACAGTGCACCCAGCAAATAGACAAAGGGCACCAGGACGCTAAAGTGATGCGCCCACAGGCGCGTGCCGAACAATGATGCAACGGCGAGAAACGACCACGGAAGCAGTACAGGCAATGTCCGCACCAGGCGTTCTTTCCGTCCGATCAGGCGAAATATCAGCAGGCCAGACATGATCAACAGGCTGAACACGAGGCCTCCGTATTTGATGGCGGACCAAGCCGATTCCAGCTTCTGCCCGAAGATCATGGATTCGTTGCCCTGATCGGTAACGGCCAGGCGGGTCATGTTCCAGGCATAGGCAATGTTGTTGCCAGTAGCGCCGCTCGCTTCGAATGGGTGTAGTTCTCCAAGCATGTTGTGAATGAAGGCCAGCGTCGGGGCGATACCTTTCAACTTGATCAGCAGGGAAAGGTATCCAAGAGCATAGGGGGTCAGGCCAAGTATGAGTCCCGCTAGCCATGCGGGGAGGTCGCGCCAACCACCGCGTCGGCGCCATGCGATGAGCAAAACTAGGCCGGGCACGAAGAACCCGAGCACGAAATAGCCATAGCAGGCCAGTCCGGTGAACACTCCCGACAGTAGCGTACGCCTGCGCGCCAGTTCGGGTTGATCGTTTATCGGCATGGCGTACGCAAGAGCCACCACCAACCATGCCGCCCCCCCCATCTGGATGTAGAACTGGGTGCGAAATGATGCGGAAAAGGCCAGCTCAGTGGCCAGCCCAAGCGTGCATGCGCAGGCCAGTGCACGTGAACGCGTAAGGCGATTTGTCGTAACAAAAAGGGCCGCTACCAAGATAGCGCCGAACAGCGCTTGCGCTACACGCAGCGTGACGACGCTGAACCCGAACACTGCAAAGATTGGCAAGCCCACGTAGACATTTTGGGCGCCATAGTAAAGGCCGCCGAGAATCGGGAAGACCTTCGACGGTATTCCAGCGCTGGGCTGTCTTGCGTTGTGATGCAACAGCTGTGCAGCGACAAAATCCGGGTTCACCGCATCCATGTACAGGCCAGGCAGATTGACCTGCACAAGCACCAGAGTGAAGAACGCAGCGAGCGACAACCAGATTGGCCACGCGTGCTTTGCGTCACCCAATGACCAGCCGGGTGTCATAGGTCCCATGGCGACCGTGCAGGGTGAAGTGGTCATCTCTGACAGTCCTTTGAAAGAAGATTGTTTGTCCCGTCAGACAAGTCGAGCGCTCCCGCTCATGTCGCGTCGATGCCCATGACGTCATGGCGAACGGAGCCACCCGCTCTCCAAAAGCGGGCGCCCATTCCTCCCACGTGCCTCATTTTACCGGCTTGCTGTCCTCCGGCCGCTTCACCATCAACCCATGCTTGAACAGGAACGCCGCCACCTGGTAGTACGCCGTGGCGTCGTCTACCTGGTGCTGGTCGATCGGCGTGTTGGGCACGGCGTCGCCGTTGTCGAAGTCGGGGCGAACCTGTTCGAGCTTGCGCTGGGGTTCGAGGATGGTCAGCACGTCGTGGTGCAGGTAGCCGAGCTTTTCGTAGGTGGCGGGGAAGGCGCGTTCGCGGCCGGGTTCCAGCTGGAAGATGTCGGCGCCGAAGAAGCGGCTGCGGTAGCTGAAGTTGAGCAGGCCCATCACGGTCGGGATGATGTCGACCTGCGCCATCTGGCGCGTGACGCGCTGCGGCTGGATATGCTTGGGAGCGTAGATCCACAGCGGGATGTGGTAGCGGTTGATGGGCACGCTGGTGCGGCCGGCGCTGGAGGCGCAGTGGTCGGCGGTGATCACGAAGATCGTGTCGTCGAAGTACGGCTTGCCCTGCGCGCGCTTGAGGAAGTCGGCGATGGACCAGTCCGTGTACGCCACGGCGGCTTCACGCGTGCCGTCCTTCTGCGTCACGCGATTGGCGGGCACGGTGAAGGGGCGATGGTTGGAGGTGGTCATGATGTGCAGGAAGAACGGCTTCTTCTGCGCATACGCTTCGTCCATCTGCTTCAGCGACAGCGTGTAGAGGTCCTCGTCGGCCACGCCCCACACGTTTTCGTGATGGATGGTCTCGCCCTTGCCGATGTCGTTGCGGTCGACCGCACGATAGCCGTTGTGCGAGAAGAAGTAGTTCATGTTGTCGAAGTAGCCGTAGCCACCGTAGACAAAGTCGGACTGGTATCCGCGATCGTTGAAGACGTTGGCGGCGGAGAACAGGTTCTCGTTGTTGTGCGCCTTCACGATCGAATCGCCGGGCGTGGGCGGCACGGACAGCGACAGCGCCTCGAGGCCGCGCACGGTGCGCGTGCCGTTGGCGTAGAGGTTGTCGAAGAACATGCTCTTGCTGATGAGCGCATCGAGGTTCGGCGTGATGCCGCGCTTGTCACCGAACTCCGCGAGGAAATCGGCCGAGAAGCTTTCCACGCTGATCAGCACCACGTTGAGGTGCTTCTCAGGGCCTTCGTGGCGGATCTCGCGGGTGAGGTCGCGCGGGTCGTCGCTGACATAGGTCGCTTCGGGCGTCTTGACGAGCTCGCGCACGCGGCGGAACGCGTCCTCTTCGGGCAACGTACGATAGAAGCGCGAATAATCCAGATGGCTGCTACGGAAGGCGGCGAAGAACTCATACACGCCGTTGCCGGAGAGTTCGTTCACGTAGGCGTTGTCGGTGCGGTCCTTGTAGGTGCCCTTGATGGCCACCGCGGTCACCACGGTGATCAGCAGCCACACCAGCGCCACCTTGCTGCGCTGGAGAAAGCGCGTGCCGCTGTCCTCGGCCTTCAGGCCGCGGCGGCTGAACCACACGATCACCAGCGTCGCCAGCGCCAGCAGGCTGATCCAGGTGCCCAGCGGATACGACTCGCGGATATTGCCGATCACCTCGGTCGTATAGACCAGGTAGTCCACCGCGATGAAGTTGAAACGCGTGCCGAATTCGCCCCAGAACACCAGCTCGGAAGCGCCGACGAACAGCAGGCCGAACAAGGTCACCGCGCCGCCGCCGTAGAGCAGCCATTGGCCCACGCGCGACACGTACATGCGCTGCGGCACCAGCCACAGGTACAGCATCAGCGGCCAGGCGATGTAGATGAAGGCGACCAGGTCGTAGGCCAGGCCAACACCGAACGCGTACGCCCAGTACAGCGGGTTGTGCGGCACGCCGCTGCCTGCCATGAACAACAGCACGATGCGCGTGAGGGCGCCGATCAGCACATAGCTGATGGCCAGCCACCACAGGGGACGGAACCGCTGGCGCAGCGGCGAAGTCGGGAGAGACGCAATGGACACGGATGACTCCGGGCAGTGGAACGACAGGCGCCCGGCTCACAGGGCGACGAGCGGCGACCCGTCTTTATACACGGCGAAGGCCTGCCAGGCAGGTCTTCGGGGCGCCGAACCCGGCATTTTAGCCAGAACGGCCTTCCCGCCGGCTTTCGGCGGCGGGGCCATTCAGCGGCCCGACTGGCGCAGTATGTCGATGGCCGCGATCCGCGCGGCGGCCATGGCGTCGCCGATGGCGGGGCCGGTAAGGCCCTTGGCGACGAAGGGCTCGGAGCGGATCGCCGCGGCGGCATCCCGCGCCCGTTGCAGGTATCCGGCCTGCGGGTAAGCGTCATCCTGGTGGCCCAGCCGCCCGCGCTTGTCGGCCTCGCAGGCGGCCAGGAACAGGCTCAGGCGCTCGGGGCGTCGCAATGCATCCAGCGACGTGAGCAGGCGCAGCACCGTGGCAGCCTTCAGTTCAAAGGCCCGATGCGCGTTGAGGTGCTCGCGGCACACATGCTCGGCCAGCGTCGCGTGCTCCGTCGGTACTTTCAGTCGCGCGACCAGGCGCTGCAGCGGCGCGACGCCGGCATGTTCGTGGCCGATGTGGCGCGGCAGCACGTCCCCGGGCGTCAGCGCCTTGCCGAGGTCGTGGGTGAGCGCGCAGAAACCCACCACGTCGTTGCCCGGTGCGATGCGTGCGGCCATGTCCAGCACCATTTCGACGTGCACGCCGGTGTCGACCTCGGGATGGAACTCCGCGCGCTGCGGCACGCCGTAGAGCGCGTCCACTTCGGGAAACAGTACGGCGAGCGCGCCCGATTCGCGCAGTACGCGCAGGAACGCGGAAGGCTGCGCCTCGCCGAGCGCCTTGCGGGTCTCCTGCCACACGCGCTCCGGCACGAGATGATCCACCTCGCCATCGCGCACCATCTGCTGCATCAGCGCCATGGTCTCCGGCGCCACGGTGAAACCCAGCGGTGCGAAGCGCGCGGCGAAGCGCGCCACGCGCAGCAGGCGGACGGGATCTTCGACGAAGGCGGGCGACACGTGGCGCAACAACCGCTGCTCGAGATCCCGCTGGCCATCGAAAGGATCGACCAGCGTGCCGTCCTCGGCTTCGGCCATCGCATTGATGGTGAGGTCGCGGCGCGCGAGGTCCTGCTCCAGCGTCACCGACGGATCGGCGTGGAAGGCGAAGCCGTGGTAGCCGGGGCCGGTCTTGCGTTCGGTGCGGGCGAGTGCGTACTCCTCGCTCGTCTGCGGATGCAGGAATACCGGGAAATCCTTGCCTACCGGGCGATAGCCTTGCGCCTGCAGTTCTTCGGGCCGCGCGCCCACCACCACGTGGTCGTGGTCGATGACCGGCCTGCCGAGGCGTTTGTCGCGGACTGCACCGCCAACGAGATAGATGCGCATGCGTCGATTCTGCCATGCAGCGCCGATGCGGCCACAGTCGCGTTGCTTCAGCGCGTGAGTCGTGCGCTGGAGAGGCGACGCTGGCGCGCCGGCTCCCGCAGCAGCAGCGGCAACCATGGCGACAGTGGCTGCGGCACGATGCCCAGCGCGGCGTAACCGTCCTGCTTGCCCACTGAATCGGTGCGCAGCGTGCGGAAGTTGTCGAGCGAGAAGGGCTTGCCGGGCAGCAGCTGGGCGAACTGAGCCTGCAGGCGTCCGAGGCTGTCAGGCAGCGGCACGATGGGCGTACGCAGCCCCGCCACATCGCGGATCTGCCGCACGATATCGCCGAGCGTCAGCACCTGTGGCCCGTACAGTTCGAAGCTGCGGTCCATGCCGAGCCTGTCGTCGTCCACGCAGCGCGCGATCGCCTCGGCCACGTCGCCCGCCCAGGTCGGCGCCAGGCGCGCGGACGCGCGCGCGAGCGGCAGCGCGGGCATCTGCCGCAGCAGCGTGGCGAAACGATCGACCAGGCCGCCACCGCGACCGAACATCACGCTCGGCTGGTAGATGGTCCAATCCAGCGACGAGTTGCGCACGTGTGTTTCGGCCTCGCCCTTGGTCTTGAGGTATTGCGAGAGACCCTGGCCTGCCTTGAGCGCGCTCATCTGGTGCAGTCGCGACACGCCGGCCGCCTGGCAGGCGGCGATCACGCGCTGGGTCAGTTCCACATGGGCGTGATGGAAGGTCTGCTTGCCGAAGGCGTTGAGGATCCCGACCAGATTGATCACCGCGTCGGCACCTTCGAACTGGCGACGCAAGGCGTTGGCGTCGTAGACGTCGGTGCTGCAGATACGCACCGACGGCAGCACGCCCAGCTCGCGCTTGCGTTCGCGGTTGCGCGAGAGCAGCACGATGCGATGGCCGTCGGCCGCCAGTCGTGGAACGAGGTACGAACCGACGAAGCCGGTGCCGCCGAGCACGACCAGTTGCTTGGGTTTTTTAACCACGTGCAGGCCTCTCTCAGTGCGTGCCGTTGGAGGTTGATGCCGGCGGCGCCATGCTGCTCGCGGGCGCCGCGGTGGCGGCTTCCGCCGGTACCGCCGGCGCCGCGACCGGGCAGCCCACCAGCTTGCGTTCGCCGTTGACCGACGCGAGGTCGAAACCTTGGCCGATCGGCGTCAGGCGCTGCGACAGCGTCACCGCGTTGCCGTGCTGGCGCCAGTCGTAGATCACCGCGAAGGACATCACGCGCGCCACGTATTCGCGGGTTTCCTTGTAGGGAATGGTGGCGACGAACAGGTCCGGCGGCAGCGCGCCGCGCGCCTCCAGCCACTGGTCGACCTTGCCCGGCCCTGCGTTGTACGCCGCGCTGGCGAGCCAGATCGAGCCGCTGAAGCGCTGCGCCATCTGCGCGAGATAGCGCGTGCCCAGGATGATGTTGGTCACCGGGTCGAACAACGTGTCGCCGCCGCCCCAGCTGATGCCGTTGCGCTTGGCCACCAGTGCGGCGGTCGAGGGCAGCAGCTGCATCAGGCCACGCGCGTCCGCGCCGGAGCGCGCATCGCTCATCCATGCGCTTTCCGCGCGCAGGATGGCGTACGCCCAGGACGGATCGATGCCCGCTTCCTGCGCCTGCGTGACCAGGCCGTCCTGGCTGGCGAGCGGGAAACGCTGCTCGTAATAGCGCAGGGCTTCGCCGTTGTTGAAGGTGAACACCGCGCGGTCATACCAGCCGCGTCGGTATGCGAGGACGACGGCGAGCCGCTGCGTTTCCGCATCCGTGCCATCCAGCGCCTGGCTCCATTCGCGACGCGCCTGGCGCGGCAGGCCGACGGCGAACAGTTCGAATGCGCGCTGCAGGCCGCGATTGGCCAGCAGGGCCTGTTCGCGTTTCGCATTGCTGGTGAGCTGGAGCTGGCAGATGCCGTAGGGCTGTTCCAGCCGATCGGCGGCGAGGAAGCCGTAGAACGTGGGCTCCTGCGCCAGCGGCGTCAGCACGCGCTGCGCTTCGGCGCCGCGATCCAGTTCGGTGAGCGCGCGCGCGCGGAACCAGCGCCATTCGCCGTCCTGCTGCTGCGTGGGCGGCATCGCATCGATGGCCGCGAGCACGGCCCGCCAGTCGCGCTGGGCGAGGGCCGCGCGCACGCGCCACTCGCGGCTCACGTCGGTCTGCAGCGCAGCGGGCAGCGCCGCGAGGCGCGACAGCGCACCCTCGTCGTAGTCGGTCGCATGGAACAGGGCCAGCGCGTACACCACGCGATCGCGCTGCGGCTGCGTGAAGGCGAAACGATCCTGCAGCTTCTGCCAGGCGATGTCGGCGGTCACGGACTGGCGACGCGCCAGCCGTTCCACCGCCATCGCAGCGGCCTGGCGGTTGCGCGGCGTGTCCGGCCACTGGTTGGCGGCCACCGCCGCGGCGCCCGGATCGCTCAGCGCCGACGCCAGGCGCTTGGCGGCTTCGGCGTCTTCCGCGGGCAGCCACGCCGCCATGGCGTTGATCGAGCCCGGCTGCACGGCATCGGCGGCGCGGTCGATGCGCTCCCACAGGCGTTGCGGCGTGAGCAGGCCCTGGTCGTGCGCGGCGCTCAGCACGGGATCGCAGGCGCCGGGCAATTTGGCTTTGGCCCACAGCGCGGCGAGGTCGCGGTCGAAATCGAGCTGCGCGCCCTTGCTCAACTGGGCCTGCAGGGCATTGCAGGCCAGCGCGTCGCCCTGTCCCGGCTGATACATCGCGAGGAAGTTGTCCCAATCCTGCCGACGCGCCAGTTCGCCGAGGAAGTCGCGGCGAAGATCGCCCGCGGGAATCTGGTCGGGATAGCGCTTGAGATAGGACTCCACCTGCGTACGACCGATCTGCCGCAGGTTGTGCGTCAGCGCGGCCGCTTCCAGGTAGGGATAGATCGGATAGTCCTCCAGCCCCTTGGCGAGGCTGCGCCAGTTGTCGCCACCTCCTTGTGCCGCCGCATAGGCCTGCTTGAAGGCGGCGCGCTGTGCCTGCGTGGGCTCGGCGGCGCTGGCGGTGCCGGCCAGCAGCAGGCTGGCCATCATGATGAGCAGGCGTCCGGCGAATCGGCGCGGTGCCACGGAGAGGGACATGAAAGCTCCTTTTTTTGCCTGTTCCGCGCAGTGCATCGTAACGTCTGGCAATGCATCGGACCCGACAGCATGACCAACGGCCGCTGAGCGTGGCGTGAAACCGACGCGACCGTGGCCGCGGGGCGGGCCTGATAGAATCTGCCGCCCACGAGGCGCCGCGTCCGGCGCATGAACCTGGCTTTCAAGGAAGCGCATGACGCCACCGTCCTCGCCGTCGTCCCGTGTAGCGCCGCTGGCGTGGCTGGCGCTTGTCGCCGCGGCATTGTGGGGCGTGCTCTGGTGGTGGCAGCTAGGGCGCCCGGTGGCGCTGCCCGAAGCACCTTCCTCGCGCATCGCCTGCGTGTCCTATGCACCGTTCCGCAAGCCGGGCGAGACGCCGCTCAACATCCGCGCCTACGTGAGTCCCGAGCGCATCGACGCCGATCTGCGCGCGCTCTCCCAGCGTTTCGATTGCGTGCGCACCTACTCGCAGGGCTTTGGCCTGAACGCGGTGCCGGACATCGCGCAGCGCTACGGCATGAAGGTGCTCATGGGCATATGGATCGGCCGCGATCCGGTGATGAACGACAAGGAGATCAAGTCCGGCATCGCCACCATCAAGGCACATCCCGACGTGCTGCGTGGCGTGGTCGTCGGCAACGAGGTGCTGCTGCGTGGCGAACAGACGCCGTCGGCGATGGCGCAGTACGTGACCGAGGTGCGCGACGCCGTGCGCGACACGCATGTGCCGATCACCTATGCCGACGTGTGGGAGTTCTGGCAGCGCTATCCGGAGATGGCCAAGGTGGTGGACTTCATCACCATCCACATCCTGCCGTACTGGGAAGACGCACCGGTGGAGCCGGCATACGCCGTGCAGCACGTGGCCGACGTCTATGCCCACATGAAGGCGGAGTTTCCTGGTCGCACGGTGATGATCGGCGAGACGGGCTGGCCCAGCCAAGGCAAGCAGCGCCGCGCTGCCGCCGCGAGCCTGGTGAACGAGGCCCGCTACATGCGCGAATTCCTGCGCTACGCGGGCAGCGTGGACATGCCCTACAACGTGATCGAGACCTTCGACCAGCCCTGGAAGCGCGAGCAGGAAGGCACGGTCGGCGGCTACTGGGGCATCTTCGATGTCGATGCGCAGCCGAAGTTCTCGATGCAGGGTCCGGTGATCGAAGAGCCACGCTGGCTGCTGGGCTGGTGGGCCGGCGTGCTGGGCGCCGTGCTGTTCGTGCTGGCGGCCGTGTGGCGCCGCGAATGGCGTTCGCGCAGGGCGCGCGTCGCGTTGGTGCTGTCCGGCTTTGCCTGCGGTGCGGCGCTGGCGTGGCAGTTCCGGCAGATGTGGTTCGCCTGCCGCGACGTGGTCGAATGGGCGGTGTCCGGCACGCTGTGCGTGCTGGCGCTGCTGACCACGATTGCGTTGGCGCGATGGGTGGCCGCGCGCCTGTGCGGTGGGCCGGTTCGCGCCATGCCGAGTCCGCGCGCGCGCTTCGCGTGGATGTTCGTCCTCACGCTTTACGGCTTGCTGCTGGTGTTCGACGGGCGCTACCGCGATTTCCCGCTGGGCCTGTTCTGGCCGCCGGCGCTGGGCTACTTCGTGGCCGCCATGCTGGACGCCGGCAGGACCTGGTTGCCCAGCGCGGAGGAGCGCTTCATGGCCTGCCTGATGCCCTTGCTGGCAGCGGTGACGGTGGTGCAGGACGTCGGCCTGAACCCCGCCTCGTGGTCATGGCTGGGCGCCAACCTCATGCTGGGCGGCGCCGCGTTGATCGCATGGCGGCGCACCGTCCGCCTGGGCACGCACGAGCCGCAGGCAGCCTATCAGTAGGGCGAGTGCGCCCGGTTCGAAACAATACAGCACCACCGCGACCAGTCCCGTCGCTGCCGCCAGCCAGGCGGTGAACACGCGGTTGCGCCACAGGGCCAGCGCGGCGGCGGCCAGGGCCACCCAGCCATAGATACCGATGCGCACGCCACCGACGTTGCCGGTGATGAATCCTTCCACGGTGGCATGCCGCAGGTTGCAGGCGAACGTCGTGCCCGTTTCGCATGTGCGCGCCACGTCGGGCGACTCGACCAGCCCGTAACGCAGCATCAGCGGCACGGCGCCCAGTGCGATCAGCAACAGCCAGGGCAGTATCAGGGTGAGCGTTCGCTTCATCGGCGCAGTCGAAAGGGTTGGGGGGCGATATGGTTCGGCAGGCGGATCTCCGCCGCCAGCGGCAGGTGATCCGAAAACGCCTGCGGCAGGGCCCACACCTTGTCGAGCTGGATCGCCTCGGACGTGAGGATATGGTCCAGTGCCCGGCGCGGCTTCCAGCTCGGAAAGGTGGGCGTCGCCTGGTCGGGCGACACCAGGGTGGACTTGGCGAACAGGTGCTTCATCTCCGCACTGCGCAGCTCGGTGTTGAGGTCACCCATCAGCACCGCGTGCCGATAGTCCTGCAGCACCTCGCCGATGAAGGCGAGCTGCTTGGCGCGCGCCGGAGCGCTCAACGAGAGATGGGCGATCATCACCGCCAGCGCGTCCTTGCCCTCGCCGAAACGCGCGAGCAGTGCGCCGCGGCCGGGAATGCGGCTGGGCAGCGGGAAGTCCAGCACGCTGGTGGGTTCGAGACGGCTGATCAAGCCGTTCGCCGAATGCGCCAGGCGGGCCATCGGACGATTGGGCTGATGGCTCCAGAACGGCATGCCTGCCGCTTCGGCGAGGTAGCGCGTCTGGTTGAGGAAGCCCGAGCGCAGGCTGCCGGCATCCGCTTCCTGCAGGCCGATCACGTCGAACTGCGGCAGCACTTCGGCCAGGCGATCGAGGTTGTCGAGCTTGCTTCGACCCGGCAGCACCGCGTTGATGCTGCGGGTGAGGTATTCGCTGTAACGCTGCACGCTGGCGCCGGCCAGGATGTTGCAGCTCAGCAGACGTAGACGGCGCTCCGGGGCGGCGGGGGCGGGTGAATCGGCGCGGTTCATCGGGCGGCAGGGTAGTGGCAAAGGGTGACGGGCGCCATCGCGGGCGCCGCCGGATGCGCAAGCATGCCCGCCGGGGTGTGAATGTGGGGAAAGTCCCGCCGGACTTTCCCCGTGCAGGGATTACTTGCCGCCGGCCAGCTCGCGCTTGGCCAGCCACTGCGTCAGCGCCGCCAGCTGGTCCAGCGTCTTGATGTTGGCGCTGCGGTACTTGCCGTCGACCACGATGGTCGGCGTGCCGTCGACCTGCCAGGCCTGCACCAGCGCGGCATCCTTGCGGATCTGCTGGGTGACTTCGTCCGACGTGGCGATGCGCATGAAGTCGTCGCGCTTCACGCCATGGCTGGCGTAGAAGTCGGCGATCTCGTCCAGCGTGGAGATCGGGTAGTGGTCCTCGAACTTGGCCTTGAACAGCGCCAGGTGGGTCTGCTCCACCACGCCCAGCTTCTTGGCGGCGTAATACGCGCGGGCGTAGGGCACCCACTGGTCGTTGAATGCGGCCGGCAGCAGCTTCAACACCACGCCCGGCGGCAGCTGCTTGCGCATCTGCTCGGCAAGCGGCGCGAAGTGGGCGCAATGGATGCAGCCGTACGAGAACACCTCGACGACCTCGACCTTGCCTTCATTGCTGTAGCGCTGGGGCGTCCCGCCGATCGTGACGTACTCGGTGCCCTCCGTGTAGGGCGCCGGATCGTTGGAGCCGGTGGCGGTGCAGGCGGTGGTCAGCAGCAGGCCGGCGATCAGGCCGAGGGCGCGCAGGGAGGCGAAACGCTTGAGCATGGGCGATGTTCTCAGGTAAGCGGTGGGTGGGAATTGGAGGTCCGGCTTACTTGCCGGCCGCTTCCTTGGACACCAGCCACTTCGTCAGTTCCACCACCTGGTCGTAGCCACCGGCCGAACGCGGGGTCAGGCGGTACTTGCCGTCGATGACGATGGTGGGCGTTTCTTCGATGCCGTAGTTCTTCACCAGTTCGTCCGAGCGCTTGACCTTGGTGTTGATGGTGAAGGAGTTGGCCACGGCCACGAATTCCTTCGGATCCGCGCCGAACTTCGCGTAGACCTTGGCGGCATCGTCCAGGGTCGGCAGGGCGGATGCGGGCTTCAGGCCCGCGCCGCCAGCCTTGAGGGCGCTGAGCTCGTTGGTCTTCCACACAGCGTCATACATGGCGTCGTTGGCCTTGTCCGCCACGCCCAGCGCCTGCGCGGCGAGGAAGGCGCGCTGCAGCATCGGCCAGTTTTCCTGCGGCATGAACGAGGCGGGCAGGTAGGCGACCACGGCGTCGGAAGGCAGCTCCTGCACCAGCTTGTTCATGGTCGGATGGAACTGGTTGCAGGCCGGGCAGCCGTACGAGAACACCTCGAGCACTTCGATCTTGTCGGTGTTGGTCATCTTCGGCTGGGCCGGCTCGATGCGCACGTACTGCTTGCCTTCGACCCACTTGCCGTCGTCGACGAACGGCGTGGCCGGAGCAGGTGCGGGCGCCGGTGCCTGGGCCGCGGTGCTCGCTGCAGCCGGAGCCGCCGTGCTGGCGGCCGCAGGGGCGGCGGCGGTGGAAGCGGCCGGCGGCTGCGCGGCCGGGGCGGTTGCCGCCGGAGCCGGAGCGGGCTGCGGGGCCGTGCTGGCGTTGTCGTTGTTGTGGCTGCAGGCGGCGAGCACGAGCAGGGCGGAACACAGGAACGACAGACGCTTCAGCATGGTGATCCTCGGTACTTGGTCTGGCTTGGAACGAACACGCCGGCCTGGGGGCCGGCGTGTCGAAGGCGCTTACTTCGCGGCGGCGGCGCCGGACGCGCCTTCGGCGGCGTGCAAGCCTTCAATGTAGCTGGCGACGGCGGCGATGTCCTTCGCGTCGAGCTTCTTGGCGATGCCCGGCATGATCTGCGCGTGCGCGTCGTCGCCCCAGGTGGTGCCGTCGTGCCACGACTTGAGCGTGGCCTCGATGTACTGCGCGTGCTGGCTGGTCAGCTGCGGGTACGCGGCGCCCGGGTTGCCGCGGCCGTCGATGCTGTGGCACGCCATGCATGCCGGCACACCCTTGGTGGTGTCGCCCTGGCGATAGAGCTGCTCGCCACGCTCGACCAGCGCCTGGTCGGCCACGCCCGGCAGCGATGCCTTGCTGGCGAAGTAGGCGCCGATGTCGTGCATGTCCTGCTCGGAGAGCGGGGTCGCCATGCCGAGCATGATCGGGTTCTGGCGCTTGCCGCTCTTGAAGCTGGTGAGCTGGCGAACGATGTAGGACTCCTGCTGACCCGCGAGCTTGGGGTACTGGGCGTCGCTGGAATTGCCGTCCATGCCGTGGCAGGCGCCGCAGGCGGCGGCCTTGCCGGCACCGGCAGCGGCATCACCCGGCTTGACGGCGGCGGTGGCTTCGCCCGGCTTGGCCTGTTCGGCGCTGGCGGCGGCCGCAGGCTGCGCGGCGGTGGCCGCGGCGGCGGGCTTGGCTTCCTGGGCGAACACCACGCTGGAAGACAGCGCAAAGACGAGGGCTACGGCATAACCAACAACAGCGGGCCGGAAACCGGCGGGCCGAAAACTCATACACTTGTCTCCCGAAAAACTGCTATGGCTGCACGGCTCGCGCTGGCCTGCACGTCCGCAACTGGCAGAAACTCCCGGATTATCTCCGCGCCACCTTAGCCGGTCAAACCATGTCCAACCCATTGCAAGGGGCCCAGTTCGTGCTGGCGGCCCACCGAATCTCACAACTTCCGCCGGACGACGGCGCCGAAGTGGCCTTTGCCGGGCGCTCCAACGCCGGCAAGTCCAGCGCGCTCAATGCGTTGACGGGCCACCGCGGCCTGGCGCGTACCTCCAAGACACCCGGTCGCACGCAGCAAATGGTCGCATTCTCGCTGCCGCCGCTGCCGCAGGGTGAAGGCGAGGCGCCCTTGACGGTGCGGCTCATCGATCTTCCCGGCTACGGCTATGCGAAGGTGCCGGAGGAGCTGCGCGCGCACTGGAAGCAGGAAATCGACGCTTACCTGCATCGCCGGCGCAGCCTGCGGGGCGTCGTGCTGATTTCCGATATCCGCCATCCGATGAAGGAATTCGACCGGATGATGCTGGATTTCTGCTTCGCCACGCACCTGCCTTGCCACGTGCTGCTGACCAAGGCCGACAAGCTCTCGCGCAATCAGGCCGCGCAGGCCTTGGCGGCACTGCGCAAGGAACTGGCGGCGGGCGGCACGCAGGCCACGGCGCAGGTGTTTTCCTCGCAGACGCCGACGGGCGTGGACGAGGCGCGCGCGGCGATCGTGACCTTGCTGCAGACGCCGCGCGAGTAAACCTCAGCCCTTGAGGTTTTCCATGAAGACCGCGCACAGCGCTTCCATGCCGGTGCGGTCTTCCTCGTCGAAACGTGCGACGGACGGACTGTCCACGTCCCACACGCCGAACAGGCGGCCGTCGGCGCGCACCAGCGGCACCACGATTTCCGACTGCGACGCTGCGTCGCACGCGATATGGCCGTCGAAGTCGTGCACATCGCGCACGACCTGGGTCTCGCGCGCCTGCGCCGCCGTGCCGCACACGCCGCGGCCGAGGGCGATGCGGATGCAGGCGGGCTTGCCCTGGAACGGGCCGACCACCAGCTCGGTGCCGTCGTACAGGTAGAAACCGCACCAGTTGAGGTCGGGCAGGCTGTGATAGACCAGCGCCGAGAAATTCGCCGCGTTGGCGATCGTGTCGGGCTCGCCCTCGAGCAGGCCGCGCGCCTGCCGGCACAGGTCCTCGTAGTGTTCGCGCTTGCTCGCGTACGCCTGCGTGGATACTTCGAACATGGGCATGAGCCTCGTTGCCAAAGCACGTATTATGCGCCCGCACGGTGCGCACCGGCACGACGGGTCCGCGCATCGTTTCCAGGCCGCCACCAGGGGACAGGCGCATGTCGACGTTCTTCGTAGCGGGTACCGACACGGGCATAGGCAAGACCCATGCGACCTGCGCGTTGCTGCACGCCGTGCGTGCCCGCGGTCTCAACGCCTGCGGCATGAAGCCGGTGGCCAGCGGCAGCACCGAAACACGCGAAGGCCTGCGCAACGACGATGCACTGGCGCTGCAGGCGGCCAGTAGCGCACCGATGCCCTACGAGTGGATCAACCCCGTCGCGCTGCGCGAGCCCTTGTCGCCGCACCTGGCGGCTGCGCACGAGGGCGTGGATATCCGGCTGGCGCCACTGCGCGACGCCTTCATGCGCTTGTGCGACATGCACGACGTGGTGATGGTCGAAGGCGTGGGCGGCTGGCTGGTGCCGTTGTCGCGCGGACTGCTCGCCTCGGACATCGCGCGGCAATGGCAGTTGCCGGTGATCCTGGTGGTCGGCATGCGGCTGGGGTGTCTGAGCCATGCCTTGCTCAGCGCGCGTGCCATCGCCACCGACGGTTGCCGGCTGGTCGGATGGATCGGCAATCGCATCGATCCGGACATGGCGGCGGTGGATGAGAACCTGGCGACGCTGCGCCAGTTGCTGCCTGCACCGTGCCTCGGTGTGCTGCCTTATGGCGAGCCGCCGCAAACGGCTGCGGCTCAGCTGGATCTTGAAGCGATCTTGGAGTGATTTTCACGCCGCGCGTGCTTGCATGGGCGGCCGGAACGGAGATTTCACCATGGCGTTGCGCAGCCACTATTACCTGTCGATTGCCGATCTCGCCCATGCCCGCGGGCCGGTACCTTCGCTGAGCTATGATGGCGCCGGCCCCGACGACCTCGCTGCTGCAGTGCAGGAAGCCCTGCGTACGCCGTCGCTGTTCGAGCGCTGGCGCGCCATGCAGGAGGAGCCGGATGAGGTCGATCCCGCCCTCGGTGCGACCGACGCGGCTGCCACCGTGAGCGCCCATGTCCACGACCTGCGCATCGACGTGGACCTCATCACCGACCTGCCGATGAGCATCGTGCGGCACCGCCTGAACCTGCTGATTGGTTCGAACTGGCAGCTGCGGGACATGCGCAAGGCGTAAAACCCACCGCTGTAGGAGCGCACCCAGTGCGCGACCGCGGCTTCTCGGCGTCCCCGCTCCGTCGGCTTTTCGCGCACCGGGGGCGCTCCTACACACCGCCTTGCGGTGGCAGGGACTTCCAGCCCTTGGCACCCCCACCGCGGTGTGGTTAGGCTCCGGGTTCGTTTATCCGCCCTCCAGGGGAACCCTGATGCTTCGTCTCCGCACCCTCGTGATCGCCACCTCCATCGCGCTCGCCGCCTGTTCGCAGCAGTCGAACGAGCAGGCCCAGCAGCCCGCTCCGGCACCGGCCAGCACCGCGCCGGCCAAGGCGTCCACCGCCGCCACCACGCCTGAGGTCAGTGCCGTGAATCCGTTCCTCGAACCCAGCACGCTGCCGTTCCAGGCGCCGCCGTTCGACAAGATCAAGGATGGCGATTACCAGCCGGCCTTCGAAGAGGGCATGAAGCAGCACCTGGAGGAGATCAACAAGATCGCGGACAACCCGGAGCCGCCGACCTTCGAGAACACCTTCATCCCGATGGAGAAGTCGGGCCAGCTGATGACGCGCGTGATGCAGGCGTTCAATGCGGTGAGCGGCGCGAACACCAACGACACGCTGCAGAAGGTGCAGCAAGAAGAGGCGCCGAAGTTCGCCGAGCATCAGGACGCGATCGTGCTGAATGACAAGCTGTTCAAGCGCATCGAAACCGTCTACGAGCAGCGCGATTCGCTCAAGCTCGATCCGGAGTCCAAGCGCCTGGTCGAAGTCACCTACAAGAACTTCGTGCGCGGCGGCGCCAAGCTGTCCGACGCCGACAAGGCGAAGCTGAAGGACCTCAACAAGGAAGAGTCCACCCTCAGCACGCAGTTCACCAACAAGCTGCTCGCCGCGACCAAGGCCGGCGCGCTGGTGGTGGACGACAAGAGCAAGCTCGATGGCCTGTCCGATGGCGACATCGCCGCGGCGGTGGAAGCGGCCAAGGCGCGCAAGCTGGACGGCAAATGGGTGATCCCGCTGCAAAACACCACGCAGCAGCCGGCGCTGCAGAGCTTGAATGACCGCGCCACGCGCGAGCAGTTGTTCAAGGCCTCATGGGATCGCGCCGAGAAGGGCGACGCCAACGATACGCGCGACATGATCGCCCGCATCGCGCAGATCCGCGCCGAACAGGCCAAGGTGCTGGGCTTCTCCAGCTACGCCGCGTGGAAGCTGGAAGACCAGATGGCCAAGACGCCCGAGGCGGCGTTGACCTTCATGGACAAGCTGGCCCCGGCGGCCACGGCGCGCGCCGAGCGCGAGGCCAAGGACATCCAGGACGTGATCGACCAGCAGAACGGTGGTTTCAAGGTCGAGGCGTGGGACTGGAACCATTACGCCGAACAGGTGCGCAAAGCCAAGTATGACCTCGACGAATCGCAGATCAAGCCGTACTTCGAACTGGACAACGTGCTGCAGAACGGCGTGTTCTACGCCGCCAACCAGCTCTACGGCCTGACCTTCAAGGAGCGCAAGGACATTCCGGTGTGGCAGCCGGACGTGCGCGTGTTCGAAGTGTTCGACAAGGACGGCAGCTCGCTCGCGCTGTTCTACTGCGACTACTTCAAGCGTGACAACAAGAACGGCGGCGCCTGGATGAGCAACCTGGTCGGCCAGTCCAAGCTGATGGGCACCAAGCCAGTGGTGTTCAACGTCGCCAACTTCACCAAGCCCGCACCGGGCCAGCCGGCGCTGCTGTCGTTCGACGACGTGATCACCATGTTCCACGAGTTCGGCCATGGCCTGCACGGCATCTTCGCCAATTCGGAATACCCGAGCCTGTCGGGCGCGGCCACCGCGCGTGACTTCGTGGAGTTTCCGTCGCAGTTCAACGAGCACTGGGCGACCGATCCGAAGATCTTCGCGAATTACGCGAAGAACTATAAGACCGGCGAGCCGATGCCGCAGGAACTGGTCGAGAAGATCAAGAAGTCGAAGACCTTCAACAAGGGCTACGACATGACCGAGCTGGTGTCGGCCGCGCTGCTCGACATGAGCTGGCATAGCCTGGGCCCGGATGCGCCGAAGCAGGACCCGGACAAGTTCGAGGCCGATGCGCTGGCCAAGGCCAAGATCAACCTCAGCTACGTGCCGCCGCGCTACCGTTCCAGCTACTTCCAGCACATCTGGGGCAACGGCTACGCCGCCGGTTATTACGCCTACCTCTGGACGGAAATGCTGGCCGATGACGCCTTCCAGGGCTTCGTCGACAAGGGTGGCCTGACGCGCGCAAACGGCGACCGCTTCCGCGAGATGGTGCTCTCGCGCGGCAACACCGAAGAGCTGGGCAAGATGTACAAGGACTGGCGCGGCAAGGATCCGAGCATCGAACCGATGCTGCTGAACCGTGGCCTGAAGGAAGCGCCGCAGAAGAAGTAAGGCTTGCGCTGATGTGATGCGAAAGGGCCGGCCATGCCGGCCCTTTCTTTTTGGGCTACATCCATGGCGATGGTCGGTAGCGGTGCGCACGCCGCATGGTCGTCAATGCCTCAAGCCGCGACTTCCGGCTCACTCCAATACTTTTTCCGCATCCACGATGTCCACGCCCTGCATCTGCCCGAGCAGGTTGTCGAACCAAGGCTTGTGCGAGACGCCGACAAGGGACAGCACACGCACGCCCGGGGACTCACGGAACGCAGCGTGCACGTTCGCCACCATCCGCAGGTTGCGGGTTTCCCAGCCGGCCACGTAGATCTGTCCGTAGTGCTGCGGGGAAGCGTCACCGAGCGCCGCACCAAAATCGCTGCGAATTCGCGCATCGAGCTCGGATGGCTGATTGATGAAGCGATACAGCGCAAGCATGTCGCCACGCTGCCAAAACGCTGCTTCCGAGGCATGGAGAGGTTTCGCGATCTCCGCTGCGCTGTCCCACGCATGCTGGATGGCGCTGCCGAAGGCGGCGGCATCCGCCACGTTTACGTTGTCGCCGGTGTGGTCGTCGACTCCGAACACGCGTTGCAGCCCGAGTCGAACCGCAAGCGGCGCGGCGATCTGAAAGCTCTCGTCATTGCTGGCGGCCTGTTGGCGAAGTTGCGTCGCCAGTGTGTCGCTCAGGCCGTCACCGGCGCGGCGCTGGTCGTCGGGCAGGTAAAGCCATTGCACCATGGCGGAGGCCGCATCGCCGGCGGCCAGGAACAAGGCGGCGAGGTGCCGTCGTTGCGCGAACGCTGGCTGATCGGGCCAGTGCTTAAGCGTGCGCACCACTTCCGCGATGGCGGCGGGCACGTCCAGACCAGTGGCGGACCGCGCTGCGCTCGTGTCACGGCAGTAGGGCCGTACGTCTTCTGGCGCATAGATCGCGGGATGGCGCGCCATGGCATCGCAGCTCTCGCCGGAAATCTGTTCGACCGTGATGATCTGCGGCTTGAACGACGCGAGCCGATCCAGCACCGGACCCAGCGACGCCGGTTTGAAGGTCTTGGGCGCGTCAGCCAAGTGCACCGTGCCCAGTACGAAGACCTGGGTGCGCGGTGCGGCATCGTGCGCATCCAATCGGGACAAGTCGACGGTCGATTGCGCAAAGGCAGCGCTGGATAGGCATAAAGCCAACGGGCACAGCAGCCAGGGTTTGGTCATGGATGGAACCCGGAGGGGAGGACGGATCGACGCTAGGAGCGGCCGGGGTGCCGGGCCAGTGCTGGAGTGCAGGGGATCATCTGGCCTATGCAGGGCTGCGGGATGTCCGGCCTGACTGGCCGTTCGTCTTGGGCAACCGGCCATTTCACGTAATTCACGTAGTTTTTCGGTTCCCATCCGGCGGCAGTCGGCGTCAAATGGCGTTCCGGCCGGCGGTTTCGCGGCCAACCTGGCAACGCGCAATCTCGAAGGGGGCATCCATGTCCACGGCAGCTGAGCCTCAGGTTTCTTCCCGCAAGCCGTCCGGCAAGGCTCGCTCTGCCTCGGCCAACCACAAGCCGAAGATCGCGGCGCCGCCGCCGATGCCGCTGGACAGCCTGTTGCCCCACAGCTTCCGGCACACGGTCGAGGACCGGGAAGCCATGGGCAAGGCGCTGCGTTCCGTCTGCTCGCGCAAGACGCTGGGTGGCTGGTCGCCGACGCGCAAGCGATTCGATCCCGTGGATGTGCTGATCGAGACGTCGAAGGGGCGCATCGAGACGCTGGTGCCGATTCGCTACGGCCGCATGATGGCATCGCCGTTCGCGTTCTATCGGGGCGCCGCCGCGATCATGGCGGGCGATCTCTCCACCACGGCAAGCACCGGCGTCCACCTTCAGATCTGCGGCGATGCGCATCTGGTCAACTTCGGCGGCTTCGCGACGCCCGAACGAAAGCTGGTGTTCGACATCAACGACTTCGACGAAACCACGCCGGGACCATGGGAGTGGGACATCAAGCGTCTTTGCGCCAGCCTGGTGGTGGCCTCGCGCGCCAACGGTTTCAGCGCCGACGACGCAAGGGAGTCGGCGTGGGAAGCGGCTTCCGCCTATCGCGACCATTTGGCCGACTACGCCGCCATGCCCCTGCTGTCGGCCTGGTACGACCATATCGACCTGGAAGACGTCATCGACCGCATGGAAGACCAGCAGCTCAAGAAGCTTGCCATCAAGAGCGTGCACAAGGCAGTGGAATACACCGCGCATACCAAGGAGTTCGTCAAGCTGACCGTCGCCGGCGGATCGCCGCCGCGCATCCAGGACGAGCCGCCGCTGATCTATCACGACAATGCCTTGCAGAACGAGGTCAGCCAGGAAGACCGGATGAAGGCGTTCGCGTCCTACCGTGAATCGCTTTCCGCCGAGCGCCGCGTGCTGCTTGATCGCTTCGAGCCCATGGACTCCGCCATCAAGGTCGTCGGTGTCGGCAGCGTGGGCACGTACTGCGGCATCATGCTGCTGGTGTCTGGCAATGGCGATCCCTTGTTCCTGCAGTTCAAGGAGGCGCGCGAATCGGTCATCGAGCGGTTCATCGGCAAGTGCGCCTATACGCACCAGGGGCAGCGCGTGGTGTCGGGGCAGCGCCTCATGCAGTCGGCCAGCGACATGTTCCTCGGCTGGACGCAGGGCGCGAACCGGCACTTCTACGTGCGGCAGCTGCGCGATGCGAAAGTGTCGCCGCAGGTGGAGCTGATGAAGCCAGCCAACATGCGGCGTTACGGCCGGCTGTGCGCGCACGCCGTGGCGCGTGCGCATGCGCGTTCGACCGACGCCATCGTGCTGGCCAGCTATCTCGGCAAAAGCGATGCGTTTGCCGATGCGATGGCATCGTTCTCGGTCGCCTACGCCGACCAGAACGAGCGCGATCACGATGCGCTGGTCAAGGCGGCGCGAGCCGGCCGCGTCGATGTGGCGACGATCCAGTGAGCACGGCGTGTCGACAGCGCGCCGGCGTGCTGCCTGCGGATCGTGTCGGCGCTGGAATGCGTCGACACGATCCACGCGTCATTCGATGAGCTCGCCCTTGGATTGCGCGTCCACCAAGGCGGGTGCTGGCCAGACCGCCAGCCATATTCCACGGAACGGCTGGATGTAGACCGCATGCGCGCGGTCGAGCGCGGTGAGCCGGCGCGGGTAGGTGATCACCCGTCCGTCCGGATGCGCCTGCGCCCAGCGCGTGGCTTCGTCCATGCCGTGGAGCTGCGTCACGGGTTGGGTCAGCCGTCCGAGGAAGGTGTACTGGCCGTCGTTCGATTCGAAATTGGCCATGGGATGGCCTTCCGCTTCCGCCCGCGCAAGCATCTTCGCGACGGGCGTGAAGTCGTATGCCGGCCACAGGGTGAGCGTGAAAAGACCGTTGGCGGCCACGGCCGCGATCAGCCCGACGATGGCGATGCGTTGAAGTTCGCCCTTGCGTGGCGTGACCAACACCCCTGCCAGCAGCAGAAAAAGCAGGCCGAACGGGAGACTGCTGCGCGACACCGCGACCAGCTGGTGATCGAGCACGCGCCCGTCATGGACCAGCTTGCCCAGCAGCGCCAATGCGATGCCGCCGACGCCCAGCAGCAAGGCGAGCGGCCAGGGCTGAAGCCAGCGCGACGTGGTCGGTCGACGTTCGTGCAGAGACGCCAGCGCGAAGGCGATCAGCAGGGCGAAGCCGCCGAATTCCGGCAGCACGTAATAGGGTTGCTTGCCGCTCACGACGGAGAAACCGAGCAGCACGGGGCCGAGCCATGCGAACAGGAAACGCAGCCCGTCCTCGAACGGTCGTCGCAGGGACAGCAGGGCCACCCAGCAACGTGGCCAAAGCGCAAAGGGCAGCACCAGTACCGGAAGCAGCGGCAGATACCACCAGAACGGTTCGGCGTGCGCGAATGCGTCGACGACGCGTCCGGCGGTCTGGTGGATCAGCAGTCGCTGCCGATAGGCCTCGCCGCCGGCATCGGTGGCCGCCAACGCCCACGCCAGCAGCAACGCGCCACCGGCGAGGATAGCCGCAGCCCCGGTCGCATACCAGCGGCCACGATGGTGTTGCGCCCAGCGGTTCCAGAGAGGTCCCAGCAGCCACGGAAAGGCCACATGCAGCAGCATCACCGGTCCCTTGCTGAGCAGGCCCAGGCCCACCGCAAGCGCGAACCAGGCAAAGCGCGGCGCGTCCTGCCCGCGCCCGGGCGTCAGGCACAACAGGGCTGCCAGCACGCAGTCGGCGAGCAGCACTTCGTACATGACCTGCAGGCCGAACAGGAATCCGAACGTGAGGGCGCCGGCGATCCATGGCGCCGTGCGAGCCACCGCTGCGTGCCGTGGAAACAGGCGCCGCGCGAGCATCGCGACGAGGACGAGCTGCAGCGCGCCCAGCAGCACTTCCAGCAGGCGTGGCCACACATCGCCCACGCCGCCCACGAGCCAGCCCAGATGGATCAGCCACAGCAGCAACGGCGGCTTTTCGCTGTAGGGCAGACCGTTGAGATAGGGCACCACGAAGCTGTGATGCGTCCACATCTCCCACGCCACCGACAGCGTGCGCGTGGAATACATCGGCATCGGCCCATGCTGGAAGATGGCGACCAGGGCAGCCAGCAGCCAGCACCAGAGCCACGGCATCTCCGCGACCAGGCTCCGCAGCGAGCGTTGGTGGCCGGCGATGGGGCTGGTGTCGCCGGAATATCGGGCCGGTGTGCCGCGCTCTTGATGCATCGTCATCGGTGGGCTCAGCGGCGCTTGTCGATGCCGCCCCAATCCTCGACGTCACCGACGGGCACGACGCCGCCGCGACAGGAGGGGGCCACGGCATCGAGCCGGTAAAGTCGCCAGTCGCGTCCGCTGGTGATTCCCATGTCCAGCGTCGCCGCCTTGTCGATGCACGGCGCCATGACGTCGGAAAGCACCAGCACCCAGCGATGCGCGGGCGACTGTTGCTGCCAGCGGATCGCGGCGGCCAGTTGCTCATGCCACGGCGTCACGAAACCGAAGTCGGTCACCTTGCGCTGGAAGGCGAGCGGAAGTTCTTCCTTCCAGGCGACGAGGGCCAGTTCAGCATCGGGTCCGATGGTCTGCTCGACACGTTGCACCAGCGGCGCCTGTGAGCTTGCGCGGGCCAACAGCGGCGCCACCCACAGGCCCCACGCCAGCCAGAGGCCGGCGAGCCCCGCGAGCAGCGCCATGCCGGCGCGGCGCAGGCGACAGGCCGCGATGCAAAGACCCATCCAGATGCCGATGACGATGCACGCGATCCACAACGACGACGCGTGGTCCCCAAGCTGCCGGGCTTCGACGAAATGACGCGTCCACGCCGTGGGATGCAGCATGCCGAGCAGGCCCAATGCCAGCGCGGGAACCGCCAGCGCCAACACGAACGCCAGCGCCAGCCATTGCGCCCAGCGTCGCTGGAGGATGTCGCGCAGGAACGGGCCTGCACACAGCGCCAGCAGCGGCAGCGCCGGCATGATGTAGACATCGCGCTTGGCGCGCGTGAGGCTGAAGAACACGATCACCAGCACCGACCAGGCCAACGGCAGCAGGAAACGGGCATCGTGTTCACGCAGCCGTTGCCGCCACGCGGGCAACAGCCCGGGTAAGGCGAGGCTGAGCGGCAACCACGAGGTGAAGATCACCTCCAGGTAGAACCATGGTGGCTGGAAGCTGTTCCATGGATGCACGTAGCGATGCAGCGTCTGGTTGACGAAGATGTCGCTGACGTAATCGCGTGCCGCAATGCTGTCGTGCGCGTGCAGATAGAAGGCCAGCGGCAGCAGCCAGCACGCGATGGCTGCCAGGAAAGCCAGCGCAGCCACCAGCCAGGTTGCGATGCGCTCCGGCGCCGTGGAAAGGCCTTGCCAGCGATACCGTCGCGCCAGCAGCCATGGAACCAGCATCAGGAAGGCGAGCACGCCCACGCCCTTGGTGATGACCCCCAGCCCTGCGGCGAAGCAGCCGAACCATAGCGCGCGTCGGTCCGGCCCGAGCAGGAAGTGCCTCAACAGGCCTGCGTTGGCGGCGGTGACGAAAAACGTGACCGTCGGATCGATCTGCCCTCGCTTGGCCTGGAACACGAACTGCACGGTGCACAACAAGGCGAGCGCCGCCCACATGCCGGCGCGATGGTTCCACAGTCGCCGGCCCAGGTCGTAGACCAGCCACAGCGTGCCCAGTGAAGCGAGCAGCGAAGGAAGCAGGAAGGCGACGCGCCAGTCGCCAGTGAGCGCATGCGACGCCGCCTGCATCGCCATGAAGGTCGGCGGCTTGTCCGAATACCAGTCGCTGCCGCGATGAGGTATCAGCCAGTTGCCGGAGGCCACCATCTGATGGGCCACGAGCGCGAAGCGTGGCTCGTCCGATGGCGTGGGCGTGCGCATGCCGATGCCCGCCGCGAGCAACAGCAAGGCCAGCAACATCAGCCACCATCGTTCGCGACGCTCCCGTCGCAAGGCATCCGCTATGACAGGGCCTTGATGCGATTCGACGCGATCATCCACGGGATATATGCGCCATCAGTGCGACAGTCCCAGGCTGCCCAGGCCGGCTTCGTTCCAGTCCAGGTCGGGGCTCGTGCTGGCCGAAGTGCTCGCGGCAGCGCCTGCGCGTCCCAGCAGCGAAGGAAAGCTGCGGATCACCTGCTCGGCCGCTTCCCTTGCGGAAAGGCCGTGTGTGATCAGCGAGCAACTTCCCGATCCGTACGGCGCGTATACCGACGCATCGGTGACGCAGAACATGCCGACCGTGGGCACCTTGGACGCCACCGCCAAGTGCATCACGCCGCAGTCCGCCGTGATCATCAGGTCCATGCCTGCCATCACGGCGCCCATGCGCCGAATGTCCGACGAGTAATAGCCCGGATACGCTTCGCCGAGCATGGAATGCCCATGCATGGGAATGAGTTCGAGGATGCGCGATTGCGGACTCATCGATTCGAACGCCGCAGTGAACTCATTCCACCACGTCGCCGGGTATCGCTTGGCGCCGGTCGCGTTCGCAAAGACGCCGATGGTCGGCTGGGAAGCAGCCTGGCGCGATGGCGGCAGCAGTTGCTCGATCACCGCGCGGCCATGGGCGCGTTCCTCTTCGGTCAGGCGGATATCCAGGGAGGGATAGTCGGCCACCGGCTCGCTCTCCGCCGCGTAGTGCTCGCGTGCCCAGCGCAGCAGGTTGATGGGACGCTGCGCCATGTGCTGGCGGGCCACCGCCGTCGGCACCGGATGCGTCAGGCCCGAACGCAACGCGTCGTCACTGAAGCCGAGCTTGTAGCGTCCCCGCAGGAATTTGGTCAGCACGCGGCTGAAGCCCGAGCCGAGGCATGGATCGACGATCAGGTCGTACTCGGTCTTGCGAATGCGCAGCAGCATGCCGGCGAACGATATCGGGTGCTTGAAGCCGCGCTTGGGCAGGCAATAGACGTTCTTGACGCAGAAGAAGGTGCTGAACACTTCTTCGGCGATCGGTCCTTCCGTCAGGACATCGATCTCCGCGCCCTTGTACAGGCGTTCCAGCTCCGTGATCAAAGGGGTCAGCAGGATCGTGTTGCCGAGCCGATGGTTCGGCCGGCATATCAGGACGCGATACACGCCTTTTTTCGGCAGGGAATCCTGCTTGGCATTAACGCCGGATCTTTGCACGCGACACCAGAAGGGAAGAAAACGTTGGTATGGAGTTAAACCATCGCATCCAGCGCGGCGCTTCTTGCGAAGCCTTCGACACGAGCCGTCCCATGGCCACCACAAGTATCGGCGGGCTTACTTTCACCAAGCTTATGCATGATCGCTTTCCACCGCCGGTGTTCGCTGCAAGCGATGCGATTCAAGCAGCAGTCAGTCCGATTTAAGCTTCGCGAAAGCATTGGTTTGGACATCCGAACGGCGATGCGCATGAAGTCGCTCCGCCGCGACGAAAGATAGGGAGCGTGCACCGCTACACAAAGTGGCGCTTCGGCGTTTGCCTGCCACGAAGTGAGGCAGCGGATGCTTCGCAACGACGGCCGCGAGGCGCGTGAACTTGCGGTTTGCATCGCATGCGCCAGGAACAGGGCTGAGCGCTGACACGCGTCCCGGACGATTTCCGTTTGCGTGGTCTGGCCGTACTGCGCATGTGCAACGCGAGGGGCGATGTCGCTATCCGCAATGGCGCGTATATTGGGTGGAACGCACTAAGCGTCAGGCTTCGCCTCGCGTGCGGAGACAAGCCGCAGGAAGGCCTCGTGCTGGTAGCGGCTCATGCGCAGCTTCTGCCCGGTGTCCATGGTGACGACGTGGTGTCCGTTGAACCACGGATGGATCGCCTGGACGCGGCGCATGTTGATGATCGCCGAACGATGGATACGCGCGAAGCGCCGTGGATCGAGCCGCGTGGCCAGCGACGACATCGTTTCGCGCAGCTCGTGTACGCGATCGGCCAGGTGCAGCAGCACGACGTTGCCACTGGCCTTGATCCACACGATGTCGTCGACGCCGACGAAGGTGATGTGCTCGCCGATGCGCACGGCAAGGCGCTCGACATACCGGTCGCGCTGCCGCAACGCCTCCAGCGCCTGCATGATCCGGGCGGAGGACGGCTCGTTGCGGTTCGCTCGCTCGGCCAGCCGGCTTTTCGCGCGCGACAGGGTTTCGGCGAAACGCTCCCGGCTGAACGGCTTCACCAGGTAGTCCACCGCGTTCGCTTCGAACGCCTTCACCGCGTACTGTTCGTACGCCGTGACGAACACGATGGCCGGCATGCGCTCCACGCCGATCGCCGCCACGACATCGACGCCGGTGAGCGCCGGCATCTGCACATCGAGAAAGACCAGGTCGGGCGAGTGCTGGCGGATCGCCCGCACGGCCGATGCGCCATCCCCGCATTCGCCCAGCAATTCGATGTCCGTGTCGTTGCCCAGTTGCCGCACGATCGCGCGCCGTGCCAGCGGCTCGTCATCGACGACCAGCGCGGTGATGGTCATGCGGTCGCCACCTCGGGCGCCTCATCGGGTTCCTCGATCTCGTGGAACGGCAGGCGCAGCCGGCACACCACGCCCTGCGGCCAGATCATTTCCAGGCGCACCTGCGCCGCATCGCCATAAAGCTCGCGCAGGCGCAGTACCGTATTGGAGAGACCGATGCCGTGTCCCGAACTCGATGCCGGACCGGGCTCCAGAGTGCTGTTGCGATTGCGCACGTCGATGCAGAGGCTGTCGCCTTCGCGCCGGCTTTCGATCTCGATGCAGTCGGAGCCGACACGCTCGCCGATGCCGTGGCGGATCGCGTTCTCCACGATCGGTTGCAGGATCAGGCTGGGCACCGCGCCTTGCAGCGTATCGGGGCTGACGTAGATCTGCGTGGTCAGGCGATCCTTGAAGCGCACGCGCTGGATGCCGAGATAGAGGTCGAGCAGCACCAGTTCACGGCGCAGGCTGATCTCCTGGCCGTCATAGTCTTCCAGGAACGCGCGCAGCAGGTCGCTCAGCCGCAGCAGCATGTCTTCCGCCGACAGCGTGTCCTCGTCGAGCAGGGTGGCAATGGCGTGCAGCGTGTTGAACAGGAAGTGCGGCTGCAGCTGCGATTTCAGCGCCTGCAGGCGCGACTGCGCCAGCTCCGCCGCAAGACGGTTGGCTTCGACCTCTCGACGGGATTTCTCCTCGTGGAACGCCATCGCCTGCTGGATCGCGAACAGCATCCAGTAGGTGAGCAGGCCCAGGGCGAAATGCTGGCCGATGAAGAACCACAGCTGCTGGAAGAAGTCGCTCGGCTCGAAAGCGGTGGACACGAACGCGCCGATCACCATGCCGAGCAGCGTCACGCCAAGGCTCAGCGGCAACTGCCTGCCCAGGCCGCGCAGCCGCAACGGCGCGCGAATCGGGTAGGTCGCCGCGAGGCGGAACACCCATGGCGCCAGCGCGGCCCAGGTGTACCACTGGATCATGGCCCAGCGAAGGTAGTCCCACAGCGGCCACACGTGATGGTCGGCCATGATGTCGCGCAGCATCCCCTGCACGCCGAACACCACGGCGACAGTCGTCCACAACCCGATGTACTGGGCAAGGCCGATGTCCGTGGTGCCGAGGCGGACCTTCATCGCTGTCTATCCTGGCGGATCGTGTCCGCATCTTAGGCGCAGGTCTGCACGGAGAAAAGCAAACGGCGGCGCCACTACGATTCATCACGCCGCCACGACGATTCGTCCCGTCGCGCTTCCGCGGCGGCATGAAACGGCGCTCCGATATCGCCGCCGGCCTTTCGTTACGTTCGAAGAGGGCGGCATCGAAACGACCATCGGAGCAATGCCATGGCTGCCCTTCGTCTCTTGCCTCGTGTCGCGATCATCGCGGTTGCCGCATCATGCGTTGTGCCCGGCGCGCCCGCGGATGCCGGTGACGCGCGGACACCCGCGCACCACCTGCGTCTCGTCAATGCGACCTTCGACAGCGTGACGGCTTTCGCCATGGCGCCCGCCGGAAGCGGTGCCTATGTGGAGGCTTCGTTCGCTTCACCGTTGCAGGGAGGATTGAGCTCGACGACGGTGAGCGTCCCCTCCGGTGACTGCCTGCGCGACGTGCGCGTGACGTTCATCAATGGCCGCGTGGAAACCTATCCCATGCTGGACGTGTGTCGCCATAGCGGTCTGCGCCTGACCAATGGCGGCGGCAAGTCGTTTCGTCCTGGCTTGCTGGTCGCCGGCGATTGAAGCGCCGTTGCGAGCCGGTGGTTGGCGCGTGCGGATGGCGGCGAAAAAAAGCCCCGCTCGAGGGCGGGGCTGTCATGCATGCGGGTGCGCTCAGTAGGCGAACTCGCGGAACACCGGGTCGACGTTGCCGTTCCATGCGCCGTGGAACAGTTCCAGCTTGCGCTCGGCGGGTGTCTGGTTCGCTTCCACGATCTCGATCAGCGGTTCGAGGAAGATGCTTTCATCCGCGCCGCTGCGATTGAGCCTGGCGCGACGCTTGAGGCCGTGGGAGGCAATCTTCAAGGTTTCACGGGCCAGTTCGCGCACGGTATGGTTGCGGAACGGCAGCTTCAGCGCCTGGCGCGGGACGCCATCGCGTAGCGCCTGGCGTTCGCCATGCGAGAAGTCCTTCACCAGGTCCCAGGCGGCCGTCAGCGCGTCATCGTCATACAGCAGGCCCACCCACAAGGCGGGCAGCGCGCACAGTCGGTTCCACGGACCGCCGTCGGCGCCGCGCATTTCCAGGTATTGCTTGAGGCGCACTTCCGGGAAGGCGGTGGTGAGGTGGTCGGCCCAGTCCTTCATGGTCGCGCGCACGCCGGGCAGTGCTGGCAACTCGCCGGCCATGAAGCGCTTGAAGTCCTGCCCCGAGAGATCGACGTAGGTGCCGTTCTGGTAGCTGAAGTACATCGGCACGTCGAGCATGTAGTCGACGTAGCGCTCGTAGCCGAAGCCGTCCTCGAAGACGAAATCGAGCATGCCGGTGCGATCGGGATCAGTGTCTTCCCACACGTGCGAACGGTAGGAGAGATAGCCGTTTGGACGGCCATCCGTAAACGGCGAATCGGCGAAAAGCGCCGTGGCGATCGGTTGCAGCGCCAGGCTGGTGCGGAACTTGCGCACCATGTCGGCTTCGCTGTCGAAGTCGAGGTTCACCTGCACGGTGCAGGTGCGGGTCATCATGTCCAGGCCGAGGTTGCCGACCTTGGGCATGTACTCGCGCATGATTTTGTAGCGGCCCTTGGGCATCCACGGCATTTCCTCGCGGCGCCACTTGGGCTGGAAGCCCATGCCCAGGAAACCGATGCCCAGGTCGTCCGCGATCGAGCGCACCTCGGTCAGGTGCGCGTTGACCTCGCAGCAGGTCTGGTGGATCGACTCCAGCGGCGCACCGGACAGTTCCAGCTGGCCGGCGGGCTCGAGCGTGATCGAGGCCTTGTCGCGCGACAGCGCCACCGGGCTGTCGCCTTCGCGGGCGATGTCCCAGCCGTAGCGCGCTGCCAGCTGCTCCAGCAGCACGCGGATGCCGCGCTCGCCTTCGAAGGTGGGGGGGCGCAGGGTATCGGTGAGGAAACCGAACTTCTCGTGCTCGGTGCCGATGCGCCAGGCATCGCGGGGCTTCTCACCGGCGGCAAGGTAATCGGTGAGCTGCTGGCGGCTGCCGATCGGCGTGCTCTTGACGGCACTGGGTATGGACACGGGGGACTCCTGTCAAAGGCTGCCCCCACTTTGGGGGTGGACTGGCCAAATTCAAAGTGCCACCCGTGGCACGTGTGTTTCAGCTGACGGCGGGAAAGTCGATGCGCATGCGGGTGCCGCGGCCGGTGCTGCCGTCCAGGATGCTCAGTCGGGCGTTGTGGACCCTCGCGACCTCGTCGACGATGGCCAGCCCCAGGCCGCAGCCCTCCGTCTGGTTGCCGCTGCCGCGGTAGAAGCGTTCGCGGACCTTGGCGCGCTCTTCCGGCGCGATGCCGGTGCCGCTGTCGTCGACCTCAAGGAAGGGATGACCCCGGTCCACGCCGCAGCGGACGGTGATGTTCCCGCCCGCCGGCGTATGGCGGATGGCGTTGTCCATCAGGTTGCCCAGCAGTTCGTGCAGCAGCCAGTACACGCCGTTGACCTGCGCCGGATGACTGCCCGCGCCGAGGTCGATGCCGTGCGCGATGGCGCGATCGAGCGAACTGTCGATCACTTCGCCGATCAGCTTGGGCAATTCGATCAAGGCGAAATGGCTGGACCGGTGCGCGGAAGGTTCGGCGCGGGCCAGGGTCAGCAACTGGTTCGCGGTGTGGGCCAGGCGGTCCACGCCGCCGTGCAGCAGGGCGATGCGTTCCTGCAGCGGGCCGCCGGCGGTTTCGCGGGCGAGCACCTCCAGTTGCGCCTTGAGCCCGGTCAGCGGCGTGCGCAACTGGTGCGCCGCGTTCGCCATGAAGTGCTGCTGCGAGAGCACCGAGTCGCGGATGCGGCCCAGCAGGTTGTTGAGCGATTCCACCAGCGGCAGCACTTCGCTGGGCACGTCCTGCGTCGGCAGGTGGGTCAGCGCCTGGCGCGGACGACGGGCCAGCTGCCGGCTGAGGCGTTGCAAGGGCCGCAGCGCGATGCGGATGCCGACCAGCGCGATGATCAACACCAGCACCATCTGCACCGTATCGTTGATGAGGAAGGCGACGTCCAGGCGATGCACGGCACGATCGCGCCGCGCCGGTGTTTCCGCCACGGTGACGATCAGCGGTTCGCCGGTTTCGCTGGTGCGGTAGCTGGCGAGGCGGAAGGCGTCGTTGCGATAGGTAAGGTTGGTGTAGCTGAAGCCATCCTCCGCGCCGCTGTCGGGCGCGAGCGGCAGGTCTGGGGTGCCGGCGATGGTGCGGCCGTCGGGCAGGCTGACGCGATAGAAGAAGTGCTCGTCCGACATCGCGCGCAACGGCGGTGGCGGGTGCTGGGGCAGGGCTACTTCGGGCCTGCCGTCCTGGCCCGGGCGGATGCGCGCCATGATCGCCAGCGCCGAGCGCGACAGCGAATGATCGAAGGCGTTGTGGATCGGCGTGACGATGACATGGTGGTCGACCGCCACGCCCGCTACGAGCAGCAGGAACAGGGGTACCAGCAGGTAGCTCAGCAACCGTCCGTGGACGCTGGCGGGGGGCCGGGTCTCAGCCATCTTCGAGGCGATAGCCCAGCCCGCGGATGCCGCGCACGGTGGCCGAGCTGCCCAGCTTGCTGCGCAGGCGCGACACGTGCACCTCGATGGCGTTGCCCGAGATGTCCTCGCTCCAGCCGGTAATGGCCTGGGTGAGGCGCTCCTTGCTCACCACGCGACCGCTGTGGTGCGCCAGGCATTCAAGGATCGACCACTCGCGTCGGGTGAGCTCCAGCACCTCGCCCTTGTCGTTCAGCGCGCGGCGACCGGCCAGGTCGATGCGCAGTCCACCGATCACGATCTCGTTCGCGGCGGCCGCGGTGGCGCGGCGGATCAGGGCGCGGCAGCGCGCCGCCAGTTCGGGCAGCGCGAACGGCTTCACCAGGTAGTCGTCGGCGCCCAGGTCGAGGGCATTGATGCGGTCGTCCAGGCCGTCGCGGGCGGTGACGATCAGCAGGGGCAGCGCACTGCCGCCGCGTCGCAGCTTGCGCACCAGCGACAGGCCGTCTTCGCCGGGCAGACCCAGGTCGACAATGGCCAGGTCATAGTGCGAATCGGTCAATCGGGTCGCCACCGATTCGGCGTCAGGCACGGCGTCGACCACGTAGCCGGAGCCGACCAGCCCACGGGAAATGGCATCGGAAACCAGGGAATCATCTTCGACTAGCAGGATTCGCATAGGGCGCACAAGTGGATGAATACCCCTCATGCTAGCAGGCGACCCTTCCAACCGCCTTACTGAACCCGGCCATCGTCGTCTTACCAAAGCGTCACTTGACGCCCAAAAAAGGGGCGGCGAATCCCTCGCCGCCGGTGTACCGGGAGGTGCTGATCGCTGGATCGATAACGGGAGGGTGGTCGAACCGTACTCCCGGAAGGGGTCACCTGAAGGCTTCCCCGGGGTGGCCCGGGGAAGCGTTGATAGGGAGTGGTCCTTCAGCTCCCTGTTGCGGGGACTGACGGGCGTCAGAAGTCGTAGCTGACGCCGAACTGCACGTAACGCGGGGTGGTGTAGAACAGCGGCACCTTGTACAGCGTAGACGCTTGGCCCGGCCCGGACTCGGACGTGCCGTATAGCTCGGTCGCGCGTTGCTGGTCGAACAGGTTGTAGACCTGCACCGAGAACGCGAGCTTGTGCTGCGCCCAATCCGGGCGGTATTCGGCATTCAGGCTGACCAGCTCCGTCCACGGCGTGCGGCCGGTGGAACCCGGAGCCGCCGGCGTTCCGTTCGGGCCGCAGAAGTGATACGACGCACCGTAGTTATAGTCGTCAGCCTGTTGCGGGCCGAAATAGCCCAGGCACACGATCGGCGTGCCGGACAGGATCTGCACGTTGGCGCCCACAAGCCACTCAGGCGTGACCTGGTAGTAGCCGTATGCCTTGATCTGATGGCGACGGTCATTGGCCTGGTCACCGTTGGCGTAGGTCATCACGCCCTTGTTGTCCCAGTCCTCGGTCTGCGACACATCTTGCTGGCCGATGTCCGAACGCACCGAGCCTTCCGTGTTGCCGTAGTTGTGCGACCAGGTGTACATGATCTTGGCGTACCACTTGCCGTCGAACGGATGCTCCAGGTAGGTATCGAGGGCGACGTACTTGCGCAGGAGTGATGGCATACCAAGCGCGGACCATGGCACGACCATGGTGCCGTAGCCACCGGTGGCCAGCGGTACGTTGATGTCAGCGGTGCGCCCTGGGTTCATGACGTAGCAGCCCGATCCCTCCGCCGCCGCCTCGTCGAAGCCCTGCGAAACACCTACCGCGCCGAATGTGGGGTAATCGCAGATGTCATCGAGGTCGTTTCGCAGCACTCGATAAGTCGCCTTAGCGCCGGCCGTCCATTTTTCGCCGAACATTTCGAACGCCTTGTCCACGCCAGCGATGTACTCGTCCTGATATTCCGCTTTCACGTTGCTGCTTGTGACTGTCTTTGGATCGGGCGGCTGGCCGTATTCCTTATCAGCGGACACGCCGGGGTAGATATCCTGTGGAATTTGCGCCAGTCCGGTGGGTGCGCCAGTGGCCGGATCGATGCCGGTATAGGTGAAGTACTGGCGGGTATACGTGCTGCCAGCTGCGGCGCGAATCGCCACGTTGGTTGGTTCATCGAGGTAGTAGCGGCCTGCATTGCCATAGACCTTGAGCGACGAGTCACCATAGACGTCCCAGCTGACGCCAATGCGCGGCGCCCAGTTGGGCTTGCTCAGCCGGATGTAGGGCACGCTGTCGGGGTTGTAGTTGGTGAACTGGTCATTGCGCAGTCCCAGCGAAAGCAGCACGCGATCATTGACCTGCCACTGGTCCTCGATGAACTGCGCGCGCTGCTTCACGTGCACCACCGCGGCACCCGTGGTGTAGATGTACTTGTCCACGTAGTAACCATCGCCGCCTGGAGCACCCACGCCGGCGCCGGCCGCCGTGCTGATCGGCGTATTCGGATCACCTTGGCCGTACTCCCACGAGTAGCCCGGACCCGGCTCGATATTGCCGATGTCATAGGACGACACGTTGAGGTTGTCGATACCGGCCGTGATCGAGTGGCTGCCAATCTTGTAGTTGATGTCGAGACGGTAGTTGGTGGTGTGGTCGTGCGCGTCAGGGTTGGCGACCGAGCCGGACGTCTGCGGCCCCACGATGGGTACGCCGCCGTTATAGGCCGGGTTCTGGTACTGCGCATCGATGATGCGTGATGCATCGCTGCCCCCGACGTTGCTGTAGCTGATCTGATGCATCTTTCCGTACAGCGCATCGACGGTCAGGCTGTCGGTGATGTAGCCGGTGTACTTGGCGATCCACAAGTCGGCGCCGTTCTTCGTTTCGGTGTCCGGACCGAGGTAGGAGCCCCAGCTGCCCTTGCCGTTGCCCGTGCCGTAGTTGTACGCGTAGGTGTTGCCGTTGTACTCGGTCTTGTTCGACGCGCCGGTTAACTCGAGGATGTTGTTGTCGGTAATGTTCCAGTCGACCTTGGCGTACCACTTCGGATCGGAGTACGAGTAGGTCTTGGCGGTGCCGTTCGCCACCGTGCCCACGTTGACACCGTTCTGCTGCTGATAGCCTTCGACGGCGCCGAACACGTACAGCTTGTCCTTGATCAGCGGGCCGCCGAAGTAGGCGTCGTACGTATAGGTGGACTGGTTGTTGTTGTCCTGGCGATAGCGATACAGCTGCCCGTTGGTCAGGTAATAGTTGTCCGGGTTGCTCTGCGCCCAGCTCGGCTGCATGAGCACCTGGCCGCCGAAGTGCCAGTCGTTGGTGCCGCGCTTGCCGACCTGGTTGATCACACCGCCGTCGGAACGGCCATACGCCGCACCATAACCGCCGGTGAGCACCTGCTCCTGGTCCACCGCGCCGTAGGGCAGGGTGAGGCCGCCGAAGTTGTGCAGCGGATCGCTGGTGTTGAAGCCGTTGATGTAATACGCGTTCTCGGCAATCGACGAGCCGCCGAACGAGTTGAGCACCTGGCCGGTGGAACTGGTGAAGTAGCCACTGCCCGTGTTGACGCCGGGCGCCAGCGTGGCGATGGCTTCGGCACTGCGCTGCAGCGGCAGCTTGGCCAGCTGTTCCGAGGTGATCACGGTGCGCGAATCCACCTGGCTGACGTCGATCGCCGGCAGCGCGTTGGCCATCACGGTCACCGCGCCAAGGCTCTTCGCATCGTCCGAAGCCGCCGCGACGAACGACACCTGCGTGCCCGCGCCGACGACGAGCGTGACGTTGGAACGGGTCTCGACGACGTTGCCGTCCTTCTTGAGGCTCACCTTGTAGGTGCCCAGCGGCAGGCTGGCGGCCGAGTAGCGACCGTTCGCGTCGATGGAGACTTCGCGGCTGACGCCGCTGTCGCTCTGGATCAACACCGTTTCGCCGGCCGCGACCGGGGCGGTGCCGAAGATCGAACCCGTTGAACTCTGTGCGAAGACCGGGCTGGCCAGCGCGACGCCCGCGGCGACCGCCGCGGCAAGCGCCGTGCGACGCAGCGTCGCTCCGCGGTTCATTTGTACAAATCGTTGGATGGACATGCTCTCCCCTTGACCTAAGTGGTACGACTCAATGCGGGCTGTTCCGGTCGCGTGGGTGCACGCCACCGCAACCCGTGCAGGCACGGGTTGGCTGATCAGTCCCTTTTTTCCCGAGAAAGACGCCCAGCCGTCGGCTGGCGCTTAGCGGAATGACTGCGCGGCGGCCTAGCTGGCGCCGCTCAACGCGTTGGCGATCGCCTCGGCGATCCCGTGGTGATGCGAAACAAGCGGATCACGATTCAACGGCATGACACACACCCTGTCGAAAGGCTGCGGTCCGCGATGCGTCCGAAGCCACCAAGCAAGTGCGAATTTCCGGACAAGCGACTCCGCGCCATTCCGCTCGCGGAACAGCTGGTTTCGCTTGAGAAAGTGGCACTCCCCGCACCGTCGCCGGATCGTTCTGTGAGGTATCACCCGGCGAGGCGAGAGCTGACCTTACGCATAACTGACGTGTCTCACAATGGCTTCGACGTCGCCCGTCCGCCGCAAAAACATGGGGCGAAAAACAGGGCTGGGCCCGCCGTGTCGGTTTGGTAATACAGCAAGAAATCGAGGATGAGAGGGCGATTTCGCAGGCTTGCACGATTTCGCGCCGTCTCGGCGCGGTTACATGCGGATGGTGTTAAGACAGACCGCGATTTTTCGCTGTGAAAAAATCACATACATAAACACCAGCTGAATTTTGCCATCCTCGGCAGCAACATCCCTGGACGGCAATCCGCACGGGCGCCTTCCGATACGCACATCGATCGCCGATCGTTTCAGCCGTCCAAAAAAGAGGCCGCCGGGGGCGCCGGCGGCCAAGTTCGGGAAGATCCCCTCGTCGTCCGCCCGGACTCGACGGGCGGCAACGAGGGGTTTGCTCTCACTTACAGTGAGAAGTCGTAGCGTGCGCCCAGGCGGACATAGCGCGGATCCTGGAACGAACGGGCACGCAGGTAGTTCACGTTCGGCGCGCCCGAGGCCGTCTCGCCGGTTTCGTAGTACTGAGTCACGCGCTGTGAGCCGAGCAGGTTGAAGATGTCGGCCGTGAACGTGACCTGGTGGTTGAAGAACGCCGGACGCCACGCACCGCTGAGGTTGATAGTGTAGGTCCAGGGCGTACGGCCCACCGAGCCACGCGGCGAAGGCTCGCCGTTGCACCAGAAGTACGAATTGCCGTAGCCGAACGGGTCGCCGCCGGCGGCCAGCGGACGCGTGCCCATGCAGCTCACCGGCGTGCCGGAGGCGATGCGGGTTACCGTGGAGAGGCTCCACTCATCCGTCGGCTTGTACGTGCCGAGGATGCGCAACTGGTGCGTCTGGTCGTTGGCCAGCGGACCGTTGGTGTTCTCCATGATTTCCGGGAAGTCCCAGCTCTCGGTGGTCGACACGTCGGCCTGCACGATGTCCGAATCCAGCTGGCCTTCGGAGTTGCCGTAGCTGCGCGAGAAGGTGTACTCGACGCGGCCGTACCACTTCTCGTTGAACTGGTGTTCGGCGTACAGGTCGAGCATGTAGTAGTCGCGCTTGGGCTTCTGGAAGCCCAGGTCCTTCGCGGTCAGCGGCACGGCAAGGTACTGGCCCGGCGTCGGCGACAGCAGGAACGTGTTGGCGCGGCCCGGGTTGAACAGCCAGCAGCCGGTGCTGGCGGCAATGCCGGCGGCCACTTCGGCGCTCAAGCCGTGGGAGTCGCCCCAGGCCTGCAGCGGACGCGAGTCGCAATCGTCGTCGATCAGGCTCTTCAGGCTGCGGTACATGGCCTTGGCGCCCACGGTCCAGTCTTCCGTCAGCTGCTTGTCGAAGCCCAGGATGTATTCGTCCTGGTAGTACGAGTGGAGCTGCTGCGCGGAGACGGTCTTGCCATCGGGCGGCACGCCGTTGGCGCCGTTGAGGTAGTAGGTGGCGGAAGCCGGCGTGTTGGTCAGGCCGGTCGGCAGGCCGGTGGTCGGGTCGATGCCGCTGAACGCGAAGAACTGCGACGGATAGGTCGACGGGCCGGCGCCACGCACGGCCACCGAGGTCGGCAGACCCAGGTGATAACGGCCGGCGTTGGCGTACACCTTCAGCGTGCTGTCGCCGTACACGTCCCAGGTCACGCCCAGGCGCGGATCGAGCTGGTGGCGGGCCTTGGCGTACGGCACGCCCACGCCGTTGTAGTTGGTGAACTGCTCGTTGCGCAGGCCGATGTAGGCGTGCCAGCGATCGCTGATCTGCCAGTTGTCTTCGGCGAACTGCGAACGCTGCGCCGTACGTGCCGACGTGCCGGTGCTCAGGCCCGTGACGTTCACGTAGTAACCGTTCGGATACTGCGCCGGGTTGTACGCGGCCGGATCGAGCCCGAGGTTGATCAGGCGCTGCTGGATCACCGAGCCGTTGCCCACGTCTTCGTACAGGTATTGCGCACCGCCGACCGGCGCGCTGCCCCAGGTCGCACGCAGCATGTAGTTGTCCATGCCGGCGCGGATGTCGTGATCACCCAGACGGTATTCGAGGTTGAGGCTCCAGCCCGTGGTGCTGTCCTTCGAGCCCGGAGCCAGCACCGTGGAAGAGCCCACCGTGCAACCCGACTGCGGGTTGTTGGCGAACTCGGTGCGGTTGTCGGTGATGGACGGGCACACCGTGCCGCCCGCGCCCGTCACCGTCTGCACGTGCGGCGAGTTGCTCCTGCCGTACATCGCGTTCACGGTGAAGTTGTCGGTGATGTAGCCGGTGTAGTGGCCGATGTAGACGTTGCCGCCCGGCGTGCCGTTGGTCTGGGTGCCGTTGTAGTTCTTGGTGTACTGGTAACCGAGGAAGTCGGTGCGGCCCACGCCGTAGGTGTAGCCGTAGATCGTCGAGTTGGTCTGCTCGGTGTCGCCGATGCCGGTGAACTCGAGGATGTGGTTGTCGGTGATGTTCCAGTCGACCTTGGTCAGCCAGCGCGTGGTCTTGTTGTGGTCGTGTTCGTCGTCGTTGCTGCCGATCGGGCCGGTGTAGTAGCCGTCGCGGAAGATCGCATCGGCCGCGGCGAAGAAGAACAGCTTGTCCTTCACCAGCGCACCGCCGATCGAACCGGAGTACTGCAGCTGCTCCCGGTCACGCAAGGTGTAGGCGTTGCCGATCTGGTAGAGCGAGCCGTTCGTGCGATAGACGTTGCGCGGCTCCTGCGCGAGGTCGCTCGGCGCCCACAGCACCTGCACGTCGCCCTTCCACTCGTTGGTGCCGTGCTTGGTCACCACGTTGATCACGCCGCCGGTGGAGCGGCCGTACTCGGCGCCGTAGCCGCCGATCAGCACCTGCTCCTGGTCGATCGCGTCATACGGAAGCTGGCGCGAGCTCACGCCGGTCAGCGGGTTGGTGACCGAGAAGCCGTTGACGTAGTACGCATTCTCGGAAGCGGACGAACCGCCGAACGACAGCGCGTTGCCGTAGCCGCGTGCCGCTGGAATCGTGCCGGGCGCAAGCAGTGCGATCGAGCTGATCGAGGTGCGATCGATCGGCAGCTTGGACAGCTGGTCGGCATTGATCACCGTACGCGAGTCCACCGAGGACACGTCGATGGCCGGCAGGGCATTGCCCACCACCTGCACGGCTGCCAGGTTCTGCGCGTTCTGCGCCGAAGCGGCGAAGGAGACTTCGGTACCCTGGCTGATCTGCGTCTGCACGTGGTCGCGTGAGCTGACGGCCGTACCGTTCTTGCTCAGCGTCACCTTGTATTCGCCGATCGGCAGCGAGCTGGCGCGATAGCGGCCGCTGGTGTCGACGGTCAGTTCGCGCTTGAGGCCCGTGCCGGTGTTTTCGATCTGCACCGTGCTGCCTGGATCGGCGCTGCCGAAGATCACGCCGGTGGCGTTGCTTTGTGCAAAGGCGGCGCCGCCAGTGAGGCTGAGCGCCAGGCCGATCGCGAACGCCATGCTGCGGCGGTTCGGAACTCGCGGATAGTTCTTCAACTGCATTACCCACCCTCCGTTGAGCGGCAAGCACGGCTTCGTGAGCCGTGTCTCCCCTGAAAGTGCAGCTTTGAAAAGGCTGCAAGTGTTTTTTTGAGCCGAAGAAACCCGCGCCACCTTGCTCTCGCAAAGCGGCGGTCCTGGTTGTCGGCTTTGAGTGATGCTCCCCAGCGTCACGCGGCGACGTCACGCGTCGTGTCGCGTCGCCTCTTCGACGTTACGTGCAGCAGAAACGTTACACAACGGTTATGAAATGGCGTCGCGAGGCCGCAAAAACTTGTGCCTGTAACCAAACTGTCTCGCAGCGGGGAGTTTGGTTATGGCTAGGAAAATTTCTTAGCCGTGACAGTGAAATGCGCGAATGCAAACGAAGGCTTACGGCTTCCCTACGCGTATTTCGCAGGAACATGCGGAGCGCATGAGGCGCTTACGCAGCATTTATCGCCGTGGATGGTATTTTAATGAACGAATGCTGAATTTCACTTCGCGTATACGCAAATAAAAAAGCGCCCACCGAAGTGGGCGCTTTTCTATCGATCAAAATAAACAATAACCGTTATCAATACACGGGCACCGAAGAGTCGATCTCGCGAGCCCACGCGTCCATGCCGCCCTCGACGTTGTAGACCTTCGTAAAGCCATGCGCCGCGAAACGCTCGGCGACGCCGCGGCTGGACATGCCGTGATGGCAGATGAAGGCGATCGGCGTGTCCTTGGGCAGGTTGGCCAGCGCTTCGTAGCCTTCCTCTTCCAGCACGCGAGCCTGCGCCAGCGGCGCTGCCTGCGCACGGCCCTGGGCCGGGCGAACGTCGACCAGGGTGATGTCGCCGGCGGCGAGGCGGGCCTTGAGCTCCTGCACGGTCAGCGAGCCGATGTCCTGGGCGCCCGGGAACTTCAGGCTCAGGCCTTCGCCCTGCACCGTGGACACCCAGTCGATCACGATGCCCTTGGCGCGCTGGGCGCTGCCCGGGTCGAAATGCACTTCGATGCCGTTGGCGGTGACCACGATGTCATGGTCGCTCGGCGGCGCCAGCTGGAAGCCGGCGCTGTGGTCCGGGCCGATTTCCAGGTGCAGGGCCAGGCCCTGGGCGTTGGCCGTGCCCTGGCGGATCGCCTCGGCGGCCTTGTCGGTGATGGTGATTTCCGGCGGCGTGCGGTCCGGTGCTTCCGCACCAAACAGCTGGTGCAGCTCGCCGCTGGCGTACATCTGGCGAATGATGTCGGCGCCGCCGACCAGCTCGCCGCCGACGTAAAGCTGCGGAATGGTCGGCCAGTCGCCGTAAGCCTTGATGCCTTCACGGATTTCCGGGTCTTCCAGCACGTTGACCGTGTGGTATTCCGGCAGCAGCTCGTTGAGCGTGTTGGTGGCCGCGGCGGAGAAACCGCACATCGGCTGGTGGCGGGTGCCCTTCATGAACAGCACCACGCGGTGGCTCTGCAGCAGGGATTCGATACGTTCGCGGGTGGCGCTGTCGAGGGACATGGAAGACTCCGGCAAAGAGGGCAAATTGTAGCCCCCTTGATATGCCGACGCCCGCTGCGCCTTCAAGGTGCGACAGCGGTTCCTTCGATCAGGCGGCCGGGCGCATTTCGCCCAGATCCAGCCGGCTGCGGGTCAGCGGGGCCAGCGCCAGGGCGGCGGCGGGCGAGGGCAGCACCAGTTCGCGGCTGGCCCGGCCCAGCGGAGCGTGCTGCTCGCTCCAGTGGATCAGCTCCATGGCGCCGGTGTGGTCCTCGACCAGGGCCGTGCAGTGCTCCACCCAATCGCCGTCGTTGAGATACAGCACGCCATCCATCTCGCGCACATGGCCGAAATGGATGTGGCCGCAGATATGGCCGTCGAAGCCGCGTTCGCGGGCATCGCCGGCCACGCGCTCCTCATAGGCGCGGATGTAAGCCAGCGCCTTGCCGATATGCGACTTCACGATGATGGAAAGCGGCAGGTAGGGCAGTTCCAGGCGCCGGCGCATCGCGTGCACGCGGCGGTTGGTCCAGCAGATGAAGCGATGCATCACTTCCCCCAGGTGCACCATCCATGTGCGCCCGACGTGCTCCGGATCGAATTCGTCGCCGTGGCTGACGCGGTAGCGGCGCCCATCGGCGCCTTCATGCACCGCATCCAGCTCGATCTTCACGCCGCCGAAGCTCTGGCCGGCAAGGCCGCGCATCGGTGCGTCGTGGTTCCCTGGGATATAGATGACTTCGACGCCGCGCTGGGCAAGGTCGAGCACTTCCGCGATCACCGCACCGTGGTCGGCGTGCCACCACGTGCGACGGGCCAGCGACTCCATGTCGACGATGTCGCCCACGAGGTACAGCTTCTCGCAGCGCAGCTTGCGCAGGAAATCGAGCAGATAGCTGGCCTTGCAGTCAGGCGTGCCCAGATGCACGTCGGAGATGAAGGCGCTGCGGCAGTGAAAAGTCGCCATGGCAGGTCTCTCCCGGTGGTTACCGGGACGCCAGAATGCCGTTGGCACGTCACCGCACGATGGCGGAATGGTTGCAGAAGCGTTGCGGTGCTTGAGCTCGCGGTGCCTTCATTGCCGAGGAGAAAGGAACACTATGACGCGATCCGCATTGTGAGTCCTTCTCCCTATGGGAGAAGGTGGCGGCAGCCGGATGAGGGTGCGGACGAAGCGGGCCATGCAAGGTCGCGCAAGCCCCGCACCCTCTCCCCAACTCCTCTCCCGCGGGGAGAGGGGCTCCATCGTGAATCCTTCTCCCCCTGGGAGAAGGTGGCGGCAGCCGGATGAGGGTGCGGACGAAGCGGGCCATGCAAGGTCGCGCAAGCCCCGCACCTTCACCCCAACTCCTCTCCCGCGGGGAGAGGGGCTCCATCGTGAATCCTTCTCCCTCTGGGAGAAGGTGGCGGCAGCCGGATGAGGGTGCGGACGGAGCGAATCATGCAAGGTCGCGCAAGCTCCGAACCTTCACCCCAGCCCACTCCCACTCCCATGGAGGGAGAGGGTCTACTTGGCAAGCATCCCGCGAACGGTCGGTAGCGCCGCCTCCATCCACAACGTGTACTGCGTCGCCGACGGATGCAGTCCGTCGTCGGTCAGCAGTTCGGGGTGCTTTCGCGAGATGCCCGTGATGTCCACCCAGTGCGCGCCGGAAGCCTTCACCTTATCGGCGGCGATGGCGTTATAGACGTCCAATTCTCTGGCGATCTGCCCAAGGTGGCGTCCGCTCGATGCGGCAAACGGCGTGACGCCCCAATCGGGAATCGACAACACCAGCACGCGTCCGGGCTGCCCGCCCGCGAGCGTGATGGCGCGCCCAAGCATGCGCCGGAATTCGCCGCGATAATCCTCGGCGCTGCGCCCGCGGTACTGGTTGTTCACGCCGATCAGCAGGCTCACCAGGTCGTAGGGCGGTGCGAAGGCTTCGGCGTCCATCGCGGCCGAGAGCTCGTCGGTGGTCCAGCCCGTCGTGGCGACGATCCATGGATCCTCCAGCGCAACCGCTTCGGCACGCAGCCGGGCGGCCAACTGCATCGGCCAGCGCCCAGCCTCGGGCACGCCCTCGCCGATCGAATACGAATCGCCCAGCGCGAGATAGCGCATGCCGGTCAGGCCACGGCAACGCGCGGCTTCTGCGCGGCAGCCATGCCGGCCAATACGCGCTCGATGCGCACGAACACCTCGCGGATCTGTTCCGGCTGCGGCAGCAGGGTCAGGCGCAGGTGGCGACTATGCGGCACGTTGAAGCTGCTGCCCGGCACGACCAGCACCGATTCCTCTTCCAGCAGGCGCAGCGCAAAGGCGTTGTCGTCGAAGTCGGCCAATCGATCGGCACGCACGCGCGGGAACGCGTACAGCGCGCCGCTCGGCGCCACCATGTCGAGGAACTGGCTGGCGGCGACACCTTCCAGCGCGGCGCGGCGTGCTTCGTGCAGGCGACCGCCCGGTGCGGTCAGCGCCTGGATGGTGGGAGCACTCTGCAATGCCGGGCGCACCGCCCACTGCGCGGTGACGTTGGCGCACAGGCGCAATGCGGCGAGCAGTTGCAGCGCATCGCGATAGTCGGTGGTCTTCGAGGGATCGCCCGACAGGCTCATCCAGCCGACACGGTAACCACAGGCGCGGTGCACCTTGCTCAGGCCGCCGAAACTCACGCACGGCAGGTCGCCGGCCACCGCGGCCAGCGGCTGGAACGGCGTGCCGTCATAGAGGATCTCGTCGTAGATCTCATCGCTCAGCAGCAGCAGGCGATGCTTGGCGGCAATGGCGACGATGCGCTCCAGCAGCTCGCGCGGATACACGGCGCCGGTCGGGTTGTTGGGATTGATCAGCACCAGGGCACGCGTGCGCGGCGTCACCAGCGATTCGATTTCATCCGGATCGGGCAGGTGGCCGTGCTCGGCAAGGCAGCGGTAATAGCGCGGCTTGCCGTCGTTGAGGATGGTGGCGGCGCTCCACAGCGGGTAATCCGGGCTGGGCAGCAGCACCTCGTCACCCGGCTGCAGCAGGGCGCGCAGGCTCAGGTCGATCAGCTCGCTGACGCCATTGCCGACGAAGACGCGCTCGACTTCCACGCCCTGCGCGCCGCGATGGCGCTGCTGGGCGACGATGGCGTCGCGGGCTTCTTCGAGGCCTTGCTCATGCCCATAGGCCTCGCTGTCCTGCAGATGGTGCGCGATGGCCTCGCGCAGGTGCGCGGGCGTTTCGAAGCCGTAGCGCCCCGGATTGCCGATATTGAGCTTGATGATCGGCAGCCCGGCGGCTTCCAGTTCACGGGATCGCCGGGTGAGTGCGCCGCGGATTTCATAGCGCACGTCCGCCAGGTGCGCACTGGGTTTGATCGAGGCCAACGCGAGCGTCCTTCGTTGTCGGTGTTGTTGCGGCGCAAGAAAGTCGCCGTTTTCAGCATCCTAGCAGCGTCCTGCCGCGCGATGGGAGGCAGGATTGGCCTCATTTCGGGCTTTTTCGAGGCAGGGCATAATCTGCGCCATGACGGATGCCCACATCATCGAGCGACTGCGCCGCATCGGCTGGCGCGGCGACGCGCTGCCTGCCGAGGGGCGGCAGCTGGCGCGCGTCGTGGCACAGCATCGCGCAGGCTATGAACTGCACGATGGCGAGCACCTGTTCGGTGCGCAGCCGGCGGGCCACTTCCTCAAGCGCAGCCTGGATCCGGCCGAGCGGCCGGCCGTCGGCGATTTCGTCGAGATCGAGCCGGGCAAGCCGCCGCATATCGTGAAGGTGCAGGCGCGCCGCACCGTGCTGTCGCGCGCCGCCGCCGGCGAGCGCTACGAGCGCCAGATCATCGCCACCAACATCGACTACGTGCTGGTACTGACCGGGCTCGATGGCGATTTCAATCCGTCGCGCATCGAACGCTATCTCTCCCTGACCGAGGGCTCCGGGGCGCAGCCCGTCGTGCTGCTCAGCAAGCTCGACACCCGCGACGATGTCGACGCATTGTTGGCCACGCTGCGCGGGCGCTTGCCGCCCGGCACGCCGATCCACGCGATCAACGGCAAGGAGCCGGCGAGCGTGGCCGTGCTGCTGCCCTATCTTCAGCCTGGCGACAGCGCGGTGCTGGTGGGCTCCTCCGGCGCGGGCAAGTCCACGCTGACCAACACCCTGCTCGGCACCGAGCGGATGGCCACGGGCGCGGTGCGCAATCACGACAGCCGCGGACGGCACACCACTACCTATCGTGCGCTGCTGCAATTGCCGAGCGGCGGCTGCCTGATCGATACACCGGGCATGCGTGAGCTCAAGCTCACCGGCGAGGAAAATCTCGACCTGTTCGCCGACATCGACGCGCTGGCCGAACAATGCCGCTTCGCCGATTGCGGGCACGGCAGCGAACCGGGCTGCGCGGTGCAGGCGGCGCTGGACAGCGGCGAGCTGTCGGCCGAGCGCTGGCGCAATTACCTGAAGCTGCGCGATGAGCGGGAAGAGCAGGCATCCACGCTCGAAGCGAAACTGCGCCGGCAGCGCGGCGGCCGACCCGCCACGAAACCTCACGGCCATCGCCATTCGCGCGATCGCGAGTAACTGGCCGCCGCGGTTTTGCGGCGGGCCAGCCTGAAAGCACTACTATCGGGTCACTTTGGCCTGGGGTGTGGACATGCAGCGGCTGTCGTCGCCTTCCACGTTTTTCTACAAGCGGGTGTTTCCCGTGTTCTGGTTCGGGTTCCTGACGGTATGGACCGTTGGATGGACGTGTGGATCCGTGCTGACGCACAACCTGAAGATGCTGGCAGCGCTGCCCGGACCCGTGATCATGGCGCTGTTCGGATTCTGGCTGTTCAAGACTTTGCTTTTCGACCTGGTCGATGAAGTCTGGTTGGACGGCAATCACTTGGTGGTGAAGTGCCGCGATGAGTCCTCGCGCATCGATCTCGCCAACGTGATCAACGTGAATGCTTCGGCGATGACCAATCCGCCGCGCATCACCCTGACATTGCGCACCGAATCCCCTCGTCTGGGCAAGGCCGTCGCCTTCATTCCCGCGGGGCGTAGCGGGCTTTTCGCATTGTTCAAGCCCAACCCGGTCGCATCCGATCTGATCGAGCGCATCGATACGTTGCGCGGGAGGCCGGCATGAGCGTCCCCGCCACCATTCCCGCTGGCCTGCAGCGCTACGCCGACCTCGATCAACGCCTGCTTGCGGCCGTGAAGGGCATCCGCATCCTGTCCTCGGTGGCGTGGCCGGCGTCGCTTGAAGACCGCATGATCGCCGCGTATGCGAAAGGGCAGTTCAGCCTGCCCGAGGTGAGCTACCAGGCGCCGGACTTCTCGGCCGAGCGCGCGGAACTCGCGGCGATCGAGCGCGAGGCCGGCTACCACGACCCGATGGGCGAGTACCTCTGCCGCACGGCCGAGTCGTGGCGCATCGCGGCGGAAATGCTCGAGGCGGTGGGCACCAGCAACGTGACCGCGCCGTCCATCGTGCTCTATGGCCGCCCGGGCGACGTGATTCCCGGCAGCGATCGCAGCAACCTCGACGCGGCGCGCTATTTCGTGGAGCTGTCGGACGAGCTCGGTTCGGAGATGATTGCGGACGACGTGAGCGTGAACCTCACGGCCGAGCAACTGCGCGCGGACCTCGCCAAGGCGCTCGACGATTTCTTCGGGGAGCCGATCATTTCCGTGGAAGTGGATCCGGAGCTCACCGCAAAGGCCGCCGCGGGCGCCACGCGCATCCGCCTGCGCGGAGGCACGCGCTTCACCGAGTACGACCGTCATCAATTGCTGGCGCACGAAGCGCTGGTGCATTCGCTCACGGCGCTCAACGGACGCGCGCAGCCGGTGCTCGCATCGCTGGGCCGCACGTCGCCTCGCGTCACGGGCACGCAGGAGGGGCTGGCCGTGTTCGCCGAGCTGATCTCCGGCGCCATCGACATCTCGCGCCTGAAGCGCATCAGCCTGCGCATCCTGGCCATCGACATGGCGCTCAACGGTGCGGATTTCGTCGAGGTCTACCAGTTCTTCAGCCATTGCGGCCAGAGCGCGGCGGACAGTTTCCATTCGGCGCAGCGCGTTTTCCGCGGCGTGCCGCTGACCGGTGGTGCGGCCTTCGCCAAGGACAACGTCTATCTCGCCGGCCTGCTCACCGTGCACACCTTCTTCCGTTGGGCGCTCAAGCAGCGTCGCATGGACATGCTGCGTCATTTATTCGCGGGAAAACTCGCCCTTCACGATGTGATCAGCCTGCAGCCGTACTTCGAGTCCGGCGCCATCGCGCCGCCACGCTGGTTGCCGCCCTGGATGCAGCACGTGCACGGACTGGCCGGCAAGCTGGCGTTTTCGCTGTTCGTCAATCGCATCCACATGGGCAAGGTGCAGGCGGAGACGCTGTCGCTGAGCCTGTAGAAAACCCGCGGTCATGTGCGGGAGTGCATGTTTTCAGGGCTGTGACGGCCCCATACGTGCGCGGATCGCTGCATTGCTCCATGGGGCCCGGCCTCGCGGGTGGTACCATGAGCGCCTGCCGCTACCGCGGCCCCGACTCCCCCTTATCGATCAACACATCCCATGTCCCTTCCCGAAGATCTGCGCAACGCTGCTCTCGAGTACCACCGCTATCCGCGTCCCGGCAAGATCAAGGTCACTGCCACCAAGGCGATGGTGACGCAGCGTGACCTTGCGCTGGCCTATTCGCCTGGCGTGGCCTATGCGTGCGAAGCCATCGTGGAAGACGCCAACGCCGCGAGCGAAATGACCGCGCGCGGCAACCTGGTGGCGGTGATCACCAATGGCACCGCGGTGCTCGGCCTCGGCAACATCGGCCCGCTGGCCGCCAAGCCGGTGATGGAAGGCAAGGGCGTGCTGTTCAAGAAGTTCGCCGGCATCGACGTGTTCGACATCGAGCTCAACGAGTCCGACCCGGACAAGCTGGTCGACATCATCGCCACGCTCGAGCCGACGTTCGGCGGCATCAACCTCGAGGACATCAAGGCGCCGGAGTGCTTCATCGTCGAGCGCAAGCTGCGCGAGCGCATGAAGATTCCGGTGTTCCACGACGACCAGCACGGCACCGCGATCATCGTGGCCGCCGCCATCGTCAACGCGCTGGAAGTGGTCGGCAAGAAGATCGAGGACGTGAAGCTCGCCACCACCGGCGTGGGCGCCGCGGGCATCGCCTGCCTGGACATGCTGGTGGCGCTGGGCCTCAAGCCCGAGCATATCCTCGCGTTCGATCGCGAAGGCGTGCTGTACACCGGCCGCGACCAGATGGATCCGGACAAGCAGCGTTACGCTCGCGACACCGACAAGCGCACGCTGGCCGACATCGTGGCGGGCGCGGATGTGTTCCTGGGCCTCTCGGCCGGCGGCATCCTCAAGCCCGAGATGGTCGCCACCATGGCCGACAGGCCGATCATCCTCGCGCTGGCCAACCCCAATCCCGAGATCAGCCCGGAAGACGCCAAGAAGGTGCGCCCGGATTGCATCATCGCCACCGGCCGTTCGGACTATCCGAACCAGGTCAACAACGTGCTGTGCTTCCCGTTCATCTTCCGCGGCGCGCTCGACGTGGGCGCGACCGACATCACCGAGGAGATGAAGCTGGCCTGCGTGCACGCGATCGCCGCGCTGGCGCGCATGGAAGCGGGTGACCTGGCGAGCGCCTACGGTGGCGACGTGCCGACCTTCGGCCCGGACTACCTCATCCCGCGTCCGTTCGACCCGCGCCTGCTGGTGATGCTGGCGCCGGCCGTGGCGCAGGCGGCGATGGATTCGGGCGTCGCCGCACGTCCCATCGTCGACATGGATGCGTACAAGGAAAAGCTCGGCCAGTTCATCTATCGCACCGGCCTTCTGATGAAGCCGGTGTACGAGCGCGCACGCGCCGACCGCAAGCGCGTGGTCTACGCCGAAGGCGAGGAAGAGACCGTATTGCGCGCGGTGCAGACGGTGATCGATGAGCGCCTGGCGTTCCCGATCCTGATCGGCCGCCCCGAGGTGATCGAGACGCGCATCCAGCGGCTTGGCCTGCGCATGCGCGAAGGCGTCGATTTCGAGCTCACCAACATCAACGACGATCCGCGCTTCAACGAGTACTGGCAGCAGTACCACGCGCTCACCGAGCGCCGTGGCGTGAGCCCGGCGGCCGCCAAGAACCTGATGCGCTCGCGCCCCACGCTGATCGCTTCGATCATGGTCGAGCGCGGCGAAGCCGATGCGATGATCTGCGGCCTGGTCGGTCGCTTCCACAAGAAGCTCGGCTACATGCGCAGCGTGTTCGGCCTGGATCCGGGCGTGTCGTGCACGTCGGCGATGACCGGCGTGATCAACGACCAGGGCGCATGGTTCTTCCTCGACACGCACGTGCAGTGCGACCCGACCGCGGAGCAGATCGCCGAAGCCACGCTGCAGGCCAGCTATCGCCTGAAGCTGTTCGGCGTGGAACCGAAGATCGCGTTGCTGTCGCATTCGAACTTCGGCAGCCACGAGAACGCCAGCGCCGCGAAGATGCGCAAGGTACGCGAGATCCTGGTGCAGCGCGGTCCCAAGCTCGACATGGACGGCGAGATGCAGGCCGACACGGCGTGGGACGAGGCGCTGCGCCTGCGCATGTTCCCCAACACCACGCTGAGCGGCCGCGCCAACCTGTTCGTGATGCCGAATCTCGACGCGGCCAACATCGCCTACAACCTGGTGCGCGTGATGACCGACGGCGTGGCCATCGGCCCGATCCTGATGGGCATCAACAAGCCGGCGCATATCCTCACGCCGGCCTCCACCGCGCGCCGCGTGGTGAACATGACGGCCATTGCCGCCGTGGATGCGCAGATCCGCCACGCACAGAGCGAGCGTCGCAGCTGATCGGAACGCGATCCTGCTGTCGTTGCAACGGGGCCCTGGTGGCCCCGTTTGCTTTTGGCGCACGGGAGCGCGCTACGGCCGACGCGGTCTGTGCGACACTCGGCGTTCCTTCATCGACAGCGTAGGGGCGCGCGATGCAATTCCTGGGACTGGATCATTTCGCGGGGTATGTGGGCGAGACGTTTACCGTCGCCCTGGATCACGACGGCAACGCGCCGTTCGCGCTGGTCGAGGCGCGGCCGCTCGCCATGCAGCAGGTGATACCCGGCCAGGTGCGTGCACCGTTCTCGCTGCTGTTCCGGCACGAGGCAGCGATCGTGTTTCCGCAGAAGATCTATCAGATGAAGCATGTCGCGCTTGGAGAGTTCGGCATCTTCCTCGTGCCGGTCGCGCGCGACCGCGACGGATTCATCTACCAGGCCGTGTTCAACTGAGCCCGTTCGTGGCGAGCCAGCGCATGCGCAGGTGGGTGCCGGTATCGGCCTCGGCCACGAAGTGCATGCGCTCGTAGAGTTTTCTCGCCCCATGGTTGCGCAGGTCGACGTGAAGCACCACGGCGTCCAGTGCATCGCGCACCGCCGCGCGTTGCACTTCGCGCAACAGCGCCGAACCGAAGCCACGGCCGCTCCAGGCATCGAGCAGGGCGATGTCGACCACGGTCGCTTCGTGCTCCGCGCAATGGAGGTATAGACGGCCGATCGGCTGGCCTGCGTACTCGATCACGAGGTAATCGGCGGGCTGGTAGTACGCCGTGTAGTGCCGGTGCTGCAACGTGAACTGGCTGTCCAGGAATGCATCACGCACCGTGTCGGGCCATGATACGGCGGCAAGCTCGGCGGCACGCGAGTCGGCATAGAGCTGGCGCAGGAACGGCAGGTCGGCATCGTGCGCGTTGCGCCAGCGCAGGCCCGATGGGAGCGCTTCCTGCGGTGCGGGCAGCCACGCTGCCCGCACCGAGGGAAAGCACAGGGTCGCCTGGGCGCTCACGGTCGCTGGGGGAAGGCGCCCGCCAGCGCAATACAGAAGTTCAACGATAGATACGGCTGTTGATTGGGATGCGGCTGGCTCGCGCCCGTGATGCCGATGGTTTGCGGCGCGAACGCCGTGTTGACGGCGCTGGTGTTGGTGAACGGGCCGGTGGTCTGTGGCACGGTGAGGGAATTGCCCGTGCCCGGAATGCCGGTGCGCTTGGTCGCCTCGGTTTGGTTGTAGACGCGCGCGCCATGCGTGTGCGCCGGCATTTCCGTGGACAGCAGGGTTACCGTTTCGGTGCCGAAAGTCTCGCCGAGCACTCGCTCCGAGAGGCCAACGCCCAGGCCCTGTCCGCAAGCGGCATTGCCATTGAAGTTGGGCAGCTGGTAGTTGGACGTGCCATTGCCACCATATGTGGTGCCCAGCAGGGAAAACAGTGCGGTGTTCTGCTGGATCGGCATCAGCTGGCCCTGACACATCGCCCACTGGTTGGGGGCGAAGTTGAAGCCGTAGATCTGGATCTCGCCGAGAAAGGGATCGCTCATGGGTATGTCCTTGTGATCGTCGACGGCGTCAGTTCTGCGAGGGAAACACGCCAGCCCAGGCGATGCAGAAGCGCGCGGTCAGCGTGGGCATGGTGTTGTCGTGCGGCTGGCTGCCGCCGGCGGCGCTGACGGCGGTCGCCGCCATGTCGACACTGGCGAGGCCGTTGATATCGGTCGTGTAGAGCACGTCACCGCTGACGGCGCCCAGTTGCAGCGACGGCGACGGCTTCACGTCACTGCCTGCCGATGCGTTCGCGTTGAAGGCGTGGCTGTGCGCGGGCATCTGGTTGGAAGTCAGCGTCACGCTCTCCGAGCCGGACATCTGCCCGATGGCATAGGTCGAAAGGCCAAGTCCCGTACCCTGGTGGATCGGCACGCGGCCGCGCAGGTCGGGCAGACCGAAGGTGTTCACGCCGTCACCACCGTAGGTCGTGCCGAGCAGGGTGTACAGCACCTCGTATTCGGCGATGGAGAGCAGGCGGCCGTCGCAGTCGAACCATCCATTCGGTGCAAAGGTGTAGGGGAACAGGCGGATTTCGCCCACGTAAGGTTGGGTCATGGCAGGGAACTCCGGTCAGCCGCGCGAGGGGAAGACGCCATTGAGCGCGATGCAGAAATTCAGCACCGTGTATGGCTGCATGTTCGAGTGCGGTTGCGTCTGCCCCGCGTTGTCGACGGTGGCCGCGAGCGCTACTTGCTGGCCGCCCGAACTGCCGTAGATCTTCAGCGATCCGCTGCCGCCGAATACGCCGCTGGAAGGATCGTAGGCGCCACCCGGATTCGTGCTGCCGTTGAAGCCGTGGGTATGCGCGGGCAACTGGTTTTGCAGCAGCGTGACGTTCTCGACGCCGCCCGACTGGGCGATGCTGCTGCCGTCGAAACCGATCGGCGTGCGGCCGCGCAAGTCGGGTAGTGCAAAAGTGGTAGTGCCGTTGCCGCCGTAGTACGTGCCAAGCAGCGAAAAGAGGGCCTGGTTCTGAGCGATTGACAGCAGGCTACCGTTGCATCCGGCGAAGCCTTTGGGCGCGAAGTTGAACGCCGCGGGCATGATTTGCCCGAGGAAGGGTTGCGACATACGTGTTCCCCTGGTTGTGCCGGCGGACACTCCCGTCCGCCGGATCGCCTAACTCTCGCGCGTACTTGGCATATTGACAAGCTGTCGTAAGGGTGCGGCAAAATGTTTCGGTGATTACCCGGCAGATGATGGCCAGGGGATGTTGCGGGACCGTTGATACAGCACAGGGCGTGTCGACGGAGGATGCCGGTACCGCGGCTGCTCATTGACGAGCCACGGCAGCTTTCACACATGCGCCGCCAGGCGCCGCCCGTTGGAAGCGGGCTACAGGGGACAACACATGCGGCATCCGGAGTCGAAGCATCGCTTTGCGATGAGTCACGCGCGTGGTCGTGCAACCGGCCGTTGGATGGCATTCGTCGTCTTGTGCATCTTGCTGGCATTGCCTGGCATGTCGCGCGCGACCTGTCCGGACTTCACGCCGCCCAACGCGAGCGCCTCGTCGCCCATGCCTGCCGGTGGCACCATCGTGATCGATGCGACTGGTTGCAGCGGTTCGTCCTTTGGCACCATCGGCGACGTGGTCACACCGGCCGTGCACGGTACAGCGACGGTTACCGACCACTCGGCCGACAAGATCACCTATGTCAACAATGGTGACGGCGCCACGACCGACAGCTTCACTTTCGATGATGGCAAGGGCGGCGCGGATCCGCCGATCACCGTGACGCTGCATATCGCAGCGGCAACGTCATCCATCGTGATCACGCCGAGTTCGCTACCGTCCGGGACCGTCGGTGTGCCTTACACCTCGACTACGCTGAGCGCATCGGGTGGCACAGGGCCATACACCTATGCCGTCACGGGCGGCACGCTGCCGCCCGGCCTGCAACTCGTGGGCGGAACCATTTCAGGTACGCCCACCACGCAGAACAATTACTCGTTCACTGTCACCGCGACCGACAACACGGGCGCGACCGGCAACCTGAGTTACACGGTGACGATCGCGGCAGCGATCATCAACATCACCAATACGCCTACGGCGGCAGTCATCAACACGCCCTACAGCTTCACGCTTACGGCATCGGGCGGAACGTCTCCGTATACGTACACGATGGACGGCGGCACCACGCTTCCGCCTGGTCTCACGCTGTCACCGACCGGCGTCATCAGTGGTACGCCGACGACGTTGGGCACGACCAACTTCACCGTGCGCGCGACCGACAACTCTTCGCCGACGCACTTCTTCTCGGCGAACAACCTGTCGATCACGGTACAGAATCTGCCGCCGCCGATTGCCAACCCGGTAAGCGCCACGGTTGCCTACGGCAGCAGCGGCAATCCGATCACGCTCAACATCACCGGCGGCGCGCCGGCCTCGGTCGCCGTCGGTACCGCTGCCGCCCACGGTACGGCGGTCGCCAGCGGCACGTCGATCACGTACACGCCCACACCCGGCTACGCGGGCCCGGACAGCTTCACCTACACGGCCAGTAATGGCGGTGGCACCTCCGCGCCGGCGACAGCGACGATCACCGTGTCGCCGCCGACCATCACTTACACGCCGTCCAGTCCCGCCGCTGGTACGGTCGGCGTGGCGTATAGCCAGTCGATCGCCGGCGCCAGTGGTGGCGCGACGCCGTATACCTACACGATCGTTTCGGGCACTCCGCCGCCGGGCGTCACGTTGGCTGCGAACGGCACGCTGTCCGGCACGCCGACTTCGAACGGCACGTTCACCTTCACGGTGCGCGCCACTGACAGCAGCACCGGCAGCGGACCGTTCACCGCCACCAGCGGCACGCTGACGCTGACCATCAATACGCCGACCATCAGTTACGCGCCAGCCAACCCAGCGGCGGCGACGGTAGGCGTCGCCTACAGCCAGTCGCTGGCAAGCGCCAGCGGCGGCACCTCGCCGTATAGCTACGCCATCGCGACCGGCAGTCTGCCGCCGGGCATCACGCTGGCAAGCAATGGCGCGCTGTCGGGTACGCCTACCGCGGGCGGTACGTACAACTTCACCGTCACTGCCACCGACAGCAGCGGCGGCACTGGACCGTTCAGCGCGACCAGCGGCCCGCTGACGCTGACCGTGAATGCGCCCACCATCACGGTGGCGCCAGCCACGCTGGTTCCCATGACCGTGGGCGCAACGTACGCGCAGAACGTGACGGCCTCCGGCGGCACCTCCGGATATTCCTATGCGGTCACCGGTGTTTTGCCGGCCGGCATCACCGTGAGCAATACCGGTGCGATCTCGGGTACGCCCACGTCCGCTGGTACCTACACTTTCACCATCACCGCCAACGACAGCAGTACCGGCAGTGGGCCCTATACCGGCAGCCGCGCGTACACCGTCACGGTGAATGCGCCTGCACTGACGCTGACGCCATCGTCCGGCGGCACCGCCAACGCCACTGCCGGCTCGCCGGTCAGCGCGACCTTCGCAGCCGGCAACGGTACGTCGCCGTACACGTATGTGATCAGCGCGGGCGCGTTGCCCGCGGGTGTGACGTTGTCGCCCACCGGCACGCTATCCGGTTCGCCGTCGGTCGCCGGCAACTTCAACTTCACTGTGACGGCCACGGACAGTTCGACGGGCGCGGGCGCACCCTTCTCCATATCGGGCAGCTATACCCTGGCCGTGGTGGCGCCGACGATCACGCTGTCGCCGGGCACGTTGCCGCTGCCAGCGGTCGGTAATCCCTACAGCCAGGCCATCACGGCGTCCGAAGGCCACCCGGCCACCTTCACCTACAGCGTCAGTTCGGGCCTGCTGCCGACGGGCCTAGCGCTGGATGTCAACACGGGCATGGTGAGCGGTACGCCCACGGCGGCGGGCAACTTCAACTTCACGATCACCGCGACCGACAGTGGTGGTTTCACGGGCAGCCAGGCATACACCGTCAACGTAGGCGCCGGCACCGTCGTGCTCAATCCGGGCACGCTGACCGGGACCGCGGCGGAGACGCCGTACACGCATAGCTTCGCCGCCAGCGGCGGCACGGCGCCGTATACCTATTCGCTCACGTCGGGTTCGATTCCCGCAGGCCTGGCGCTGTCGTCGGCCGGCGTGCTGTCCGGCACGCCCACTGCTGCCGGTACGTTCAATTTCACCGTGAAGGCAACCGACAGCAGCACCGGTACCGGTGCGCCGTTCACGGCAACCCAGTCGTACTCGCTGACCGTGAGCGCTCCGTCGATCACTGTCTCCCCGTCGACACTGCCGCCCGGGACCGGTGGCACCGGCTACAACCAGACCTTGACCGCTACCGGCGGTAGCGGCAGCTATACCTATAGCCTGTCGGCGGGTGCGCTGCCGCCCGGCATCGGGTTGAGCAGCAGTGGCGTCGTGTCCGGCACGCCGACGACAGCAGGCACCTACAACTTCACTGTCACCGCGACCGACGGCTTCAGTTTCACCGGCAGCCAGTCGTACACGTTTACGGTGAATGCGCCATCGATCAGTATTTCGCCGGGGACGCTGCCGGCAGGCACGGGCGGCGTGGCCTTCAACCAGACCTTGACCGCCAGCGGCGGCAACGGTGGCTATACCTTCAGCCTCGTGTCGGGCGCGCTGCCGCCAGGCATTGCGTTGAGCAGTGCCGGTGTGGTTTCCGGCACGCCGACGACCGCCGGCAATTACAACGTCACCGTCAAGGTGACCGACGGTTTCGGCTTCACCGGCAGCCAGGCCTATACGTTCACCATCAATGCGCCGAGCATCACCCTCACGCCGGCGGCGGTGCCGGGCGGTCAGGTTGCTGTCGCGTACAACCAGTCGCTGAGCGCGAGCGGCGGCAATGGCGGCTATACCTACAGCCTCGCCGCAGGCGCGCTGCCTCCGGGCGTGGCGTTGAGCAGCGCGGGCAGCCTATCCGGTACGCCGAGTGCGGCAGGCAACTACAGCTTCACGGTGAAGGTGACGGATGGTTTCGGCTTCACCGGCAGCCAGGCGTACACGGTGGGCATCAACCAGCCGGCACCGGTGGTGGTGAACGATACCGCCACGACGCCGGCCAACTCGCCCGCGACCCTCGCGGTGACCGCCAATGACACCGGTCCGATCACCAGCATCGCGGTGGCGCAGGCGCCGGCCCACGGCAGCGCGACGGTCAACGGGCTCAACGTGGTCTACACGCCGGCCAGCAACTACTTCGGCAACGACAGCTTCACCTATACGGCGATAGGCCCCGGCGGAACCTCCACGCCGGCCACCGTCAGCATCACGGTGACGCCGCTGGCGGTGCCGGTCGCTGCCGCGCAGTCAGCGACGGTGCTGGCCGGCAAGTCGGTGACGATCCACGCCACGCAGGGCGCCACGGGCGCGCCGTTCACCACGGTGGCGATCGTCACGGCGCCGGCCAAGGGCACGGCGTCGGTGAGTGGCACCGATATCGTCTATACGGCGCCGATCGATGCATCGGGAGCGGTGACCCTGGACTACACGCTGTCCAATCCCTTCGGCGCATCGCAGCCGGCGCGCGTTACGGTCACGGTGAATCCCGTGCCGCTGCCTGCGGCATTGAGCGCCAGCGTGGTGGCCGGGCGCACGGTGCAGGTGGATCTGACCAGTGCAGCGCACGGCGGTCCGTTCACTGCGGCGACGCTGATCGCGGTATCGCCTTCCAATGCGGGCAGTGCCAGCGTCCACGGTTCCGCTTCCGGCTACACGCTCGACTTCACCGCAAACAGCGCCTTCAGCGGGCAGGCGCAGGTCAGCTATACGTTGAGCAATGCGTACGCCACCTCGGCCGCCGCCACCGTCACCATCAGCGTGACGGGACGCAGCGATCCGTCGAAGGACGCGGAAGTCCTCGGCATCCTGGCGGCGCAGGCGGATTCGGCACGACGCCTCGCGCTGGGACAGATCGACAACTTCCAGCGCCGGCTGGAAACGCTGCACACCGGCGCGGCCAGCGGTGGATTCACCAACGGCATCAGCCTGAGCTCGGCGAGTGCTCGCCAGAACCGCGACCCGATGCTTGGGCTGCGCGGTCGCGACGACGAGTGGAGCCGTCGCTACATCGTGCAGCCGGACGAGCCGTCGACGGGCGAGGCGACAAGCGGTGGCGGCAAGCTGGGCGGGTGGTCGGTATGGACCGGCGGCGCCGTGAACTTCGGCAAGACGCTGCCGGGCACGAGCGACAATGGCATCGACTTCACCACGTCCGGCATCAGCATGGGCGTGGATCGTGCCTTCGGCGACACGTTCGCGCTGGGCGCCGGCGTGGGTTACGGCCACGACGCGTCGGACATCGGCCATCACGACAGCCGCAGCACGGTGGATGGCTACAGCGCCGCCGTGTATGGCAGCTATCGGCCGTCGCCGCTGGTCTATATCGATGCGCTGGCTGGCTACCAGTGGATGTCGTTCGATGCGCGCCGCTACGTCACCGACAACGGCAACACGGTGCACGGAAGCCGCGATGGCACGCAGCTGTTCGCCTCGCTGTCGGTGGGCTACGAACACCGCACGCAGGACGGCATGCTGGTGTCCCCGTACGGTCGCTTCGACTTCGCCCGCGCCAGCCTCGACAGCTACACCGAGCATGGCGACGACATCTACGCGCTGCAGTACGAGAGCCAGACGGTGAAGACCAGCACCGGCGTGCTGGGCCTGCGCGCGCAGTGGGTGGCCAAGCGCGACTACGGTGTGTGGATGCCGCAGCTGCGTGCCGAATTCCGGCACGACTTCCAGGGTTCCAGCGTGGCCGCCATGCGCTATGCGGACCTGCTGGGTGGCCCCCTGTACTCCGCCTCGCTGGGCGGCACCTCGCGCAACCACACCCTGGTCGGCGCGGGCGTGATGCTGCAGACGGTCAGCGGCTGGTCGTTGCGCGCGGAGTACCAGAACCTGCTGGACAACAGCACGCGCGACAACCAGTCGATCCAGCTGGGCGTGGAGAAGAAGTTCGACCCGTAAGGGACGCGGTGGGTCCGGATCTCCGGACCCACCCATTCGCGGCCGTATTGTCTCGATCCAATTGGCGAAAAAGGCCGCCGGAGCTACACTCGGAGGGTTTCCCGCCTCCTCGCCCAGGGGGCGTCCACCTATTGCCGCGCCAACCCCCGGGCGCCGCGGAGAGAAGCTCCCCATGGATCAGCTCGACGACATCCTTCACCAGGACCTCGACCCCACCGAAACCCAGGAATGGGTCGAATCGCTCAATGCGGTCATCAACCATGACGGCACCGAGCGCGCGCATTACCTGCTGGAGAAGATGGTCGATTCGACCCGCCGGGCCGGCGGCTACCTGCCGTTCAACCCGACCACCGAATACGTCAACACCATCGCGCCCGCCAACGAAGCGAAGATGAGCGGCGACGCGGCGATGGAATGGCGCATCCGCACGCTGGTCCGCTGGAACGCGATGGCCATGGTGGTGCGCGCCAACCGCAAGCCGGGCGAGCTGGGCGGCCATATCGCCAGCTTCGCCTCTTCGGCGACGCTGTATGACGTGGGCTTCAACCATTTCTGGCGCGCACCGAGCGCCGACCATCCGGGCGACCTGGTGTTCCACCAGGGCCATTCCAGCCCGGGCATCTACGCACGCTCGTTCCTGGAAGGCCGCATCTCCGAGGAACAGCTCGACCTGTTCCGCATGGAAGTGGCCGGCCATGGTCGTGGCCTGTCGTCCTACCCGCATCCGTGGCTGATGCCGGACTACTGGCAGGTGCCGACGGTGTCGATGGGCCTGGGTCCGATCCAGGCGATCTACCAGGCGCAGTTCTGGAAGTACCTGGAAAACCGCGGCCTGATGCCGAAGACCGATCGCAAGATCTGGTGCTTCATGGGCGACGGCGAAACCGATGAGCCCGAGTCGCTCGGCGCCATCTCGCTGGCCGGCCGCGAAGGCCTGGACAACCTGGTGTTCGTCATCAACGCCAACCTGCAGCGCCTGGACGGTCCGGTGCGCGGCAACGGCAAGATCATCCAGGAACTCGAGGGCGTGTTCCGCGGCGCTGGCTGGAACGCCATCAAGGTGGTCTGGGGCAGCTACTGGGATCCGCTCCTCACCCGCGACACGAAGGGCGTGCTGCGCAAGCTGATGATGGAAACGGTCGACGGCGAGTACCAGGCGTGCAAGGCCTTCGGTGGCGCTTATACGCGCGAGCATTTCTTCGGCAAGTATCCGGAGACGCGCGAGATGGTCGCCAACCTGTCCGACGACGACATCTGGCGCCTCAACCGCGGCGGTCATGACCCGCACAAGGTCTATGCGGCCTATCACCAGGCCGTGAACACCAAGGGCATGCCCACGGTGATCCTGGCCAAGACGGTGAAGGGCTACGGCATGGGCTCGGCCGGCGAATCGCAGAACCCGACGCACCAGCAGAAGAAGCTGGACGCCGACGCCGTGCGCCACTTCCGCGACCGCTTCAACATCCCGGTGACGGACGACAAGCTGGCCGAGGTGCCGTACTACCACCCGGGCAAGGATTCGCCGGAAGTGCAGTACATGATGGAGCGTCGCCGCGCGCTGGGCGGCTTCCTGCCGCAGCGTCGCCGCCAGACCGACGTGAAGCTGAAGGCGCCGGATCTCTCGGCGTTCACGCAGATCACCAACGGCACCGGCGAGCGCGAGATCTCCACCACCATGGCGCTCGTGCGCGGCATGAACCTCTTGCTGCGCGACAAGCAGATCGGCGAGCGCATCGTGCCGATCGTGGCCGACGAGGCCCGCACGTTCGGCATGGAAGGCATGTTCCGCCAGATCGGCATCTACGCGCCGTTCGGCCAGAAGTACCGTCCGCAGGACGCCGACCAGCTGCTGTACTACCGCGAAGACCAGAAGGGCCAGGTGCTGCAGGAAGGCATCTCCGAGGCCGGCGGCATGGCCGCCTGGATGGCCGCGGCCACCAGCTACAGCATCAGCAACCAGCCGATGCTGCCGTTCTTCATCTACTACTCGATGTTCGGCTTCCAGCGCATCGGCGACCTGGCCTGGGCGGCCGGCGACATGCGTGCACGCGGCTTCCTGATCGGCGGCACCGCGGGCCGTACCACGCTGAACGGCGAAGGCCTGCAGCACGAGGACGGCCATTCGCACCTGCTGTCCGGTGCGATTCCGAACGTGAAGTCGTACGACCCGACGTTCTCCTATGAAATCGCGGTGATCCTGCAGGATGGCACCCGTCGCATGGTGCAGGAGCAGGAAGACGTCTACTACTACATCACCGTGATGAACGAGAACTACAGCCACCCCGACCTGCCGCAGGGCGTCGAGGAAGGCATCATCAAGGGCATGTACCTGTTCAAGGACGCCGGCAAGCCGAAGAAGGGCGAGCCGCGCGTGCAGCTGCTGGGTTCGGGCACGATCCTGCGCGAAGTGATTGCCGCCGCCGAACTGCTGGAGAAGGACTTCGGCGTTACCTCCGACATCTGGTCCTGCCCGAGCTTCAGCGAACTGCGTCGCGACGGTTTCGACGCCGAGCGCTGGAACCGTCTGCATCCGGAAGCCGAGCAGCGCGTGCCGTTCGTTACCGGCCTGCTGCAGGGCCGCCAGGGTCCGGCGATCGCCGCCACCGACTACGTGCGCGAGTTCGCCGACCAGATCCGCGCCTTCATGCCGGATGGCATGCGCTACACGGTGCTGGGCACCGACGGTTTCGGCCGTTCGGATACGCGCGAACACCTGCGTGGCTTCTTCGAGGTGGATCGCTACTGGATCGCGCATGCCGCATTGGCCGCGCTGGCGAAGGACGGCAAGGTCAACGCGAAGGACGTCGCCCGCGCCATCAAGACCTACAAGCTCGATCCGGAAAAGCCGAATCCGCTGACGGTTTGATGCTCGGTTCTTTCCTTCCCTTTGGGTGAGGAAGCAGGATGAGAAGGCCCGCTGCGATCCAGCGGGCCTTTTTTTTCGCCGGTGCCCTCCCTCTTTTGTAGGGGCGTACCTGGTGCGCGCTCGTCCTATTCACTTAACTGGCGCGGCCTTTTCCTATGTTGTGGGAGCGCACCCTGTGCGCTACAGCCCTTCGCGCCGGTCTTCATGTTTTCGGCTCCTCGCCGGACCACTCCGCATGCCATAAAAAAACCCGCCAAACGGCGGGTCTTTTTATGCCACGGAAAAAGAAACACCTCAGTCATCCTGATCACGGAACAAATGCCGCAACAACAGGAACGCGCCGACCGTGCCAGCCACGATGGCCGTGGTCGCGACCGGATGTCGTGATACATGGCGGCGCAGACGGCGGTATTGGTAGTTGGCTTCGTCGGCGAAGTCTTCCGCGGCGTGGCCGATGCGGCGCGCGTAGGTGTTGCGGTTGCGTCCGAAGCGGCGGCGCGCATCGCGCCCGCGTTCCATCAGGTCGTCTGCGCGGTCGGCGGCTTCGCCTGCATAGTGGCGGATGCGGTCGCCCACCCGTTCGCGGACGCCATTGACGGTGTTTTCGATGTCGTAGGGTCGGCCCATGGCGTGCTCCTCGCAGAATGAAGAGCCACGTTGCCAGCGCTCGCGTGAGTGACGCGTAAACACCGGCGTTGGCCGTTCATCCGGACGTCGGCGTCGGGCGATCGTCGCGATCCTGGGCTTCGAGCATGCGGGCCAGCGTGCGCCGGAACGGCGGCGTGGCCTGGGCCGCACGCAGCAGGGCGGTGCGCGCCACGCGCGCGGGCAGGCGATCGTCGGTGTAGAGCTTCACGATGGCCTGCGTGGCGAAGTAAAGCGGAAGCGTCGCGACGCGGTGCGCGCGCTCATAGCGCTGCAGCACGCGGGCTGAGGCGAAATCCTGGCCGGCGGCGTGCGCGCGGCGGATCTGGCCGGCGAGCGTGTCCACGCTGAGCAGGCCGAGATTGAAACCATGCGCGGTGACGGGGTGCATGCCCACGGCGGCATCGCCGATCAGTGCGAGGCGAGGACCGATGAAGCGATGGGCGTAGGTGGCGACCAGGGGATAGGTATGGCGCGTGCTGGTCAGGCTCATCGCGCCGAAACGGCCATCGAAGCGCCGGCGCATGTCCTGGTTGAACTGCCCGTCATCGAGTGCCATCACGGATTTCATGGTGTGGCCCGGCAAGGTCAGCACGACCGAAGCCTCTCCGTTGTGCAACGGCAGCAACGCCATGGTCTGTCCGTGATCGAACCACTCCAGCGCCTCGCCATCGTGGGATTTCTCCAATGCCATGCGGCAGACGAGCATGGTCTTGCCGAAGTCATGCATGTCGACCGAAATGCCCGCGTCGCGACGCAGCGACGAGAAGCGGCTGTCGGCGGCCACGACCAGGCGCGCGACCACGCTGGTGCCATCGGCAAGCTGCAGTTGCGGGTGGCCATCGGCCAGCGACACCGAGCTCACGGCCGTATCGGTCACGAGTGTGATGCGCGGCTCCTGCTGCACGCTGGCATAGGCCGCGCGGCGGATGCGGTCGTTGGGCACCAGGAAACCCAGCTCCGCATCGCCCGTGCCGGTGGGCAGCACGCTCAGGCCATGAAGCGAATGCCCGTTGAGCACGCGAGCGGTGCGCAGCGGCGAGATGTCCGACGCCCCCAGGCGATCCCACAGGCCCAGCTTGCGCAGGATGCGCACGGAGCGTTGGGTCAGGGCGATCTCGCGTCCATCGAAAGCCGGTTCGCTCAACGCACCGAGCGGTTGCCGTTCGATCACCACGATGCTGAGCCCGGTATCGGCCAGGGCGCGCGCAAAACAGAGGCCGGCAGGGCCGGCACCAACCACCACGATATCGACATTCATGCGGGGAGGATCATCCGTGCAGGGGCGGTGAGCCTGCACATGCTAGGAACTCCGCGCGGTGCGGCCATGACGTCCGTCAAGTGATGGAGCCATAGCGACGCAGCGGTGGTTGTCGCCGCATGCAAAGTTCAGGATGGTGACGGCGCAGGCTCCGTATGCAACCGCTGCCTACGGCGAAGCGTGGGAAACATCGCCATCCACAGTGCCACCACGACAAGCGTGCCGATGCCGCCGATCAGGGTGGCGTTCACCGCACCGACCCACGCGGCAAGCAGGCCCGACTCGAATTCGCCGAGCTGGTTGGACGTGTTGATGAAGATCGCGTTCACCGCGCTGACACGCCCTCGCATGTCGTCGGGCGTATCCAGCTGTACGAGCGCACCGCGAATCACCATGCTCACCATGTCGAACGCGCCCAGCGCAAACAGCGCCAGCAGCGACAGCCACAGCGCGGTGGAAACGGCGAACACCAGCGTCGCCAGGCCAAACCCGGCCACCGAGGCGAACATGATCGGACCCACGTGTCGCTCCATGTTTTGGCGGGTCAGCCATAGCGACATGAGCAGCGCGCCCACGGCAGGCGCCGCGCGAAGCAGGCCCAGACCCCATGGACCGGTATGCAGCACATCCTTGGCGAAGATCGGCAACAGGGCGGCGGCGCCGCCCAGCAGCACGGCAAAGAGGTCGAGCGAGATCACGCCGAGCACGTCGGGCCGCGCGCGGATGAAATGCACGCCGGCAAACAGGGTCTTCAGCGTGGCCGGCTCGCGCTTCGGTTGCGCCTGCTCGTAGCGCAGGTGTGCCATCAGCAGCACGGCGGTGAGATACAGCAGGGCGCATGTCGCGTAGACCACGCCCGGGCCCGCGACGTACAGCAGACCGCCGATCGCAGGGCCCATGATCATCGCGGCCTGTCCCGCCGACGCGCTGGCAGCCATGGCGCGGGGAAGCACGCTCATCGGCACCAGTGCGGGCAACATCGACTGCATCGCCGGAAATTCGAAAGCCTTGGCCACGCCGATCACGAACACCAGCGCAAGTATCGAAGCCTCATGGGCCTGGTGCAGGAAGCTGATGACCGCGAGCGCGGCGATCGCCAGCATGTCGACGATCTGTCCCAGCAGCACGATGCGGCGACGTTCGAACTGGTCCGCCACGTGTCCCGCCGGCAACGCCAGCACGACCGAAGGAATGAATTGCACGAGGCCGATCAGGCCCAGGTCGAAGGCTCGGCCGGTGATGGCGTACACCTGCCAGCCCACCGCCACGGACAACATCTGGAAACCGAAGCCGGAACAGATGCGCGCAAACCAGAACTGGACGAAGGCGGGATGCGAACGCAGGGCATCCGCCGCGGGCGACGTGGGGGAGGGCATGGATATTCCTGACGAGGTCCCGCGCATTATCGGCGGCTGAAGCGCAGGGGCAAGATTCAGCGCCTTCACACCGATCTCCCCGCATGTTGACCTGTTCTTGGCGACGCTGCCTCTAGCGTGAAACGCAACCAGGCAAGTCGCGAGGTGCCTCATGGGCCAGTTTGCTGAACGCGTCTATACGGATCCCGTCCACATCCGTCGGCTGGAATCGCTGGTGCAGGAGCTGCCCACCAACGGACACGTGGTCCTGCTGCTCAAGGACGGCAGCATCTACGACGGTGTGGTCTGCGAGCGTCCGAACGTGCAGTTGTTCCGCGACGGCGATGAGAACGAAGGCATCAACGGCGTGGTCCGCCTCGAGCGCCCCGACGTGCCCGATTGGAGCTGCTACGTCTGGCTGGGCGATATCCGTCGCGTGGAACATCTCGATTCCACCATGGGCAGCGAGAGCTGACGAGCCCGCGCTGCCCATGGCGGCGTCATGCGTGCTGGGTTTGCTGCGGGAGCGCCACGCCACATTCGCTCGCGGCGACGCGAGGCTTCGCATCGAGTCCGAACAAGGGGCGCAGCCAGCGCGAACGGCGTATGGCGAATTCATGCAGCAGCGCGCAGCCAGCCACGGTGCACGCCAGCACCAGCAGCGGCTCCAGCACCGCACCCAGGCGCAGCGGAATCAACCAGTACGCGGCGGCCAGCATGATGCTCTGGTGCAGCACGTACCACGGGAACACCGCCTCGCGTGCATACGGCAGCCAACGGAACGGGCGATTCAGATAGTGGTGCCCCCAGCCCAGCACGGCGGCGATGGCGGTCCAGGTGTAGAGATAGTTCAGCGCGCGCAGCACCTCGTGTACTGCCGCCATGGCGGCGGGCGCCAGCGGCGAGGCATCCATGAACCGATCGAGGCAGAGGAATCCCGCGAAGCACAGCAGTGCCGTTGCGAGTGAAGCGCAACGCAGCCGCGCCAGTTCATCCCACAGGCCACCACGCGTGCCCAGCAGATAGCCATAGAAGAACACCGTGCCGTACTGGGCATGCGCATGCCAGTCGTTGAGCAGCGCATGGTTCTGCGGAAAACGGTTGGCGAGCAGGGCCGAATAGACCATCAGCGGGACAGCGGGCACGACCAGCAGTGCGATGCCGTGCAGGCGCCGGCAGGCGGCGACGGCGCGTTGCCCGAGCGGCGATTCCAGCAAGGGAATCAGCGCCAGCAGCACCATCGTGTAGACCCATACGTAGGACAGGTACCACAGGTGGTTCCAGGTCACGCCGAACTGCCAGCCGTCGAAGGCGCCCGCCGGCCAGGGGCCACCCGTCCAGTAGCGCAGCAGGAAGGTGCCAAAGCCCGGCGCCACCAGGCCATTGTCCACCCCCTGGACGTAGGGCTGGATCGGGATGACCACGGCCATGCCGAACAGCAGCGGCAGCTGCAGTCGCACGGTCCGTCTCCAGGCCACGACGGGCAACGGGTGTCGTCCGCGCAGGAAGTGGACGGCCAGGCCGGAGATGAGGAACAGCAGGTCCATGCGCCAGCGGTTCAGGAACAACATCGGGTATTGCAGCCAGCCGGCGAGATAGTGGCTCTTGAGGTGGAACCCCCAGTCGCTCACGTAGAGCATCCCCAGGTGGTAGAGGATCAGCAGGCCGAAGGCCAGGACGCGCAGGGCGTCGATGTCGTGGCGGCGGTTCATCGGGGCAGCTCCAGTGGCGGGATGGCTCCATGCTGTCCATGGAGGTCGCCGCTGTCCGCCGCCAAGTGATTGATGGCAGGGGATGAGGGACGAATGGAGGGCACGCCGGGACGAACATGCGGCGCCGGCGCCGCGTCCACGTAGAATCCGGGCCATGACGACACGGATCGGTTTGGACTATCAGGGATTCCAGCGCTGGCGCCGGCCTTTCGAGGTCGGCTTCTGGGTGGTGATGCTCACCGCGAACACGGTCTTCAACGGGCTGGTATCGTGGTTCGACCACGTCTACCACAGCAGCGGCACCTCGAACCTGGAACCCTGGGTGTGGGAGGCGAGCAGCAGCCTGGTGATCCTGGCGCTGGTGCCCTTCGTGGTGGCGGCGACCCGGCGTTGGCCGCTGCGCTTCGATACCTGGCGGCAAAGCCTCCAGGTGCACGTGCTGCTGACCGTGCCGTTCTGCCTGGTCCATGTCGGCGCCATGGTCGGCCTGCGCTCGCTCGCCTACCTGGCCATGGGCAGCCATTACCGGTTCGGCAATGTGCCCGTGGAACTCTTCTACGAGTACCTGAAGGACTTCCGCACCTATCTGTCGTTCGTGTCGCTGATTTCCTTCTACGGCTTCTTCGTGCGCCGCCTGCAGGGCGAAGCGAGCCTGCTGGCCGAACCGGACGAGGGCCCCCCGGTGGAACCGGTGGATCGTCCGGAACGCTTTCTGGTGCGCAAGCTCGGCAAGGAATTCCTGGTGGCCGCGCGCGACATCGAATGGCTGCAGGCCTCCGGCAATTACGTGAACCTGCACGTGCGCGGGCGCGACTACCCGCTGCGCGCCACCATGGCCGGCATCGAGGAGCGGCTCGATCCCTCGCGTTTCCTGCGCGTACATCGCAGCTACCTCATCAACCTCGACCATCTGGCCGAGATCGAACCCCTGGAAACCGGCGACGCCCGCCTCACCATGCGCGACGGTGCCCACATCCCCTGCAGCCGACGCTACCGCGCGCAGCTGCGCGAGCGCTTCGGTGAAACCCCCGTCGGCGCGTGACACCAAAGCTCTCTGTAGGAGCGCACCCAGTGCGCGACCGCGGCGCACCAGGCTCATCCGTAAAGGAGTACATGCGGGCTGTTCGCGCACTGGGTGCGCTCCTACAGCGATGAAGCGAACAGTTGCACTCGCCCGCCCCACCGTTCCACTCTAAACGCCTTCCCTTTACCGGACGCCTCGCCCATGAACCTGCTTCGTCCTGGCCTTGTCGGCACCTCCTTCTGCATGGCACTCGCCCTGGCTGCATGCTCCCAGTCGGGAGACCAGGCACCGGCACCGCAGCAGGCCCAGGCACCCGCCGACGATTCCGCACAGAAGCTCGATACCTATCGCCAGTTGCTGCGCATCCACAACGACGAGATGGCCGTGACGATGGGCAAGGAGATCGTCAGCCGCTATCCCAACAGCGACGCCGCCAGGGAAGTGCAGCAGAGCCTGCCCGAGATCGAGAAGCGCTATAAGGAAAACAGCGAGAAGAACCGCCTGGCCAGCCTGTGGCTCTACCAGGTGTCGCCGATGCAAGGTGGCACGCAGTCCACCGCCACCATCGCCAACAGCCAGTCGACCGCCGAGGATCGCGTGAACCTGATCCTGCGCCGGCACACCGACTGGGGGCAGAACGTCTTCCTCTACAACACCGGGGGCCGCCACGGTTTCGTGTGCAAGGGCGTGTGCTCGATCAAGGCCACCTTCGACGGCAAGCCCGGCAGCATCAGTGCCTTTGCACCCACCACCGGCGAGCCGGCGCTGCTGTTCAAGGACGACAAGGGCTTCATCGCGCAGATGGAGAAGGCCAAGAAGATCACTATGGATGTGACCATGCAGGACGGCGAGAAGAAGGTCACCCTGGTCTACGAGGTAGGTGGTTTCGATCCGGCGAAGTGGCAGTCGGTGTCCAAGCCGGCGAAGAAGAAGTAACGCGTCCACCCGCACAGCGTTCGCGCGTTTTTAAATGCATCCCCTCATGAGTACGCCGCGATGGCCATCAAACCCGTTCTGATCATCGGCGCCGCGCTGCTGCTGGGCGCCTGCGCGCGCGTCGGCCAGGAATACACGACGCGCCTCAACGCCCGCCAGCAGGCCTATGCCGCCGCCGCGGGCGCACCCGTCCAGAGCTTCCACTATTTCAGCCTGTGGTCGTGGGAACCGCTGAGCGATGAGCAGTTGGCCGTCTATACGCGGTCCAACGAAGCGTGGCTGCTGGACCTCGACGGCAAATGCCGCAACCTGCAATTCACCAACCATATCGGCCTGACTTCGAGCGTCAGCGAGGTATCCGCGCGCTTCGACCGCGTGATCACCGGCGCCGCCGACGCACCATGCTTCATCAAGCAGATCCGCCCGGTGGACATAGCCAAGCTCAACGAACCGCAGCAGGGCAAGCCACGCGAGGTGGAGGAGATGCAGCGGCCGGAGAAGTGACGGGCGACCTTGCGCCGTGATGCTTCGTGCGTAGAGGAGCCGGCGCGCGTTGCGACTCGCCTGTAGGAGCGCACCCAGTGCGCGACCGCAGCGTGCCATTTATGCATCTGTTGACGGTGGTCGCGATAGCTCACTAGCGCGCCACGCCGCAACGCTGCGGTCGCGCACTGGGTGCGCTCCTACAACACAGCGGCGGCACTCCGCTCACGCCAGCTTGCCCATCAATGCAAGAACAGCTTCTCCGCGATTTTCGCCAGCGGCCGCTCCATCGCGCTCTGCAGTCGCGGCGGCAGATCCAGCGGCTTCAGCAGCATCTTCACCGTCATTTCGGCCGGTATATTCCGCCGCAACAACGCCTGCGCCCGCCCGGTCACGCGGCGGAACTCCGCCTCGTTGTCCTTGTGCTGGGGATAGCACTGGTTGAACACGTGGCGCAGCGCGACGTCGCTGTCCTCGCTCTTGATCTCGTTGACGCGACGCAGGATGGCGCGGAACACCTTGTAACGACCGAAGCCCTCGCGTTCGCGATAGAGACGGTAGTGCTGGTAGAAGTGCTTGAAGTGCCGCACCTCATCGCTCTTGATGTGGTTGGTGAGCTGCTTGAGCACCGGTTCGTCGGTGATGTCGTTGAGCGCGCGGTACAGGCTGGCGGTGCCGGTTTCCACCACGCAACGGGCGGCAAGTTCCAGGCCGCGGCTGCTTTCGAGCTGTTCGTTGGTGCACATCGCGCCGTACTCGTTCCAGAACGAGGCGAAGCCGCGCTCCCAGTCGAATTCCGGCCATACGGCTTTCACGTAGGCGGCGAGCGCGCGGCCGTGCTGCAGTTCCTCGTGTTCCCAGTGCTGGCTCAGCCAGGTCTGCAGCTCTTCGTCGCCGGCGAAGTGGTCGACCAGGTTGTGCGTGTACAGGTCCGAGCCGCTTTCCACGAAGGAGGCGCTGCACAGCAGGAAGAACAGGTCCTCGTTCTGGCGTATGCGCTGGATCTCGATACGGCTGAAGTCCAGGCTTTCCAAGGTCCAGGGCAACGAAGTGGTGTAGCTCACGCGGACATTCCTGTGCGATTGGGCGGTCGCCGCGGGGCGCGGCGCCGGCCGGCATGACGATTATGTGACAACAGCATACGACCGGAAGGCCGCGCGGGATTAACGCGCGCCGACCCGGAGGCGACGACGGAGAGCGCGGGGCTTCAGCGCACCACGGTGACCGGCACGTGGGACCGCTGCAGCACGTCGCCGGATACCGAGCCCAGGAGCCAGCGGGCGAGCGCGCCGCGCTCGGTATGGCCGATCACGATGTGGTCGATGCTGTGGCGGCTCACCTGCTCCAGCAGCACATCGCCGGGGCTTCCGCGCACGACCTCGGCATCGATGAGGGACGCCGAGTCGGGCACCAGCTCTTTCACCTCGGCAAGCAGTCGCGAGCATTTGCCGGTGCCTGGATCGGTCATCATCAATGCGCACGTGTCGGCGCTGCCTTCGGTCATCTGCAGCACGGAAACCACGCGGACCCGTCCACCGCTGGCGCGGGCCAGTTCGGCGGCGAAGCGGACGGCGCGCTGCGACGAGGCGGAACCGTCATAGCCGACCAGCGAATACTTCAGCATGCGTACCCCTTTGGCCTGGATGGGCGAACCGGTCAGTTGGGAACCTCACGGCAGCGACGCTCGACGTGGGTGTTCTTCGACTGCTGGTTCTCCTGCACTTTCTTGCCAGCGTACGCGCCGCCGGCGGCGCCCGCTACCGTCGCGATCGTTTTTCCCTTGCCGCCACCGACCTGGTTGCCGAGCAGTCCGCCGGCCACGCCGCCGATCGCCATGCCGGCGATCTGATGCTTGTCCTTGGGCTGGTCCTGCACGACGACGTCCTCGCATACGGTGTGCGTCTTCTTCGGCGGAGGCGAGGTGGACGACTGCGCGAGGGCCGGTCCGCTGCCGGCCCATGCCCACGCGACAATGAAAAGAATGGAGACCCTGGTTTTCATGGCATCGTCCTCGCTGCTTCCTTGCGACTAGTGTGCGCGGGACTTTGTTAGTGCGGCATCAAGCGTTGTTTCTACGCCATATTCACGAAGGCAGCGGAGTATGAATGGCCTTCGGTGCGCATGCCTTTTCGTTCAGCAAGTCTGTCGACAATGGCAGTCGGACTATCAAGTTCCATAGAGCCAAGGAGAACACGATGATGAAGCGTACGTTCGTAATGGCAGCTTTGGTGCTGGCTTGCGCTGGCGTGACCACGGCGCTGCCGGTGAGCACCGCGCGCGCCGCCGAGGCCGAGGTGAAGTGCGACCTGAGCTTCAGCCTGTCCGGTTGGTCGATCATCTACAAGCATGCGGAAGGCAGCGGCACGGTGGTGTGCAGCAACGGCCAGCGCGCCAACGTGAAGATCACGGTGAACGGCGGTGGCCTGACTGCCGGCAAGTACCGCATCGACAACGGCAAGGGTGACATCAGCCATGTGCGCAGCATCGACGATGTGTTCGGTGACTATGCGCAGGCCGGCGCCGAAGCGGGCGTGGTCAAGAGCGGCGAAGCCCAGGTGCTTACCAAGGGCACGACGTCGCTGGCGTTGCACGGCAGCGGCGAAGGCGTGAACCTCGGCGTTTCGGTGGGCGCCTTCAGCATCACCCGTCGCTGAGTATCCCAGCGCAAGGACGAAGGGCGCCGCGAGGCGCCCTTTGTTTTGCCGGAGTAACGCGTACACTGCACCGGTTTTTTCATGAAACCGGAGTGCCGTCATGCGACGTCTTTCGCTGCTGTTGCTGTTGGTCCTGCTGCTGGGCCTGGTGGTCCCCGTGCAGGCCGACGAGGCGTCCGCCCTGCCGAGTGCAGGCCAGCCGGCACCGGCATTTCGCCTGCAGGACCAGAACGGCAAATGGCATACGCCGGCTGATCACCAGGGCCACTGGGTCGTGCTGTACTTCTACCCGAAGGACTTCACGCCCGGCTGCACCACCGAGGTATGCACCTTCCGCGACGACATCGCGAAGCTGCGCAAGGCCGGCGCGGAGGTGCTTGGCGTAAGCCTGGACGACGTGAAGTCGCATGCGGAATTCGCCGCCAAGTACCACGTGCCGTTCCCGCTGCTTTCCGATGCCGACGGCAGCACGGCGCAGGCCTATGGCGTGCTCGCGTCCAAGGTCGGCTTCAAGTACGCGCGCCGCACCACCTTCCTGATCGATCCGCAAGGCAAGGTCGCCAAGGTCTACCAGGACGTGGACCCGGAGAAGAACTCCGCGCAGGTGCTGGCCGATCTCACTTCGTTGAAGGCCTCTTCCTGATGTTCCTGAAAGTGCGTGGTACCGGACACACGGATGGCTTTGCGCTGTGGCGCATCGTGGCCTGGTTGATGCTGCTGCTCGCGGCCTATGGCTGCCTGCAGTACGCGGTGCACGGCGAGCAGGTATGGGCCGTACTCAAGCAGTTGCCGCCCGGAAACACCAGCGATGCCTGGCAGTTGCGCAAGATCCTGGCATGGGACGTGGGCTATTTCCTGATCGCCTTCGGCGTGGTGGTGGTCTGCGCCGGCGCGATCCTGCGGCAGGCGTGGGCGCGCCCGGCCCTGCAGGTGCTGTCGATCCTGCTGGCCCTGGGTTGGGGCGTCGCTGGTGGCCTGCTGCTGCTCTCCCAGTGGCGCGAATTCAGCCAGGGCGTGGCGATGACCAACGCACAGGCGCCGCTGGATCCCGCGTCGCTGCAGGCGCTGGACCACGTGCGCCGCTCGTTCGTGATCGCGATGGCGGCCAAGGCGGTCGCCGTGCCAATCCTGCTGTGGCTCGCCTGGTGGCTGGGGCGGCCGGCGGTGAAAGCGGGTTTCCGCGAGCTGCGTCCGTCGCGGCCATCGCGGTGATTCAGCCGCGGTTGCCGCCGCACGGGTTATCGCTGCGGCACCGCTTGCTACCGTGGCATCCCATGTACCGCCGCCTGTTTCTCGCTCTGACCGTCTCCTTCGCCGGCGTCGCCGCCCATGCGCAGGACCTGGCCACCACCTGTCATGCCACCAGCAGTTATGACCTGACGGTGGCGCCGGACCATCTGTTGTTCGATCGACCGCAGCCGGCTCCGCACCAGGTGGAGCTGCATGATGGCCGCCTGCGCACGGACGGCGCCACGGTGTCCCTGCGCCCGGACGAACAGGATCGGCTCGCGCTGTTCGAACGCGAACTGCGTGCCCTCGTCCCTCGCGTGAAGGGCGTGGCGGCGAAGGGTGTGGATCTGCTGGTGTCGGGCATGCACGACGAGGGTGCGCGCCTGTCGTTGAGCCCCGATACGCGCGCGGAGCTGGATCGTCGGGTGGCCGCGCGGGCGGCGGAGCTCAAGCAACGCCTGGCCGCGAGCAACAGCACGCACGACTGGCAGGGCAACCTGGCCGACACCTACGCGAACCAGGTCGCGGCCGACCTGATGCCCCTGATTGCCAACGATCTGGGGCAGCAGGCGATGAACGCGGCGATGACGGGCGATCTGCAGGCCGCCGCGAATCTGCGTGATACCGCCGCCGACCTCGCCACCCAGCTGCGTCCACGCCTCGAGCAGCGCATGCAGGCCCTGGCGCCGCAGATCCAGGCCCTTTGTCCCTCGATACAGCGGCTCGCGGAGTTGCAGCAGGATATCCGTGGTAGCGGCGGGCAGCCGCTCAACCTGTTGCAGGTCGGGCAGTAGAACACAGGCTGAGCGCGACGCCACGCATACCTTGGATTAACCTTCTGCTAAGCGCGGAAGGGCGAGGATCGAGTCGAAATTCGCTGTTTTTTCAGGAGGCGGCCTTGTGTCGCACGCTCGAGTACCGCGCTACAACAGCTTGATCCGTCGTGGCATCGACGACCGGGATCTGTACCGCCGCGCGCTCGCGCAAGTGCGCGAACCCGGCCTGCAGGCCTTGCTGGCGGAGAACCTGCATACGCTTGATCTGCTGATCGACGACCTGCAGGTCCAGGCCCACGCCAGCGGAATGACGCCGGCGCGGCATGGCACGCTGGCCGGGTCGATCCGCAGCGCGCTCGCCGAATGGACGGCCGGCTTGTCATCCAATCGTGACTCGGCGTGGGTTCGTTCGCTGGCGCGCAACGAGTGCGCACTGCTGCACCGCTTCGAGAAGCAGATGGCGCATGCCTCGCGTGAATCGGCGCACGCGCTTGGCGTGCAGCTGTCGCGCCTGCACGGCATCCATCACGACATGCATTGCCTGGCCGGCACCCATCACGCCTGACCGATCACATCATCCAGACCAAACAAGGGGCGCAGGCATGCCAACGCCGGAAGACGTGCTGCAGTTCTGGTTCGATCCCGCTGCCGGAGTGCACTGGTTCGACCGCGACGATGCGTTCGACGCGCAGGTGCGCGAGCGTTTCGGTGCCGTGCTGGCGGCGGCGACACGCGGGGAACTGGATGGCTGGTCGGCCACGCCGGACGGCTGGTTGGCCTTGCTGATCGTGCTGGACCAGTTCAGCCGCAACATCTACCGCGACGACGCGCGGGCCTGGGCCCACGACGCGAAGGCGCAGGCGCTTGCAGTGGAAGGCATTGCCCGGGCGGATGACCAGCGGATCGCGCCGCTGCGTCGGCTGTTCGCCTATCTTCCCCTGGAACACGCGGAAGACCTCTCGCTGCAACGCCATTGCGTGCAGCTGTTCGAACGCCTGGTCGGGCAGCTTCCCGCAGGGCAGCGTGCGCAGTTCGAGAATTTCCTTGATTATGCGCGCCGCCACCACGATGTGATTGAGCGCTTCGGCCGCTTTCCCCATCGCAATGCCGTGCTTGGCCGATCCAGCACCGAAGCCGAGCAGGCCTATCTGGCTCGCCCGGGATCGGGTTTCTAGGTCCTTCACCACCGTGTTTTCGACAAGGAGTTCGATATGCGCCGCAGTCTCTTGGTCACCTTGCTGTTGTCATTGAGCCTGGCGGCCCACGCCAGCAGCACCTATCGCATCGGCAGCGAGGTGCTCACCGTCGGCGACAGCGCCGTGCGCGCCATGCAGTTGCTGGGCAAGCCGGATTTCAAGGAGCCGGTGGAATCGGAGTACGGCGGGCACCAGGGCGAGCGTTGGCAGTACCAGCGCGACGGCGGCCACATCGTGACCGTCACCGTCATCAGCGGCAAAGTGTCCGATATCGACGATCGCACGCGCTGAGCGGGCGCGCTTCCTACACCCGCGCACGGCGTGCGGCGCCTGCCGCTGCTGCCTTGCCTGTCGCTAGTGTGAACCCGCCGCGCGAGGCGCGGGTCACGGACAGGGAGGCGTCATGCGCGGATACATCGGATGGATATGCCTGGCGGTGGCGTTCACCGCACAGGCGGGCAGCGGGACCTTGCGGGTGGGCAGCCAGGTGCTGGTGGTGGGCGACAGTGCGACCCGGGCAGTCGAATTGCTGGGCAAGCCTTCCTACAAGTCGCACGGCAAGTCATCAACGGGCCCTCGCACCGCCAAGGGCCGCAAGGCGCGCGGCCGGAGTGCCGGCGACGCCGGCGGCGAGCAATGGCAGTACCGCCAGGGCAACCGCATCGTCACCATCGTGGTCGTGGACGGCAGGATCAGCGCCATTCGCGATGGCGGCCGCTAGAGCGGCGCTGCATGGAACCGGCGGCACGCGCAAGGGTTCCTGCGCGGTGCCGCCCATGCGATAAAAGGCGCGATGCCAGGGAGGTCGCGCCATGCCAGAACTACCCCATGCCGAAGGAGCGAACGCGCCCAGCCTGTTGCGTGCGCGTCACGCGGGCGCGCATGGCAAGGTCACCAACATCGAGCTGTTCTTCGATCTGGTCTTCGTCTATGCGGTGACCCAGCTCTCGCATACCTTGCTGCACGACCTGACGCTGGCCGGCGCGTTGCACGTGCTGCTGCTGTTCCTCGCGGTGTGGTGGGTATGGATCTTCACCGGCTGGATCACCAACTGGCTGGATCCCGAGCGGCTCGCCGTGCGCCTGCTGCTGCTCGTGCTGATGTTCGCGGGTTTGCTGTTGTCCACCGCGCTGCCGCAGGCGTTCGAAGGGCGCGGCATCGTGTTCGCCTGCGCATACACCTTCATGCAGGTGGGGCGTTCGTTGTTCATGGTGTGGGCGCTGCGTCATTCGCCGCCCGCGGCGCAACGCAATTTCCATCGCATCACCAGCTGGCTGGTGGTGTCGGGCGTGCTGTGGATCGCGGGAGGATTCGCTTCCGGTGACGCCCGCTTCGCGTGCTGGCTGGTGGCGCTTGGCATCGAATACCTGGGCCCGGCGCTGTACTTCTACGTGCCCGGCCTTGGCCGCTCCAGCACGTTGGAGTGGGACGTGGAAGGCGGGCATCTCGCCGAACGCTGCAGCCTGTTCGTGATCATCGCGCTGGGCGAGTCGGTGGTGGTAACCGGCAGCAGCTTTGCCGAGAGCCCGCGAGCAGCGTACGACTGGCTGGCCTTCAGCATCGCATTCGTCGGCTGCGTGGCGATGTGGTGGATCTATTTCGACCTGGCCGTGGAACGGGGCAGCCGTTCCATTCGCGAATCCGCCGATCCCGGCCGCACGGCGCGGCTGGGCTATACCTATCTGCACCTGCTGATCGTGGCGGGCATCGTGGTCAGTGCCGTGGGCGACGAACTGAGCCTCAGCCATCCGCACGCCATGGCGAGCGCGGCGCAGGCTGCCGTACTGCTGGGCGGGCCGGCGCTCTACCTGCTGGGCAATGCGTTGTTCAAGCAGGCCGTGAACCATACCAACCTGCCGTTCTCGCACCTGGTCGGGCTGGTCCTGCTGTTGCTGCTGTGCTGGCCGGCCACGATGCTGTCGGTGCTGGCGCTGGCTGGCGCGACCACGCTGGTGCTCGTGATCGTGGCCGCGTGGGAGACGCTATCGCTGCGGGTGCTGCGTCGCGAGCTGTATGGAAGCGAGCCGCATTTGTAGGAGCGCACCCAGTGCGCGATGGGCGTCGCGACAACCGTGCCAATGCGCGGGAGGCCGCGCCGCGGTCGCGCACTGGGTGCGCTCCTACCGTGGGGCCGGGCGGTGTTGCAGCTCCTGCAGCAGTTCATCGGCGCGCCATTCGCGCGGTGCGCGCTCGGCCTGATGGATCAGCTCCACCAGCTTTGCGTTGATGGGCGCGGCGAGGCCGTGCGCCTGTGCGATCCGCACGATCTCGCCGTTGATCGCATCCACTTCCGTGGGACGATGGCGTTGCAGATCCTCCCACATCGATGACCGCGCCACGGGGTCGATGGCCAGCATGCGCGACGCCACCCGCTGGAACCACGCGTCCGGCAATTCCAGCACGCGTGGCAGCCAATGCGCGGGCAGCGGCGTGAGGCGCGTGGCCTGCACGTGCGCCGCCTCGAACACGGCAAGCGCCTCGCGCTGGGCCAGCGCCAGACAGCGTCGCCAGCTGCGCTGCGACAGCTCATCGCGCAACGGCAGTGAAGAGAGCGCATTGATGGCGTTGTTCAGGTTGAGCAGCAGCTTCGCCGCCTGCACCGCGGGCATGTCTTCGCGCACGGTGAGCGGCAAACCGGCGGCGGCGAACAACGGCACGAACGGCGCCAGCGATGCGTGCGAGGCCACCATCAGTTCGCCGCTCGATCCCTGGTGGAAGCTGCCGGGCTGAGCCTGCAGCACGTTGAACGGCACCATGCCGGCCAGCACCGGATGGCCGGGCAGGGCGGCGCGCAGGATCTCGGTGTTGTGCAGGCCGTTCTGGAAGCTGATCACCGGGACGCCGGGCGCGAGCACGCCGGCAAGCTCGCGTGCGACGGTTTCGGTGGCGCCGGATTTCACCGTCACCAGCACGAGATGCGCCTTCGCGGCGGCGAACGGATCCGTCTGCACGTCCAGCGCGCGGCCCGCGACGTGTCCCTCGTGGCCTTGCAGGTCGGTCCAATCCAGTCCGTGCAATCGCCAGGCGTCGGTCACGCGGCGGCGGCCCACGAAGGTGATCCGCGCGTGCTCGTGCAATCGCGCGCCCAGGTAACCGCCCACGCTGCCCGCGCCATAGACGGCGATGCGCGGCAAGGCATGCACACTCATGCGATGGCAGCGGCCGCAGCGCGACCGGCGACGCGGCCGGAGAACAGGCAGCCGCCGAGGAAGCTGCCTTCGAGCGCGCGGTAGCCATGCAGGCCGCCGCCGCCGAACCCCGCCGCTTCGCCGGCGGCGTACAGGCCGGGCAATGGCTGGCCGTCATGTCCCAGCACACGACCCGAAAGGTCGGTTTCCAGGCCGCCCAGCGTCTTGCGCGTGAGAATGTTGAGCCGCACCGCGATCAGCGGACCATTGGCCGGGTCGAGGATGCGATGCGGCCTGGCCACGCGCACCAGCTTGTCGCCGCGGTAGCGACGTGCGTTGTGGATGGCCATCACCTGCGAGTCCTTCGCGTAGGGATTGTCGAATTGCAGGTCGCGCGCTTCGATCTCGCGGCGAAGATGCGCGACGTCGAGCAGCGTGTTGCCCGCCAGCGCGTTCATGCCGGCGACGAGATCGTCCAGCGTGTCGCGTACGATGAAGTCCTTGCCATGCTGCTTGAACGCCTCCACCGGCGCGGGCGCGCCCTTGCCGACGGCACGCTTGGCGACCTGTCGCCAGCTCTTGCCGGTGAGATCGGGATTCTGCTCCGAACCAGACAACGCGAATTCGCGGCGGATGATCTGCTGGTCGAGGATGAACCAGCTGTAGTCGTAACCGGTGCGGCGCAGGTGATCGAGCGTGCCCAGCGTATCGAAGCCGGGCCACAGCGGGCCGGGCAGGCGGTTGCCGGTGGCGTCGAACCACAGCGACGAGGGGCCCGGCAGGATGCGGATCGCGTGCATCGGCCAGATCGGGTTCCAGTTCTCGATGCCTTCCACGTAATGCCACATGCGATCGCGGTTGATCAGCTTCGCGCCGGCGCTTTCGCTGATGCCGAGCATGCGGCCGTCCACGTGCGCGGGTACGCCGCACAGCATGTGTGCCGGTGGCGTGCCGAGACGTTCCGGCCAGTTCCTGCGCACCAGCTCGTGATTGCCGCCGATGCCGCCCGAGCACACGACCACCGCTTGTGCACGCTTCTCGAACGGTTCCACTTCATCGCGCGAACTGGGCTTGCCGCGTTCCACCTCGTCGTAGGCCAGCACGCTGCCGCGCACACCGACCACGGTACCGCCTTCGACGATGAGCTCGTCGACGCGGTGGCGGAAACCGAATTGCAACACGCCCCTGGCCTGCGCCTCGCGCGCGCGGCGCACGAAGGGTTCGATCACGCCGGGGCCGGTGCCCCAGGTGACGTGGAAGCGCGGCACCGAATTGCCGTGCCCGACTGCGCCGTGCCCGCCGCGCTCGGCCCAGCCGACCACGGGAAACCAGCGCATGCCCATGGCATGCAGCCAGCTGCGCTTCTCGCCCGCGGCGAAATCGACGTAGGCCTCGGCCCAACGGCGCGGCCAATGGTCTTCCGGGCGATCGAACGCGGCCGTGCCCATCCAGTCGGCCAGCGCCAGCGCATGCGAATCGCGCACGCCCATGCGTCGCTGCTCCGGCGAATCGACGAAGAACAATCCACCGAACGACCAGAACGCCTGCCCTCCCAGGCTTTGTTCCGGCTCCTGGTCGAGCACCAGCACACGCTTGCCGGCATCGGCCAGCTCCGTGGCGGCGACCAGGCCGGCGAGGCCCGCTCCCACCACGATCACGTCCCACCTTTCGCGCATCCCACGACTCCCCTCATGGCGATCACCGGGTGAACTTAGCGTGCCTCTCCGTGGCCTGCCTATGCGCACTGCGTCATAGCCATGACCGATGGCACGGCATGACACCTGGCCCATGCTCGGCGGCGGCGGCGCGGCGCATCGTGCCGGGGAACCATGCGGCTTGCGCATGGACACGGTACTCAGGGAGGCGAGTGGCATGCGTACGATTCCGATCGCTTGCGCGATGGCGGCTGGCTTGGCCTTCGGCGGCATGGCCGAAGCCAAGGGCTACCAGATCAACGACGTGAACTGTGGCTACTCGACCGACTACGACGTGAGCGTGCAGCCGGCCGGCATCGCGTTCAGCCGTACGGACGGCCATCCGGGCAACGTGTTCATGCATGACGGCCAGCTCCACGTGGATGGCCGCGAGGTGGCGGTGTCCGCCGCCGATGCGGGTCGACTGCGCCAGTACGAACAGAACGTGCGATCGCTGATGCCCGAAGTCGCCGGCATTGCCCGCGAAGGCGTGAACATCGGCTTCGCCGCGATGCGCACGGTGCTGATGACCTTCGCCGACAACGAGAGCGAACGCAGCGAGATGGTGGGGCGGCTGGACCGCAACCGCCAGCAGGCGCTCATCCGCATCGACGACACGCTGGGCAAGGGCGTGTGGAAGCGGCACGAGATGGACGACGTGATCGGGCAGGGCATCCAGAGTTCGGTGTCCGACCTGGTGGGCAAGGTGGCTGGCGCGGCGGTGACGGCTGCGCTCAGCGGCGACGAGAGCAAGGTCGCCGCGTTGCAGGCGCGCGCCGATTCGCTGGACGAGACCATCGACAAGGAGATCGACGGTCGTTCCGATGCATTGAACAGGCGTGCCGACGCGCTGTGCCCGAGGTTCAGTGCGCTCGAACAATTGCAGCAACAGTTCCAGTTCCGCCTGCAGGACGGTTCGCGGCTGAAGCTGGTCACGCACGAGGACAAGGACAACAAGAAGCTGGTAACAGCCGCCGATCATGTACGCGCCGATTGAGGCGACCTCCGTGCATGCATCCTGAAAGGTCGACGCTCCCCAGCACGACCCGCTTGTGCCGCGCTCCAACCCTGGCGCGGCTTTTTTATGCCCGGGCGGCAACGGAACCTTGATCGGCGTGCTGCTAGGCTCGCGAGGTTTTTCCCTCGAGAGACCTGCGATCCATGCACGCATTACTGGCCCGTCTGCCGCTTTCCGAAGGCACCATCAACACCATCATCAACGTCGTCATAGCGCTGTTGATGCTGCTCATCGGCATCTGGCTCGCGGCGCGACTGGCCAACGTCGCGCAACGCGCCATGCATCGCGCCAACGTCGATCCCACGCTCACCGGCTTCCTGCGCAACCTCATGTATGGCGTGTTGATCGCACTGCTCATCGTGATGGTGCTGCAACAGGCCGGCGTGCCGTCCGCCCCGCTGGTGGCGGCGCTGGGCGCCGGTGGCCTGGCCATCGGGCTCGCCTTGCAGGGCTCGCTCAGCAATCTCGCCTGGGGCGTCCTGCTGATCGTGTTCCGCCCGTTCCGCGTGGGCGACTACATCCAGGCGGGCGGCGTGGAAGGCACGGTGCAGAGCCTGAGCCTGATGCATACCCAGTTGGTGCTGCCCGACAACCGCGAGGCGGTGGTGCCGAACGCCAAGATCGGCTCGGACGCCATCATCAACTTCAATCGCCTGGGCACGCGCCGCTTCGAGGTGAAGCTGCGCATCGGCTACAAGGACGACATCGGCAAGGCGATGGATGTCATCCGCGAACTGCTCGCCGCCGATCCGCGCATCCTGCGCGATCCCGCGCCCGGCGTCTGGACCGAAAGCCTTACCGACAGCGGCGTGGGCCTGGTGGTGCGCGGCTACACCGGCAGCGCCGATGGCTGGGGCGCGCAGACGGACCTGCTGCGCGCGCTCAAGGATCGTTTCGAGGCCGTCGGCATCAGCCTGGCGGCTCCGCAGCGCGACTTCATCCTCATGCAGGGACGCCCGCCGGAGCAGACCACCTGACCAAGTGGAATGCCCGGCGAGCCCTTGATGGCGCTCGGTTTTCCGAGGCGCTGCAACAGTTCGTTCGAAACCTTGGACCAAAGTCGTGCATACGTATGCGAATGGTGCATTCAACCGATCCAAAAGCGTCCGGAAAGGGGTCTCGTTCGCTATGATTAACGCCTTACGCGGCCGTCATCCCCGCACGGCACGCCATCGCCATCCGTAGGAGAAACCATGGCCGACCTCAAAGAAGCACGCGTTCCCGATATCGGCAGCGAGAATGTGCCGGTGATCGAAGTGCTGGTGAAACCGGGCGACAAGGTCGCCAAGGAACAGGGCCTGGTGACGCTGGAGTCGGACAAGGCAACGATGGAAGTGCCGGCCCCGTTCGCGGGCACGGTGAAGGAAGTGAAGCTCAAGGTGGGTGACGAGGTGTCCGAGGGCGCCCTGATCGCCATCATCGAGGCCGAAGGCACGGCTGCCGCACCGGCGCCGGCCCCGGCTCCCGCCGCCGCGCCGGCCAAGGCCGAAGCGCCCGCCAAGTCCGCTCCCGCACCGGCTCCGGCCGCTGCCCCTGCCGCCGCGCCCGCTGGCGGTGGTGGCGTGCAGGAAGTGAAGGTGCCCGATATCGGCAGCAGCGACGTGCCGGTCATCGAGATCCTGGTGAAGGTGGGCGACACCATCGCCAAGGACCAGAGCCTGATCACGCTGGAATCGGACAAGGCCACCATGGAAGTGCCCGCGCCGTTCGCGGGCGTGGTAAAGGAGATCAAGGTCAAGGTCGGCGACGAGCTCTCCGAAGGCAGCCTGATCGCCCTGGTTGAGGCCACCGGTGGCGCGCCTGCTGCTGCGCCGGCCCAGGCCGCCGCGCCCACCAAGGTGGAAGCGCCCAAGGTCGAGGAGAAGCCCGAGCCGATCGCGACGCCGCGCGGCGTGGTGCCCGGCAACGCGCCGGAAGGCGACGTGGCGCCCACGGCCCGCCCGCCGTTCGATTCGAAGATCATCATGCCGGGCGACGCCCCGTACGCCAGCCCGGCCATCCGCGCCTTCGCGCGCGAGCTGGGCGTGGATATCCGCCAGGTGAAGGGCAGCGGCCGCGGTGGCCGCATCCAGCGCGAAGACGTCACCGGTTACGTGAAGCACGCGCTCGCCTCCGGCGCGCGTCCCACCGGCGCGCCCGTCGCAGCCGGCGGCGGTCTCAACCTGCTGCCGTGGCCCAAGGTCGATTTCAGCAAGTTCGGCGAGATCGAAGAGAAGCCGCTGTCGCGCATCCAGAAGATTTCCGGCGCGAACCTCGCGCGCAACTGGGCGATGATCCCGCACGTCACGCAGCACGAAGACGCCGACATCACCGAGCTGGAAGCCTTCCGCAAGAAGCTCGGCGAGGAGAACAAGGATCTCAAGATCACCCCGCTGGTGTTCCAGATCAAGGCGGTGGTCGCGGCGCTGAAGAAGTTCCCGCAGTTCAACGCCTCGCTGGACGAAACCGGCGAGAAGCTGATCCTCAAGAAATACTTCCACATCGGCATCGCGGTGGACACGCCCGATGGCCTGGTGGTGCCGGTGATCCGCGACTGCGACAAGAAGGGCCTGCTGGACCTGGCCGTCGAACTCGGCGAGATCTCCAAGAAGGCGCGCGACAAGAAGCTCGGCCCCAACGAAATGTCGGGCGGCTGCTTCTCGATCTCCTCGCTCGGCGGCATCGGCGGCACGGCGTTCACGCCGATCGTCAACGCGCCGGAAGTGGCGATCCTCGGCGTCTCCAAGGCCGCGACCAAGCCGGTGTGGAACGGCAAGGAATTCGCCCCGCGCCTGGTGCTGCCGCTGTCGCTCAGCTACGACCACCGCGTGATCGACGGCGCGCTCGCCGCGCGCTTCGCCTCCTACCTCGCGCAGCAGCTGGGCGACATCCGCCGCCTGCTCCTGTAACTGCTCCCTCTCCCCCGGGGAGAGGGTTGGGGTGAGGGTGCGGACTTGCGCCGCCCCTCCCTGCGTAGCGAAAAGAAATCGAAGGATCCCCCCATGGCAAGCACCATCGAAATCAAAGTCCCCGACATCGGCGGCCACGACAACGTGCCGGTGATCGAGGTGCTGGTGAAGGTCGGCGACACGGTCGCCAAGGAACAGAGCCTGATCACGCTTGAATCGGACAAGGCGACGATGGAGATCCCGTCGAGCGCCGCCGGCGTGATCAAGGAGCTGAAGGTCAAGGTCGGCGACGAAGTGTCCGAAGGCGCGCTGATCGCCGTGCTCGAAGCATCGGACGCTGGCGCCGCCAAGCCGGCGGAAGCGCCGAAGGCCGCCGCTCCTGCTCCCTCTCCCCAGCGGGGAGAGGGCCGGGGTGAGGGGGCAACCTCGCCTCAGTCCGGCACTAGCAATGCTCCCGCGAGCACCCGCCCCTCACCTCAATCCTCTCCCCAGAGGGGAGAGGAGGCGAAGGCGCCGCAAGCGGCATCATCGTCTGGAAGAGCGGCCGACATCGAATGCAAGCTGGTCGTGCTGGGCTCGGGCCCGGGCGGCTACACCGCCGCGTTCCGCGCGGCCGACCTCGACGTCGACACCGTGCTGGTCGAACGCTATGCGTCGCTTGGCGGCGTCTGCCTCAACGTGGGCTGCATCCCGTCCAAGGCGCTGCTGCACGCCGCCGCCGTGATCGACGAGGCCGAAGCGATGGCCGCGCACGGCGTCAGCTTCGGCGCGCCCAAGATCGATCTCGATAAGCTGCGCGACTTCAAGACCAAGGTGGTCGGCAAGCTCACCGGCGGCCTTTCCTCCATGGCCAAGCAGCGCAAGGTGCGCACCGTGCAGGGCGTGGGTACCTTCATCTCGCCGAACGAGATGGAAGTCCAGACGGCCGACGGCACCAAGCTGATCCGCTTTGAGAACGCCATCATCGCCGCCGGCTCGCAGTCGGTGAAGCTGCCGGCGTTCCCATGGGACGACGAGCGCATCATGGATTCCACCGGCGCGCTGGAGCTGAAGGAAGTGCCGAAGAAGCTGCTGGTCGTCGGCGGCGGCATCATCGGCCTGGAAATGGCGACCGTGTACTCCTCGCTCGGCAGCGAAGTGACCGTGGTCGAGTTCATGGACCAGATCATTCCGGGGGCCGACGCCGACCTGATCAAGCCGCTGGCGCAACGCCTCAGCAAGAAACTCAAGGGCGTGCACCTTAGAACTAAGGTGGTCGAGGCCAAGGCCACCAAGAAGGGTATCGAGGTCAGCTACGAAGGCGAGAGCATCCCCGAGACCAAGCTGTTCGACCGCGTGCTGGTCGCCGTGGGTCGCGCGCCGAACGGCAACAAGATCGGCGCCGACAAGGCTGGCGTGGCCGTGACCGAGCGTGGCTTCATCAACGTCGACACGCAGATGCGCACCAACGTGAAGCACATCTTCGCCATCGGCGACCTGGTGGGCCAGCCGATGCTGGCGCACAAGGCCACGCACGAAGCGCGTGTCGCCGCGGAAGTCGTGTCGGGCATGAAGAGCCACTTCGATGCGCGCGTGATCCCGTCGGTGGCCTTCACCGATCCGGAAGTGGCATGGGTCGGCGTCACCGAGCGCGAGGCGAAGGAAAAGGGACTCAAGGTCGGCGTGGGCAAGTTCCCATGGGCCGCCAGTGGTCGCGCCATCGGCATCGATCGCACCGAGGGCTTCACCAAGCTGATCTTCGACGAGGAAACCCATCGCATCGTCGGCGGCGCCATCGTCGGCCCGCATGCGGGCGACCTCATCAGCGAACTGTGTCTGGCGATCGAGATGGGTGCGGAGGCCGCGGACATCGGCCTCACCATCCACCCGCACCCCACGCTGGGCGAATCGGTGGGCATGGCCGCGGAGGCCTACGAGGGCACCATCACCGACCTGTACATGCCGAAGAAGAAAAAGTAAGTCGCTTGATGCGGCTTACCAGGAAAGCCCGGGAATTCCCGGGCTTTCTCGTTTCTGCCGCCTCAGTTCGATTCGGTGAACTGGATCGACGGCGACGTTCCGCTGCTGGCGGTGCAGCTGCCGAGGTTGAGGTTGTTGCTTTCGCCGGTGGTGCCGGAGTTCGCCACGCAGGACGGCGCCGCGGTCGAGCCATCGCTCACCGCCACCTTCACCGTGATCGACGAGCCGCTGTTGAACACGGCTTCCGATCCGCCCGCATTGCCGACCACGTTGAACTCCGACTCCTTCCAAACTTGGGCGAGGTACAGCACGCTGTCCTTGCCGCTGGAGCTGTAGGCCTGCGTGCCGTTGGTGAAGACCACGGTATCGTTGCCGCCGGCGGTGACCGAACCGGTGAGCTTCACGTTGCCCAGCTGCGTGGCCGGTACGTCCGGAGCGGCTGCCGCTGCGCTGTTCTTGTAGCAGTCGCCGGCACCGTCACTGCCCCAGCCGCTCGGACAGCGGCGACCGTAACCGATCAGCCAGTACTGCATGAACACGGCCGCCTGTCCGTTGACCTGGTAATCGGGCGCATACACGAACTGCTGCCACACGGTGCAGCCGGAGTGGCCGCCGCACGCCGCCGTGGTGTTGCTGAAGCTGGAATTGATCTGCAGCGAGTACTCGTTCGGTCCGAGGATGCCGCCGCCGCCGTAGGCCGCGACGCCCTGGCCGGTTTCGGAGGTCACGCCCGTCACCGACGGGAAGCTGCCGACGGTCTGCGTGATCAGCGTGGTCGTCTGCAGCGTGTAGTCGTTGCCGTTGCCCGCTGTTTCCGACGCACCCAGCAGGGACCAGCGCGGCACTGGGTGCACGCGCGGCGCCACGGCGTGACACGCCACCTGATGCCACACGATGCTCGGGTACGTCGCCTGGAAGCAGCCTTCCGATGGCGTGGCGACGTGCGCGATGTCCTCGCGCCAGCTGGCGCGCGCCTGCGCTTCCAGTGGCCCGACGATGTCGGCGGGCGGCTGGAGGGATGCCCCGTTGGCCGGTGCGGCCTGGACGGGAAGCCAGGCGGTGGCGACGAGGCTGGCAAGCAGCGCGAGCTTCACTTTGGTATGCATGGATGTCTCCCTGGTATGCGAATGGCTATCGGTTTCGGCCCGGGCGGTCCAGGGCCGTTGACGCGGACAACAACTCACCTGCGCCGGCAACTGGGATCAGTTGCAGCGAGTCATGCGGTAGAACGTTGGCCTCGGAAAGCGAGCCGAGGTTGCAGCGATGACGCTTCCCCAAGTGCGCAATGCCGGACGCCTCGGCGACAGCATTGCGGCGGCTTTCGTAACGCATTCGACGCACGCTTGCAAATCGAAAAAAGGTGCGTGAAGACGCGACAGAAAAACGCAAGCCAATGCGCGTCGCCATCGCAGCGCGAGAGCCCTTGCTTACAAGGTCATTGCAGAGAAATGACGCGATGCACCGAGCCCGCGCTCGCTTTCACTGTTCGCAACTTTGCGCGAACACCTTTCGTTGACAATGCATGCCGAGCGCGCAGGGTGGAACGGTTGTGAGGTACGGCGCAGGTCGCGTGATACGTGAAGAAAAAGCCTATTTCCAGGCTTTTTCTTGCGCTCCATCACAAAAGGGAAAGTGCGATCAAGATCGGCGAGCCGCGTCAGTTCGTGGCCTCGGCCAGGGCGCGCTCGATCGGCTTGGCCGTCTGTTCGAGGTGCCCGCTTGTCTCGGTGGAGGTGTTGATCATCTGCTGCAGGATGCCGAGGAACTCGACCGGATCGACATCCTTGCCGAGGTTGATGCGCGTGCGCAGGTCCACCATGCGCGGTCCGTTGAGCGCGATCGTGCTGTCATGCGTGACCCAGTTCGATGCATCGCGTTGCGCCGCATAGGCCGTGGCGTACTTGTGCAGGCGGTCGATGTCGATCCATGTAGCGGACTGGTTGGCCACGGCTACGTCCCACGATTGCGTGGCGAACGACGGCCAGCTCACGCTGAGCACGAAATCGTTCTTCAGTTCGCGGATGTGCTGGTTGATCTGCGCATCGGGCAGCCCACGCCGGACGTCGTCGCTGATGGCCTCTTTCAGCGTGCGCAGCGGTGCAACCTGGCGCGCGTTGTTGGCGAGCGCGCCATGGATGCTGTCGAGTGTGCCGCGCAGCTCCACTTCGATCTGTTCGCTGGCCTGTTCCGCCGCATGGCGGTGATGCGTGTGTTCGATCCATTGTTCCAGGCCGAGCGCGGTGAGGATGGACAACACGATCATGAAGTAGTGCTGCGCGAACTCGCGCAGGGAATGCATGCGGACCTTGGGCACTTCGAAATGCATGCGAACTCCGTTCAATGCAGGCAGGCGCGCAGGGTAGCCGATCTTCCGGCTGTCTTCATGCCTCGTAGCCGAGCCGCTCCAGCATCGGGCGCAGGATGGGCAGCACTGGCTCGAAATGCTCGCGGTAGGCGTGCCAGCGATTGACGGCCCGGGCATGGATGCCCTGCGTCACCTGCGCGTAGCTTGGGGTGCTGATGTAACCCTTGGCCCGCGCGTGCTCGGCGAAACTCGCCATGGGCGCGGCATCGGCGATCTCCAGGAACTGTCCCAGCCGCGCGACGTGTTCGTCGAAGCGGCTGACCACCGATTCGTAGCGCCACTCCAGCACGCGCGGCGCGAATACCTCCACATGGTGGTACCACTGCTCGAACGCCTGCACGTAGCCTTCGGCCAGTCGCTTCAGCGAGGAGCACAGCACCATGAAAGGTGGCGCGCGGAAGGGAAGCATGTAGCAGCTGAGCAGCACGTCGCAGGGATGGCGCAGGCACATGACGATGCGTGCTTCCGGAAACAGGCGCGCGATCATCGGCAGGCACAGCATGTTCAGCGGATTCTTGTCGACCAGGCGACGCTGGCCGAGATCCGGAACCACGCGGCGCGACATGTCGAGATAGAGGCTGCGCAGCTGCTCCGCTTCGTCCTGCGCCAGTCGACCCAGGTCCTGCGGATACGATTGCCCGGCAGCCTGCATGCGATGGATCAGTTCGTAGACGAAGTCGCGTTCGTCCATGGAGCGGAAATCCGGATGCGCGTCGAGCATCTGTTCGAGCAGGGTGGTGCCCGATCGCGGGAAGCCCACCACGAAGACGGGACTGTCCGCGTTGCGCGGTGCGTGCAGCGTGGTCCATCGATCGAACTCGACATGGCTCACGCGCTGGCCCGCCATCGCGAGCGGCTGGCTGCCTTCGACCGTCAATTCGGGCGCGAGCGCGCTGGCGATGTCCCACTGCGCGGCGTGTGCGGTCTGCGCCGCGAGCCAGGCTTCCTTGTGGCGGCCTTGCTTGTTCATGACGCCGGCCAGGCCGAAGGCGGCCGTGGCGCGTGTATCGGGTCCGTCGCTGAGTTCGAGCATGCGCCGGTAGAGGCTGGCCGCATGTTCGGTGTCCGCCCGTTGCGCGGCGACGGCCGCATGGGCCTGCCAGGCCGCCGTGGCGAGCGCCGGCGATTGCGAGAGTGCCGCGTCCACTTCGTGCAAGGGAACGCGCGCAAGCTCGGCTTCGGCGAGGTCGAGCTGGTTGCTGCGCTCGTGCATCGAAGCGCGCAGCGCGGCGATGCGCCAGCGCATGATCCGCGCGGATTCGTCCGCAGGCAGGACCGCCTGCTCGATGACCCTGAACGCGGTCGCCTGCTCGCCCTGGGCGGAAAGCATGGTGGCCAGCAGCAATGCCTGCTCGGCGGGCTGGGGCGGCCAGTCGGCGGCGCCCTGCAGCATCTCCTGTTCGCCTCGGTGGTCGCCGCAGGCGTAGCAGGCGTGCGCCGCCTGCAGGCGCGCGTCGATGAAGGCCGGCACCAGCGCCACTGCGTCGAGCAGCGCTTCACGCGCCTGCATCCAGCGCTGCTGCTCCGCATAGAGCAGGCCAAGGTTGTAGTGGATCTGTGCTTCCTGCGGCGCCAGCGCCACGGCGCGTCGCAGGGCATCTTCGGCGGCATCCGCGTCGCCCAGCTGGCGGGCAACGACGGCGAGGTTGTTCCAGTATTCGGCGGCAGCCGGCTTGCGTTGCACCAGGCGGCGAAACGTCGCCATGGCCTCGTGCAGTCGCTGGCTGGATTGCTGTGCGGCGCCCAGCAACAGCAGGGCGGTTTCGTCCACGTCGTCGAGGGTGGCGATGGGTTCGCCGAGCGCCAGCACGGCAGCGATGTCGCCGCGGTGGTAGGCCGCGAGCATGCGCGCGGCGAGGTCGGCGGAGGATGGCGAGGGCTTGTCCGTCATCCGGAAATCCTAGCAGCGAGACGGTCGCGGCGAGACGCCGCGACCGTTCGCAGTTCTTGCAGTCAGATCAGAACTTCACCGTCGCGCGAGCCCAGAAGTAGCGGCCCATCACGTCGTACGTCGCCGTGTCGACGTTGTAGTTCGAACCGTTCTGGTAGGCCAGCGGCGGGATCTTGTCGCTGAGGTTGTCGATACCCACGTCGAACCGGGTGTGGATCTTCGTCCACTCGTAGCCGGCCTGGATCGAGTGATACAGCACCGAGGCCATCGGCGCGGATGCGCCGGTGTCGAGGTTCGCGTTGAGGTTGGTCACGTTGTGGATGTAGCGCGACTGCCACTGGGCGCTCCAGTCACCCAGTGCCCAGTTGAGCGTGAACGTGCCGCGCCAACGCGGGATATTGCCGAACTGCAGGCCGTACGTGCCGGCGTAGTTGATCGACCCCGAACCCGGCTGGCCGGGCGTGGCGTTGTTCTTGTACGTCGAGATGTACGTGGTGTTGAGGCCGGCCCTGAAATTACCCGGATCCACGCTGCCCACGTCGAAGTGCGGGATGGCGTAGGCGAAGGTGAAGTCGACGCCGGTGGTGCTCAGGTTGCCCAGGTTGACCACGGGCGTGTTGATGTAATTGACCGCACCGGCCAACTTGTTGGTGTTGTCGTAGCGGTTGATGTACGAGCAGTACGGGCTGCTGCCGTTGGCGAAGCACGCGTTGACCACGGTCTGCGCCTGGATCGGCGTAAGCGTGTCGGACAGGTAAATGTGCCAGAAGTCCAACGTGCTCGACGCACCTTCCCACCAGCTCGGCGAATACACGAAGCCGAAGTCGATGGACTTGCCCTGTTCCGGCTTCAGCGTGCTGCCGATCGCGGCCGCGCCCGAGTAGTAGGCGGTGACCTGGCCGATCGGGTTGCCGCTCCAGTTCGGCGGCACGTACTGGCAGGCCGTCGGGTGGGCAGCCAGCTCGGCGGCGGTCAGGTGCACGCATGGGTCGGTCAGGTTCGGGCCGGCAACGGTGCGGCCGTCATACAGCTCGTTCATGTTCGGCGCGCGGAACACCTGCGATACCGTGCCGCGCATCAGCAGGTCGGCGATCGGGCGGTATTCGATGGCGATCTTGCCGTTGGTCGTGCTGCCCGAGGTGTCGTAGTCGGAGTAGCGCAGGCCGATGTCGACATTGAGCGAGTACGCCCACGGCTGCTCGTTGAGCAGCGGGATCAGCGTTTCCGCGAACAGTTCCTTCACCGTATCGCTGCCGCCGCCAGGCGAACCGCAGGCTTCGGACAGCACCACGCAGGTGTTCGTGGTCGGGTCGAGGATCGCGTCGGCGGTGACGTTGTAGTTCATCGACGTCTTGCGATACAGCGCGCCGGTCGACAACTGCATGGTGCCGGCGGGCAGATCCCAGATGTCACCCGACGCAGTGAACTGACCCTGCTTCATGGTGTTGGTCAGGGTGTACTGCGGTGCGTCCACGCCCTTCTTCAGCAACGCGGTGACCGCCGGATCGGCCTGGTTGAAGATGTTGGCACCGGCATCGATCGCGGCCTGGAAGGCCGGCACGTTCACTTCGTTGTAGTTGGTCTGGATACGACGCGAGTGGCCGTAGTCGAAGCTGGCATCCCAGCTCCAGGTGCTCTGGCCGAAGTTGCCGCGCAGCCCACCGTTGATCTCTGAGTTGGTGGTCGTGAAGGTATGCAGGCGGGTGCCCAGGCCGGTCAGGCGGGTGTTGAAGGCATAACCGCTGTCGGCGCCCGGTGCGTTCGGATCAACCAGGGTGCCCTGGCTGAAGGTCACGCCGAACGGGTTGTTCGGGTTGCTCGCCAGCACGTGCCAGCCGTCACCCACGCCCGTCGGTGCCGGAGCATCCTGGCCCGAGGAGTTGGTGTGGTTGTAGAACGCGTCGGCGTAGAACGTCACGTAGTCGTTGATCTTGTAGTTGCCGATCACGAAGACGTTGGTGCGTTCCTGCTGCTGCTGGATGTAGTTGTAGGCGTTGTAGTTGTACGTGTCGTTGGCGTTGCTGAAGCAACGATAGTTGCCCAGGCTGTTGCCGACGCCGTTGGCCAGCGTCACATAGGCGTTGCCCTGCGAGTTGACCTCGCAACCGCCCGGGGTGAGGGCCTGCGGCACCAGCAGGCGGCCGGTCGGGATCGTGTGCGAACCCGACGGCTGCGGACCGCCGTTGTAGAGGTACAGCTGTCGTGCCGAGAAGTCGCGGCGCGGTGCCAGCACCGGGTTGTACTTGTTGTAGTCGATACCGGCGACGATGTTGCCCTGTTCGCCGGTGGCGCCCACGGTGAACTGCGCGCCGTGGCGCTGGCCGTCACCATGGCTGGAGATGCCGTCGTTGACGCTCAGCTCCGCGCCCTTGTAATCCTTGCGCAGGAGGATGTTCACCACACCGCCCACGGCATCGGAGCCGTAGACCGTGGAGGAACCGTTGGCGAGCACGTCCACGCGCTCCACCATGTTCTGCGGAATCATGTTGAGGTCGGCGTTGGCGAGGCGCTGGCCGTCCACCAGCATCAGCGTGCGGTTCACGCCCAGGCCGCGAAGCGACACGCGGGCTGCACCGTCACCGCCTTCCAGCGTGGGGCCTGCGCCGCCGCCGCCGTTGCTGTTGTTCTGGGTGTTGGTGGCGTTACCGGCGATCGCCGGCAGCGACTGCAGCACATTGCCCAGGGTCGGGCTGCCGTTGTTGGTGATGGCAGCGCGGTCCAGCGTGACGACCGGGTTGGCCGTTTCCGCGTCCACGCGGCGAATCAGCGAACCGGTGACCGACACGGCGGTCAGCGTCTTGGCGTTGGCCTGCTTGGGTTGTTCGGTGGTGTCCTGCGTGGACGTCTGGTTCTGTGCCGCGGGTCCGTTGCTCTTTACGGCGGCGTCCTGTGCCTGTGCCAATGCGGCGGTCGATGCAATACCAACGGATAGGGCCAAACGTACCGCGACTGATAGGCGATTGAGATTGGACTGCATGATGTCTCCCCGATTTTTGAAGGCAAAAGGGACCCGCTATGGGCGCCTAGACGTCCATAGGTGTCGTGTTGCCATTGGTTCCCCCAACCCAACTCTTTCAGGAAACGCGTAGCGAGTAAAGGCCTTTTTAACGTGTATTTCGGCATAGGCTGCCGATAAACACGCAAGCTTCACGCAAGCTTGCCGAATAGATCGGTCTGCGCGACGAAACTGTCCAGGTCCACGAAGCCCCCCAGACCGACGCCCACGAGGCGATAGCGCGTGTCGGCGGAACGGTCCACGCGATCACGCAGCGCACACGCAATCTCGGCCAATTCCGCCGCGGAGTCGGGGCGTGTAGACGGCGTGAAACTGCGCGTGAGCGTTTGGAAGTCCGACGTCTTCAGCTTCAGCACCACGGTGCGCGCGACGCGTCCGTCCTGTACTTCGCGCTGGTGTCCGGCCCAGGTCTTTTCCGCCAGGCGATGGATGTGCGGAGCGAGTTCGCCGAGCGTGAGATCGTGCTCGAAGGTGTCTTCGGCGGAGACCTGCAGGGTAGGGCGATGCGGCTCGACCGGATGCTCGTCGATGCCCAGCGACAGCTCATGCAAGCGCCGTCCCCAGCGGCCGAAGCGTTGCTCCAGTTCCTGCGCAGGGAAGGTACGCAGGTCGCCCACGGTGGCGATGCCCAGCTCGGTGAGGCGAGCCTCCATCACCTTGCCCACGCCGGGCAGGCGGCCCACGGCCAGCGGCGCCAGGAATTCGGCGACCTGATGCGGGCGTACGACGAACAGGCCGTCGGGCTTGCGCCAGTCCGAGGCGATCTTGGCCAGGAACTTGTTGGGCGCCACGCCTGCCGAGGCGGTGAGCTGCGTTTCTTCGCGAATGGCCGTGCGGATCGCTTCCGCCGTGGCCGTGGCGGACGGCAGCTGCGTGCGCGTGCTGGTGACGTCGAGGTACGCCTCGTCCAGCGACAGCGGTTCGATCAGGTCGGTGTGGCGCGCGAAGATCTCCCGGACCTGCCGCGACACCGCTTTATACCGGGTGAAATCCGGCGGCACGAAGATCGCCTGAGGGCACAGCCGCTCCGCGCGCACGGCGGGCATGGCCGATCGCACGCCGAACTTGCGCGCCTCGTAACTGGCGGCGCAGACCACCGAGCGTGTCCCGCGCCAGGCCACGACGACGGGCTTGCCGCGCAACGACGGTTCGTCGCGCTGCTCCACCGATGCGTAGAACGCATCCATGTCGACGTGGATGATCTTGCGGGCTGGCGTAGGCACGAGGGGAGGCGTTGGAACGACGGCGCACAGTCAACCACGAACCCACGCCCCTGGGTACTGCCATCATGTTTTTGTAGGAGCGCTACGCGTACACGCCATGTCCTATCTGTGGGAGCGCACCCTGTGCGCGACACCTGACGGAGCGGCAGGCCGCATCGCCCAGTCGTGCGCAAGGTGCGCTCCGACAAAAGGGTGAGCAAGGCAGCAGTTGCTACTGCCACTGAGTCCGCAACGTGCATCCAATGCGTTTTCGAAGGCCACGAACCTGTCGAGGTCGAGCGTATCGCTGCGGATGGGCGCCCATCGCGCACTGGGCGCTCCTACAGGGAAGCTATGCGTACGTGCCATGTCCTATATGTGGGAGCGCACCCTGTGCGCGACGCCTGACGGAGGCAGGCCGCATCGCCCAGTCGCGCACAAGGTGCGCTCCCACAAGGGCGAGCAAGGCAGCGTCGCTACCGCCACTGCGTCTGCAGCGTCTCATCCACCAGCGCGTTCTCGAAGGCCACGAAGCTGTCGAGGTCGAGCGTATCGAGGCGGAAGCGCTGGGCCGCAGTGAAGAACGCCAGCAGCGACAGCACGCGCTGCGGATTCCTTGCCCACGGCGGCACGTACACCGCGCGCGTGATCAGGCCGCTTTCCAGGTAGGGCGACAGCGTGATCACGTCCGTGGTCGTCACGCGCCCGGCGAACAGCAATGGCAGCATTTCCGCCTTGCCGGCCTGCAGCACCTTGCGGATGAACAGGTACACGATCATCACGCCCTGCAGGTAGGCGCCGTCCTTGGTGAAGCAGATGCGGCCGCGCACGTCGCCGCCGCGGAAGATGCGCGAGGCGCTGCGGTAGCTTTCCACCGGCGTCTGCCCGGCTTCGAGGAAGCCGCGGAATATCTCGATGAAGTCCGCACCGTCGAGCGCGCGTTTCACCATGATCACGCGCAAGGCGACGCGCCGCAGCCGCGCCAGGTCGATCGAGCCGGTGATGATCTCCGAGAACGTCGCCAGGCCTTCCTGCGCGCGCGTGGTGCGTGGCGAGCCCAGGCCCAGCGATTTCAGGTAGGGCTGGTGCTTGCCGTTGAGCAGGGTGGCGGTGTGCACGAAGGCTTCGTGCTCGGTGAGCTGTGCCAGGTCCAGTTCGGAGAACAACGCCGTGGATCGCAGGTTGATGCTCTTGCTGCCGGCGGTGGCCTTGGACGAGAGCTCGGGATTGAGGATCACGTCCACGCGATCCTGGTCGAAGAACGAACCCAGGCGCTCGCGCAGGCGTTCGGCGAACGCCTCGGCAGGGATGTCCGCCGGCACCGGCGGTATGGCTTCGCGGCTGATCAGGTCGTCGGTGATCGAGATGACGTCCTGCGCGGCGTCGTATGCACTCGCGGTCTGGCTGCTGTGCACGCCGTCTGGACGTCCATACAAGGCGGTGGAGCAGCGCGTAAAGGTCTCGGTGCCCACGTTCATCAGCATCTGCGCCGCCGTCAGGTAGCTCCATGCGGTCTTGAACAGCCAGTCGCCGATCGGATGGCCGCGGTCGAGCCGTTTCATGATGGCCCGCAGCGCGTCCATCTCGCTGCTGAGATCTGGGTGGCGACGCGGTGGCTCGGGCAGCTGCGGGTTGCCGCGCTCGTATCCTTCAAGGAATGTCGCTTCCAGTTCGACGGGCCAGTCGATGGCCTTGAGTACGCGGATCTTCTTGCCCACGGTGACCAGCTCGCGATCGAGTTCGAGCAGTGGCCCCAGGGCGGGGTCGTCCTCGGGACGGACGATGTCACTCTCGGCGATACTCATGACGCCTCCTGGGAAGGCGCCGACCGGTGTCCCGGCCGGCATGCAGCGAGGGGAGAGCGCAACTGTGCGCCCGCACCTCGTGATGCGCTAGCGAAGAACTACTGAACACGGGCGAAAAAACGCAACGCCGCCCGATTGTTGCAACGGCATGTCGAAGTCGATGGCGAAACCGCGCTATCGTCCGGCCTTCGTACCTGTCGCCAGGATGCTGTAGCGCACCATGACTGCCGAGACCAACCCCTCGTATCTGCGCCGCCTGGGCACCTGGGATGCCGCCGCCATCGTCATCGGCGGCGTGATCGGCGCCGGCATCTTCCGCAGCGCATCCACCGTGGCCGAGCGCACGTCGTCGGGCGCGCAGACGCTGGCGCTGTGGGCGATCGGCGGCCTGCTCACACTGGCGGGGGTGCTCTGCTACGCCGAGCTCGGCGCGCGGCGGCCGCAGGCCGGTGGCGTCTACATCTACCTGCGCGAAGCGTTTGGCCAGCTGCCGGCCTTCCTGTTCGGCTGGACGATGGCGCTGATCAACTACCCCGGCAGCGTGGCCGCGGTGGCCACGACCTTCGCGGATTACTTCTGCGCGGCCATCGGACTGCCCGCGACGTGGGTGAGGCCGGTGGGCGCCGGCGCCATCGCCTTCATCGTCGCCGTGAATTTCTTCGGCATCCGCGCCGGCTCGCGCATGCTCAACGTGTTCACCATCCTCAAGGTCTCGGCCATCGCCCTGCTCGTGGTGGTGGGCGTGGTGCTGGCGCACGGGCAGTTCGGCAACGTGCTGGCGGTGGATACCACGCGCCAGCTGCCGGCCGGCGCCTTCCTGGGCGCGCTGCTGCCGGTGCTGTTCACTTACGGCGGCTTCCACTATCTGAACGACCTCGCCGGCGAAGTGCGGGACCCGCAGAAGACCTTGCCGCGCGCACTCGGCCTCGGCCTGGGCGGCGTGGTGGTGTGCTACGTGCTGGTGAACTTCGCCTACCTCGCCGGCCTCGGCCACGCGGGCCTGGCAGCCAGCCATGCACCGGCGGCCGACCTGATGCACGCGTTGTTTGGTGAAACCGGCGCGACCGTGATCGCCGTGGGCATCGCCTGTTCCACCTTCGGCTACTGCAGCATCGCCATCGCCGGCGGCGCCCGCGTGCTGCAGACCATGGGCGCCGACGGCATGCTGTTCAACGCGGTGGGTCGCATCGATCCGCGCTGGCACGCGCCGCGCGTCGCGCTGGCCGTGCTGGGTGGATGGGCCATCGTACTGGTGCTTTCCGGCAGCTTCGGCCAGCTGGTCGACTACACCACGGTGGGCGAGTGGTTGTCGCACGCGTTCGGCATCGCCACGCTGTTCTGGTATCGCCGCCGCTTCCGCAACGAGCCCTCGCCCTATCGCGTGCCGTTGTATCCCGTGTTGCCGCTGCTGTTCGTGGGCACGGTGTTGAGCGTGATCGTGGCCACCGCCATCCATTCGCCGGGCGACGCAGGGATGAGCCTGCTGCTGATCGCCGTGGGCGTGCCGGTGTACTACGCATGGCGCGCATGGCAGCGGAAAAGGGCATGATCTTGCGTTGTCCGCGCGCTTCGGCGCAGCAAGGCAAGCTTCAGATGACACAGGCATACTGCCGCCACTTCTTCGCATCGAGTCGCTGATGAGACGGACCGCCCCACTAGTCGCCTGTTGCCTGCTGGCCCTCGCGGGTTGCCAGAAGGCCGCTGATACCGACCGGGCGGATCTCAGTCGCGTGGCCGCCGCGCCGCAGTCCACGGCCAAGGCACAAGCGGCCAGTGCACCCTCCACGCAGACCGCGCTCGATCACGTGGACCGGGACGGCGTGCCCATCACCGTGGCCGGCATGTCGCTGCAGCGCTACGTATTCCAGCCTTCACCACAGCCGCAGCTCACCGTGTCGCTCGACAAGGGCGAGTGGGACTGGTCGAAGGAAGGCTCGCTGCGCGTGGACATGCAGAACGCGATGCCATGGGCGGTGACGCTCACCGTCGACATCGACGGCGCCAGGGAAGGACAGCACCTGCACGCCACGGTCGGCATCCCGGCCGGTCCGCCGCAGACGCTGGTGATCCCGCTGCATGCGACCTCGCCCAGGGCGATGGGCATGCAGGCCGGGCCGCCGATGCCCTACGTGGCGGGCGGCAAGCGCGTCTTCGTCGCCACCACGGTGGAAGGGGCGATCGACCTGGCGCATGTGAAGTCCGTGCGCCTGGGCATGCCCGCGCCCACGACACCGCAGACCGTGCTCTTCGGCAAGCTGGACACCAGTGCCGGCGACCATGACCTGCGCGACGCCTATACCGGCATCGTCGATGCCTGGGGCCAGTACACGCGTGGCCAATGGCCGAACAAGGTCGATTCCGACGATGCGCTGCGCGGCGTGCGCCACAAGGCCAAGCCGGCGGTGCTGACGCCGGTCGTCGCGCACAAGGGCTTCGATCGCTACGGCGGCCGCACCGACATGCCGGCGTTCAAGGCCAGCGGCTGGTTCCGCACCGAGCAGCGCAATGGCCGCTGGCACCTGGTGACGCCCGAAGGCCATGCGTTCTTCTCGCTGGGCGTGAACGTGGTGGACGACGACGGCGGCCGTACCTACATCGAAGGCCGCGAGTTCATGTTCAAGGACCTGCCGCGCAACAGCGGCCGGTGGGCGCCGTTCTTCGGCACCGAGGGCAAGCCCTCCGGCGATCAGTCCGCTTCCGCAGGCATCGCCTATAACCACGGCCGCTGGTTCGACTACTACTCCGCCAACCTGTTCCTCGCCGACGGTCGCCATTGGCGCCAGGCGTGGCGCGTGCGCACGCTGGATCGCCTGGAGAACTGGGGCTTCAACACGCTGGGCAACTGGAGCGACGAGGTGCTGACGCAAACGCACCACCTTGCGTACACGCGCTCGGTCAACATCGCGGGCGTGTTCGGCAATGTTTCCAGCGGCTACGACTACTGGGGCCGCATGCCCGATCCGTTCGACCCGCGCTTCGCACAGGCGGCGGACACCGCGGCAGCGCAGGCCGCCAAGGAAGTGCGTGACGACCCGTGGCTGCTGGGCTATTTCGCCGACAACGAACTGGCCTGGGCCGGGCAGGGCCCGCAGGGCCGCTGGGGCCTGGCGCAGGGCACGCTGCGCGGCGAGGCGCGCAGTCACGCCAAGCAAGCCTTCATCGAGGTGCTGAAGAAGAAATACGGCACGCCGGCGAAACTGGCCGCGGCCTGGGGCATCACGCTGGATTCGTGGGATGCGCTGGAGGCGACCAACTACGCCGCGCCCGATCCGAACGAAGCGCACCCCGCCATCGCCGACGACTACAGCGCGTGGCTGCGCCAATATGCGGACCAGTATTTCCGCACCGTCGCGCAGGCCATCCACAAGCATGACCCGCACCATCTGTTCCTGGGCGGCCGTTTCGCCGTGCACACGCCGGAAGCCGTGGCCTCCTGCGCGCAGTACTGCGACGTGGTGAGCTTCAACGGCTATGCCGACGTGCCCGAGCACGCCTTCGACGTGGCCGCCTTCGCCAAGCTGGGCAAGCCAGCGCTGATCACCGAGTTCCATTTCGGCTCCGATGACCGCGGCCCGTTCGGCAAGGGCGTGGTGCCGGTCTGGAACGAGCAGCAGCGCGGCGAGGCCTATGCGCGCTATGTGGCCGCCGCCGTGGCCAACCCGGTGATCGTTGGCGTGCACTGGTTCCAGTATGTCGACCAGCCCATCACCGGCCGCCTGCTCGACGGCGAGAACGCGCACATCGGGCTTGTCGCCATCACCGACAAGCCGTTCAAGAGTTTTGTCGATGCGGTGCGCGAGGCGAATCGCAACACGGGGTACTGACCACCGCGGACTTCAACTGTAGGAGCGCACCCAGTGCGCGATAACACTTCGCGTCAGCCTCCACACTAGCCCCGCGCTTTTTGTGGGAGCGCACCCTGTGCGCGACCGCGGTCCCACGCGTCCAGCCTCAGTCAACGGTCGCGCGGGAGGTCGACGCCTCGGCTCGGAACCCTTCCGCTCGCCGGACCTGTGTAGGAGCGCACCCAGTGCGCGACCGCAGAGATCCACCTTCATCTCTGTTGATGGCGGTCGCGACAACCCAATACCGCAGCAAACAGCAATGCCGCGGTCGCGCACTGGGTGCGCTCCTACACTGAAGAATGCGGGCCGACTTATTTCGCCGCCTTTGCCTTCTTCGCCGCCTGCTCCTTCTTCCACTGCAGGTATTCGGTGAAATGCGGCATGTCGCGCAGCACCTTGGTGTGCGGATCGACGATCACCCGCGTGCCCGCCGGCGCCTCCACGCTGCCGTTGCCATCCGCCATCGGCAACGTCACCAGCTTGTCGCCCACCAGTACTTCCACCGGCATCGGGAACGGCTTGTCATGCGGCACCTGCCAATGCAGGCGCAGCGTGTTGCCGTCCTGGCGCGTCTCCAGCGTCGGCAGTGCTGATTCGTAGAGATAGACGTCGAAGAACCAACGCATGTCGCGCCCGGTCACCTGGTTCACGATGTCGATGTACTCGCGCGTGGTGGCGTAGTGCGGCGTGAAGTTGCCCGGCTTGGGATCCGGACGTCCATAGACCAGCCGGCGCGTGCTGTCGAAGAACGCCTGGTCGCCGATCAGCTGACGCAGCGTGTGCAGCATCAGCGAACCCTTGTAGTAGATGTCGTTGCCCGGGCCATGATCGGCGTCGTACACCTCGTGCTCGAACTGGCTGCGACCAGCCACGATCGGGAACGCGTTGCGCACCATCGAGCGCTCGTCCTGCAGCATCGAGAAGTACGGCATGTCGCCATACAGGTACTGGCCGTACAGCGGCTGCATGTAGGTGCCGAAACCCTCGTGGATCCACATGTCGTCCCAGTCGGCATTGGTCACCTGGTTGCCGAACCACTCATGCGAGAACTCGTGCTGCAGCAGCCAGTCGAAACCGTACTGGCTGCGCGGATAGCCGTTGCCGTAGGCGTTGATGGTCTGGTGCTCCATGCCCAGGTGCGGCGTTTCCACCACGCCCATCTTCTCGTCGCCGAACGGGTAGGGGCCGATCTCCTGCTCGAAGAAGTCGAGCATGCGCGGGAACTCGCCGAACAGCTGCTTCGCCTGCGCTTCGTGGCCGCGCAGGTACCACATCTGCATCGGGATCGTGTTGCCGTAGCGGCTGTGGTAGTCGCCCTTGATGACGTCGAACGGACCGATGTTGAGCGAGATCGCGTACGTGGTCGGATGCTTGGCGCGCCAGTGATAGGTGTGCATGGCGCCGTGCTCCTTGATGTCCACCAGCACGCCGTTGCCCGGCGCCGCCAGCGACTTCGGCACGGTGACATAGGTATCCACCAGGTCCGGCTTGCCCATCGGGTGGTCGATGCACGGCCAGAACAGGTCGCAGCCTTCACCTTCCACTGCGCTGGCGACCCACGGCTGGCCGTCTTCGGTCTTGGACCACACGAAGCCGCCATCCCACGGCGCCTTCTTCGCCACGTGCGGCTTGCCGCCGTAACGGATCTCCACGGTGGTCTTGCCGCCCTTGGCCAACGGCTTGGGCAGATGGATGGCCAGACGGCCATCCGGATTGCTCCACTGATCCGTCGCCAACACCTTGCCATCCACCGACACGCGGCTGATCGCGTAGTTGTGGTCCAGGTCGAGCAGCAGCACGCCGGTCGCCTCGCGCGCGCTGAAGGTCAGCTTGGCGGACGCATCCAGGCTCTGCTGGTCGATGTTGACGTCGAAGTGCAGCTCCGCATGATCGAAGTGCAGGCGCGCCTGCTCGGCCGGCATGGTGCCGCCGGAACGAATCGTCTGCTCGCTGAGCGGTGGCTGCGTGGCGGGCTTGGCGTCGTCCGCATGGGCGAAGGAAGCAAGCGCGGCGCACAAGGCGAGAGAGAGCAGGCGCGGTGTCGTCATGGGCGATCCCCTGTTTCTGGTCAAACCCGCAGGATGACAGCCCGGGCGCGCGGGCGGCATCGCCGAAAGTCATGGGTCAGGTTCGTGCGCTTGTGACTGGCCATCCGCGGCGCGCATGCTTGGGCGGCCTGCGGACGAGGGACAACTCATGGACATGTTGCAAAACCTCGCGTTGGCCGGTGGCCTCTCCTGGGCCAGCGGCTTCCGCCTCTACGCCACGGTCTTCATCGCCGGCCTGCTGGGTCGGCTGGGTTATGTGCACCTGCCCGATGGTTTGAGCATGCTCACCGACACCTGGGTGCTGGTGACGTCGGGCGCGCTGGCGGTCGGCGAGTTCGTGGCCGACAAGGTGCCTGCGTTCGACAGCGCGTGGGATGCAATCCACACCTTCGTGCGCGTTCCCGCCGGTGCGTTGCTGGCGTGGGGCGTGTTCCGCGACTCCGGCACTGGCGCGCAGTTTGCCGCCGCGTTGCTTGGCGGCGCGATGGCCTCAGGCACGCATCTGGCGAAAACGGGTGGCCGCGCGCTGATCAACACGTCACCCGAACCCTTCAGCAACTGGGGCGCCAGCGCGGGCGAAGACATTTCCTGGCTCGGCGGCATGTATCTGATGTGGCAGCACCCGGCGGTGTTCCTCGTGCTGCTCGGGATCTTCGTGGTGTTGCTGTTGTGGTTGGTACCGAAGATTCTGAGAGGGTTGAGGGTGCTGGCGCGCCGGTTGCGGGGAGTGGGGGCGTCGTCACGCGCGTAGCGTGAGTCTTGTTTGTTTCCCCTTGGGCCCCTTCGCCGTTGTGGGAGCGCACCCTGTGCGCGACCGCCTTTCGCCTCGGTTTACATGATCGTCATCCCGGCGTAGGCCGGGATCCAGAGCCTCGGTTTATGGTTGTCTCGATATCGCCAGCGGGCTCGCCTGCGGCGGGCTTCCGCCGGCCTGCCGGCTGCCGGGTCACTTCTCTTTGCGTGGCCACGCACGCGCAGGAGCGCGTGCGAACGGCGAAGCCGGCCCGAAGGGCGGAGGGCAGGACGCCCGGAGTAAAGAGAAGTAACCAAGAGAAAGGCCACCCCGATGCCGCGCCTTCCGGGCTTATGCCCGGAAGGTTCGCGGGCGGGTTACGGGGTTTGTCGACAGGGCATCCTGCCCTGACGACAAACTGGCCGGCGTCCTGCCGGCCACCCTTCGGGCTTTCCTCCACCCGCCCGCCGCGGCATAGGGGCCCGGAGGTCACGAGCCAGAGCCAAGAGCGGGGGCTCGTCCCTGTAGGAGCGCACCCAGTGCGCGATCGGCGTCGACGATGACCTCTGCGGTCGCGCACAGGGTGCGCTCCCACAACGAGCAAAGCGACTGCGCATCGCGATGTGCCGCGCAGCGGCACGAGCCTTTCCGGGGCCCCTGTGGGGCGGTGAGGGGTGGACGATCAGGCCCCGCAGGGGTGCCCGACAGGACGTCGGGCACTTTTCGTCCGGACAGGAGCCCGGTCGAAAAGCCCGGCCGCCCCTCACGGACTGGCTGGGCGCAGCCCGGCCAGCGCCACGCGGGGTGCTCTTTCTTTTGGTTACTTTTCTTGACTCAGGGCATCCTACCCTTCGCCCTTCCTCGCTCCTCAAAGCCGGCGCCATTCATGGCGCCTCCCCGCGTGCGGGCCGGCTTCGCCGTTCGCACGCGCTCCTACGCGCGCGAGCAAGCAAAGAGAAGTGACTCGGGCCGCGGCAGCGGCTCGGAAGCCCGCCCCTGTCCCATGGGGACTCCCTTCGGTCGCAGGCGAGCCCGGTGGCGATAGCGCGACAACCAGAAACCGAGGCTCTGGGTTCCGGCCTTCGCCGGAACGACGAACAATGAAGACCGTGGCGAAAGGCTGTCGCGCACTGGGTGCGCTCCTACAGGGGAGGGCGCAGAAGGGGCGATGGCATCGCACCGCGCATCACGCTCGCGAGGGCCGCATCAGCCCCCATACCTCTTCTGCAAAAACGCAAAGAACGCCCGCAATCCCAGCGCCTCGCCACCCCGCGGCCGCCCCGGTCGGTCGGCGTCGTTCCACGCATACGTATCCAGATGCAGCCACGGCGTCGTCTCAGGCACAAACCGCTCCAGATACAACGCCGCGGTGATCGCGCCCGCATGCCGCGAAGCACCGGAGTTGGCCATGTCCGCCAGATACGACTCCAGCATCTTGCGGTACGGACGCCACAACGGCAGGCGCCACAGCGGGTCGTTGACGTTGCGGCCGGCGGCGAGCACCTGGTCGGCAAGGTCATCATGGTTGGCGAACAGCGCCGGCAGGTCGGGACCCAACGCGACGCGCGCAGCGCCCGTCAGGGTGGCGAAGTCGATGATGAGTTCGGGCTTCTGCTCCGCCGCGTAGGTCAGCGCGTCGCACAGCACCAGGCGGCCTTCGGCGTCGGTGTTGTCCACTTCCACGGTGATGCCCGCGCGCGTGGTGATCACTTCGCCCGGCCGCATCGCGGCGCCCGATACGGCGTTCTCCACCGCGGGAATCAACAGCTGCAAACGCACCGGCAGCTTCGCCTGCATGATCAGTCCGGCCAGCGCGATCGCGTGCGCGGCGCCGCCCATGTCCTTCTTCATCCAGCGCATGCCGTCGGCCGGCTTGAGGTCGAGGCCGCCGGTGTCGAAGCACACGCCCTTGCCGACCACGGCGATCTTCGGATCGCTGGCCTTGCCCCAGGTGAGTTCGACCAGGCGCGGCGCGCGATGGCTGGCGCGGCCCACGGCGTGGATGGTGGGGAAATTGGCGTCGAGCAGCTCGTCGCCCACCCACTCGCGGAATTTCGCCTTGTGCGTCTTGCCCAGCTGCTTCACCGCATCGGCGAGGTGCTTGGGGCCCATGTCTTCGGTAGGCGTGTTGACCAGGTCGCGCACCTGCGTGGTCGCTTCCACCAGCGGCGCGAGCAACTTCAGGTCGGCGGCGGGAATCGCCAGCTTCGCCGGCGCGCGGCGCGCCTTGCGGTAGCGGGTGAATTCATAGGCGCCCAGCGCCCAGCCCAGCGCCGCCTGCAGGCGATCCTTCAGCACGCCCTCGTCGGCAAGGTGATAGGTCGCCTCGGGCAGGCCGCGCGCGAGCGCACCCATCGCACCCAACGGATCGGCGGCGTCCACGCCCACCAGCACGCGTACCAGCTTGCCGCCTTCATCGGGAAGCATCGCGAACGTGCCCGGCGAGGCTTCGAAGCCGAACGATCCCAGCCACTGCCGCTGGGCGGCGGTGAGTCGACGTTTGGTGGCGGCGAAGTGGGTGGCGTCGGTGGTCTCGATGGCGATGCTGCGATCGCTGGACTTGCGTTCGATCAGGACGGACATGAAGTTCCTTGCGCGACGCACCGTGCGTCGTGGACAGACGAAAGATGCTTAATGATGCGCGCTTTTGGCGCGACGGGCGAGCGAGGGCGTCCATGCGCGCTACGGCTACCGCTCCCCCTCACAACCGTCATTCCGGCGCAGGCCGGAATCTAGTGGCGATCAAGCAGGGTTGTCGCGAACGCGTCGACGTTTGGCGAGCAAATGAGGCTTGCAGCGAAACCCCATCCCGCGGCTGCTGGATGACCAGCCCTCGGCTGTTCTAGAGCGCCTCCGGCCTACGCCGGAATGACGGCTGGAGGCGTGAAGAAAGGTTTCGAGGTTTGGCGCATCCCTGCCCGAGTGCTTTCAATCGGCGCGGAGCGACGCCTCCAACCAGTCCACCAATTCCCCCATATGCCGCACATCGATGTCGGGCGCCCGCCCCAGCGCACCCGGCCACGGATGACCCGCACGATTGACCCACGCCGTGCGCAACCCCGCCTCGCGCGCACCGACCACATCCAGCTCGGGGTCGTCGCCCACGTGCAGGATCTCGGCAGGCAGCAAGCCCAGCCGTTCCGCGGCGACAAGAAAGATGCGTGGATCAGGCTTCGGCACGCCCGTATCGCGGGCGCACACGTGATGCGCGAAGTGCGCGCGGATGCCGATGCGGTCGAGGTCGGCGTTGCCGTTGGTGAGGCTGGCGATCGGCCAGCGCCCGGCGATGCGCTGCAGCGCCGGCATGCTCTCGGGGAAAAACTCCACGCTGTTGCGCGCGGAGAAGTAGATCTCCCACAACGCCTCCACCGGCGCCTCGTCGATGCCACAGTGGGCAAAGGCGCGCTGGATGGTCAGGTGGCGCTGTGCGGTGAAATCGTGGGCGAGATCGGTGCGCTCGGCGGCGACCTCGGCGCGCAGAGCGCGCATGGCCGGGATGGGCCATGCGCGTGCCACGTTGGGATAGTGCTGGCGCAGGTACGCGTCCACATCGCGATCCGCGCGTTCCAGGGCCGGCAGCACCGGCCACAGGGTATCGTCCAGATCGAGCGTGAGGGCGCGGATGCGCACGCCGCGGCCGATCAGTTGCCGCTGACCTGCAGTACCTGGTCGGCCTTCAGGTTGTCGCTGCTCAGGTGGTTCCAGTCCTTCAGCTGGGCAACCGTCACCGAGTACTTCTGGGCGATGGTCGACAGCGTTTCACCCTTGGCGACCTTGTGGGTTTCGCCGGACGCCGCAGCGGCCTTGCGCGATTCCACCGCCTGCCTGGCTTCCAGCGCGCGCTCCGAGGTCGGCGCGGTGGCCGAGGCCGAGGCATAGGTCGCACCCGGCGCGGCGAGCACCGGCGGGGCCGGGGTCGGTTCCACCTGCATCTTGATGCCGATGTCGGCGAGGATCTTCTCGCGACGGGCCGTGTCGTTGGCGGCCAGTTCCGGCGCATCGGAGTACGGCACCAGCTGGTGCTGGCGGGCCAGCGCCTTCACCGTATCGGTGTGCAGGAATTCCATGAACTGCTGGATCAGCGCTGCCTTCGGGCTGTTCGCGTTGGTCACGAGGTACAGCGGGGTGTAGAAGATGTAGCTGCCGTCGGTGACGGTGGCCAGGCTCGGGCGCACGCCGTTGACGCTGACCATCTTCACCTTGCTGTTGGTCGCCACGCCCGAGAGCGTGGTCACGCCCAGCGCATTCGGATCCAGCGTCACCGCCTCTTCCAGCTTGGCCGTGTTGACGTACAGGCGCGGCGCGGCCACCGGCTGGTTGCCGCGGCCGAACAGCAGGCGGCGCAGGCTGTATTCCACGCCGTCACCCGGGCTTGCCACCGCGTACAGGTTGATCGGCGAGTCCTTGCCGCCCACGTCCTTCCAGTTGGTGATCTTGCCGTAGTAGATGTCGTGCAGCTGCTTCGGGGTAAGGCTGGTCGCCGGGTTCGACGGATGCGTGATCATCACCAGCGCGTCGTACGCCACCGGCATGAACTGCAGGTCGGTCTCGGTGCCGCCCGCGCTGCCGCGTGCGCTGCCGGCCACGTCGGCCATGCCGTGCGCCACGGCGTCGAGGCCCGAGGCAGTGTTGAACGGTTCGATCTCGATGCGGCCCTTGCCGCTCTTTTCCCAGGCCTTGGCCACGTCGTCGACCACGCCGCGCGCGGTGGCGTAGTCACCACGCCAGACCAGCGAGGGCAGGGCAGCGGCCTTGCTCGACTTGGCGGGCGTCTTGGTCTTGCCGGCGGCGAGTGCGCCGGTGGCCGCGCATGCGGTAAACAGCGCGACGATGAAAAGGCGGGAAATGCGTGATGACATGGCGGTTGGGAACCCCGAGTGCTGAAGGTGGTCCGCAGGCCGCCGTTCCGGGCGCGCGTGCAGGGAATGATGTAACCCGGGTATTTCAGCCAGCTCAGCCCCAAACATCAAGCTAGTGCGAAGGCCTGCCGCCCGGAAAAACGCGATGCCGCGCACGATGTCCTCCTATCGTTCATGGGCGGTTATTCGTCTCAGCTCGGCAAATACCGTCGCAGCTGGAATGCGACGGTTTGGCAGGCGCATGGGCGGTGCGGGCCGAGCGTGTCGCGGCTCACATCGCCCATGCCAAGGGCTTCGTCATCCCGGCTCGCCAGGACGACGAAGCGGCCATCACTCAGCGGATGTCCACGTAGCGCACGCCGTCGTCGCCCGACACCACCAGCACCAGCTGGCGCGGATTCACGCCGGAAAGCTTCTGCAGCGTGCGCATGTCGGGCACGCGCAGGTTGCCCACGCCGATCACGATGTCGTCCGGCTGCAAGCCCGCCTGCGCCGCACGGCTGCCCGCGCGCACCGCGCTCACACCCACGCCGGCAACGCCCTGGCTGCGCATGCTCTGCGAGAGCTCAGTGAAGGTCACGCCGGTCAACCGCGGGTCGAGCTTGGCGCCATCGACGGTGGCCAGCTTCTCCGGCGCGAGCTTGGCGACCACGTCCTTGCTGGTGCCGTTGCGCTGCACGGTGAGCTTCATGGTGGAGCCGATCGGCATCAGGCCCTCGGCGTTGCGCAGCTCCTGCGCGCTGCGCAGCGGCTTGCCGTCGATCGCGGTGATCACGTCGCCCACTTCGATGCTGGCGGTGTCGGCCGCCGAGCCGCCGGTCACGCGCGTCACCACCACGCCCTTGGTGTCCTTCAGGCCCAGCACCTTGGCGATGCGCGGAGTGATGTCCTGCGCCTCCAGGCCCAGGTTGCCGCGATTGACCTTGCCGTGCGCGATCAGCTGCTGCATCACCTCGCCGGCCAGGTTGGTCGGGATGGCGAAACCGATGCCCACGTTGCCACCCGAGGGCGAGATGATCATGGTGTTGATGCCCACCAGCTCGCCGCGCAGGTTCACCAGCGCACCGCCGGAGTTGCCCGGATTGATCGACGCGTCGGTCTGGATGTAGTTCTGGTAGCCCGTGCCGCCCAGGCCCGAGCGGCTCAGCGCGGAGACGATGCCCGACGTCACCGTCTGGCCCAGCCCGAACGGGTCGCCCACCGCCACCACGAAATCGCCCACGCGAAGCTTGCCGGAGTCGGCCATCGGCAGCGCGGCCAGGCCGGTCGCCTGGATCTGCACCACCGCCAGGTCGGTCTCCGGATCGGTGCCCACCAGCTTGCCCTTCACGTCGCGACCGTCCTGCAGGGTCACGGTGATGTCGTCGGCGCCGCCCACCACGTGGTTGTTGGTGAGCACGTAGCCCTTGGCCGCGTCCACGATCACGCCCGAACCCAGGCTCTGCTCCACGCGCTCGCGCGGCGAACCCTGCAGGCCGAAGAACTGGCGGAACACCGGATCCTCGAAGAACGGGTCGCGCACCTGCACCCGCGTCTTGGTGGAGATGTTCACCACCGCCGGCGTCACCTTCTCCAGCATCGGCGCCAGCGAGGGCAACGGTTGCCCGTCGACCACGGGCGGCAACGCCGCGGCGTGTCCGGCAAACGGCAAGGCGGCGGCAGCAAAAAGACTCAAGGCAGCCCATCGGCGGGCAACACGAGCAAGCATGGAAGCTCCTTTTTCTCTTTGAATCGGCGGTCGTTCGACTCGCAACACGGCGCGCGGTTCCTCAGCGACGCAGGCCTTTGCTCCGTTGCCTACCGCGATGCCCAACGCATCCCACGGATGCGTTCGCAGCAAGCCTGGGAACAGGAACGAAGACGCGTGGAAAGACTTTACAACCAACCATCCGAGGGGTAACTTTCCCTTCCGTTCGCGACCACAACATCTTGTGTGACGACGCTGGTAATAAACCCAAGAGCTGGTGTCAGGGGATGCGGCCTTGGGGGAGTTGTCGAAGGTCAGGCAGGGAGCGCAAAGGTCGGGCAGTGTGCTGGCTATGTGGTTTCTCCGGCACGTGACTGACGCGAGCGGCATAGCCGAATAAAACAAGAAACCAACACGGGGCCGAAAGGCCGTACCGGGAGGTCAGGAAGCCGATGAGCACCATGCGTGCACCAGCCGTAAATCGCGACACCACCATTCCGCTGCAGCCGGCGTCCTACGACATCTGGGACAAGAAGTACCGTCTCAAGGCGAAGTCCGGCGAGCCCGTCGACGGCAGTGTCGACGAAACCTACCAGCGCGTCGCCCGCGCTCTTTCCGAAGTGGAAACCACCCCCGAGCTGCGCGAGCACTGGAACGAACGCTTCCTGTGGGCGCTGCGCCGCGGCGCCATTCCCGCGGGCCGCATCACCTCCAACGCGGGCGCGCTGGAGCACAAGCCGGCCACCTCCACCATCAACTGCACGGTGTCGGGCACCATCCGTGACTCCATGGACGACATCCTGGAGAAGGTGCACGAGGCCGGCCTCACGCTGAAGGCCGGTTGCGGCATCGGCTACGAGTTCTCCACGCTGCGTCCGCGCGGCGCGTACGTGTCGGGTGCGGGTGCCTACACCTCCGGCCCGCTTTCCTTCATGGATATCTACGACAAGATGTGCTTCACCGTCTCGTCCGCCGGCGGTCGCCGCGGCGCGCAGATGGGCACGTTCGACGTGAGCCACCCGGACGTGAAGGAATTCATCCGCGCCAAGCGCGAAGACGGCCGCCTGCGCCAGTTCAACCTGTCCCTGCTCATCACCGACGGCTTCATGCAGGCGGTGGAGCACGACCAGGACTGGCCGATGGTGTTCCCGGTGCACGTCAAGGAACAGGACGAGATCGACCTCAACGATCCCGCCAAGGTCGTGTGGCGCGAATGGCCCACCCACGAAAACTACGTGGAGCGCGAAGACGGCCTGGTCGCCTGCAAGATCTACGGCCACATCCGCGCGCGGCACCTGTGGGACATGATCATGGTGTCCACCTATGACTTCGCCGAGCCGGGCTTCATCCTGATCGACAAGGTCAACGAGATGAACAACAACTGGTGGTGCGAGCACATCCGCGCCACCAACCCCTGCGGCGAGCAGCCCCTGCCGCCGTACGGATCGTGCCTGCTGGGCTCGGTCAACCTCACCACCTTCGTGCGCGACCCGTTCGGCCCCAAGGCCCGCTTCGACTGGGACGAATACCGCGAAGTGGTCAAGGTGTTCACCCGCATGCTCGACAACGTGGTGGAGATCAACGGCCTGCCGCTCGAGCAGCAGCGCAACGAGATCCTCTCCAAGCGTCGCCACGGCATGGGCTTCCTGGGCCTGGGCACCACGCTCACCATGCTCAAGATGCGCTACGGCACCGCCGAGTCCGTGTCCTTCACCGAGGACGTCTCCCGCGAGATGGCCGTGGCCGGCTGGGAAGTTGCCCTCGACCTCGCCAAGGAGAAGGGCCCGGCACCGGTGCTGGCGCGTGACTACACCGTCACCGGCGACATGCTGCGCAAGCGCCCCGAGATGGTCACCGACGGCTACAAAGTCGGCGACACCATCCCCGGCCGCGTGCTGCACGCCAAGTACAGCCGCTACATGCAGCGCGTGGCCGAAGTGGCCCCGAACCTGGTGGCCGAGCTCGCCGAAACCGGCGCCCGCTTCACCCACCACAGCTCCATCGCGCCCACCGGCACCATCTCGCTGTCGCTGGCCAACAACGCCAGCAACGGCATCGAGCCCAGCTTTGCCCATCACTACTCGCGCAACGTGATCCGCGAGGGCCGCAAGACCAAGGAAAAGGTGGAGGTCTACAGCTACGAGCTGCTGGCCTACCGCGCGCTCATCAACGCCGACGCGCTGCCGTTCTCCGACGACCCGAAGTCCAAGCTGCCCGAATACTTCGTGGCCGCCGACGACATCTCGCCCAAGGAGCACGTCGACATCCAGGCTGCCGCGCAGCGCTGGGTCGATTCGTCCATCTCCAAGACGGCCAACGTCCCCACCGACTATCCCTACGAAGACTTCAAGGACATCTACTTCTACGCTTACAAGCAGGGCCTCAAGGGCTGCACCACCTTCCGTTTCAACCCCGCTGCATTCCAGGGCGTGCTGGTGAAGGAAGCCGATCTTGAGAGCACCCTCTACCGCTTCGAATTGGAAGACGGTAGCGTTGTGGAACTGAAAGGCAACGAAGAAGTGGAGTACGACGGCGAAATGCACACGGCCGCCAATTTGTTCGATGCCTTGAAGGAAGGGTATTACGGAAAGTTCTAATATCGTCGCCGGGACCTGGTACTCAGGTTCCGGCACGCTTGTAAGAGTCGTTCCGGATGCCTTGAGGCAAGGCTCACTACAAGATCCAAATCCACGTCGGAGGGGATTACCCGCATGTCTATCGATACTGATTTCGAAGTGAAAGAAGAAGCCGCACAGGTTGTTGACGCGCCGGTGGAGGTTCCCGTGGTCGAAGTGACCTCGGCAGCCGCCCCCAAGAAGGCCCGTGCCAAGAAGAAGTCGGCTCCGGCCAAGAAGGCAGCTCCGGCCAAGAAGGCGGCAGCTAAGAAGGCAGTCAAGAAGGCTTCGGCCAAGAAGACCGCCAAGAAGGCTGCCAAGAAGACCGTGAAGAAGGCTGCCGCTAAAAAGGTCGCCAAGAAGGCCGTGAAGAAGGCCGCTGCCAAGAAGGGCGCCCGCAAGGTCGCCAAGAAGGCCGCCGCCAAGAAGCGCGTGGTGAAGAAGGCCGCCGCCAAGAAGGTCGCTCGCAAGGTCGCCAAGAAGGCCGTGCGCAAGTCGGCCGCCAAGAAGGTTGCTCGCAAGGTCAGCAGCAAGAAGACGGCCAAGAAGGCCGCAGTCAAGAAGACGGCCCGCAAGGCCGCCGGTAAGAAGGCCGCCAAGGCGGTCAAGAGGTCCACTGCCAGCAAGAAGGCAGGCGTGAAGAAGGCCGTGCGCAAGCCGGCCAAGAAAGCCGCCCGCCGCAAGTAAGTTGTAATCCGGTCCGGCCCGGCGACAAACGCCGGGCCGGATTGTTTCCAGCGACGCGCGCCGCCAGGACGTCGCTACCAAACCCAGGACACGGACGCCTTCGTTAAGGCCGTCATTCCGGCGCAGGCCGGAATCCAGCGCCTCAAGGCCCCAATCCGCGCCAGGCCCCAGCCCCTAAAGCTGTTGGAAACCCAGGCCCGGACCCCAAGGTTCTGTTAGCGCCCCTCAAGACTCGAAAAAGAAGCACACACCATGGCGATCAAGATCGAAAAGAAGATCAAGGGCTACAACGTCGTCAAGCCCGAGGACAAGGCCGCCGCGCCCGTCGCAACCCCTGCCGCCCCGGCTGCCAAAGAGGCGCCCAAGGCAGAAGTCATCCAGATGCACGAGAGCCTGGAGCGTCCCGAGACGCTCATCGGCTCCACCTACAAGATCAAGTCGCCGCTGTTCGAGCACGCGTTGTACGTCACCGTCAACGACATCGTGCTCAACGCCGGCACGCAATATGAGCAGCGCCGCCCCTTCGAGATCTTCATCAACTCGAAGAACATGGACCACTTCCAGTGGATCGTGGCGCTCACCCGCATCACGTCGGCCGTGTTCCGCAAGGGCGGCGACGTCACTTTCTTGGTCGAAGAGATGAAGGCCGTGTTTGACCCGCGCGGCGGCTACTTCAAGGCCGGCGGCGTCTACATGCCCAGCATCGTCGCCGAGATCGGCACCGTCATCGAGCAGCACATGAAGATGATCGGCCTGATCCACGACCCGGAGCTGGACGAGAGCACCCGCAAGCTCATCGCCGAAAAGCGCGCCGCTTATGAAGCTGCCGCCAATCCCAAGAAGGCCGCCCCGGCTGCCGAAGGCAGTGCCGAGCCCACCAACGCCAATGGCTTCCCGCCCGGCGCCACCCTCTGCGCCAAGTGCAACACCCAGGCGCTGGTGCTGATGGACGGCTGCCAGACTTGCTTGAATTGTGGGTATAGCAAGTGCGGGTGAGTTTGCCGCGCTAATTTTGAATAGAAAGGGGCGGATGTTTTCCACGCCCCTTTTTTTTGCCTATAGATTTGGTTGCGTCAATTTGGACGCAAGCTTTGGGCAATTCTTTGTGCAAAAGCTCTCGCATCGAGCGTGGGATAAATTTCGGTAACGAATGGAAGGGGATGATCAATGAAGATTGAAAGCCTGCGCATATCAAATTTTCGAGGCATTGCTGATGTTTCCATGAAAGACCTTGGCAGCATCGTGATCATCGCCGGCCAGAACGGCTCGGGCAAATCATGTGTTTTTGATGCCATTCGATTGGTTAAGTCGGTATACGGCGGTTACCAGGCAAATGAATGGCAGCAATGGATGGGCGAGTTTCAGATCAACCTAACGAATAGTGCCGCTGACTTCACGTCGATCTTCAACAATCCGCAGCGAGATGTAGTCATCGAATGTGAGTTTAAGATGGCGAGCGAGGAGCGAAGCTTCATTGCGAACAATGCGCATGAGCTACTGCGCGAAAAAATCTGGAAGGTAATTCTTCCTGAGGCCTATTCCTGGGGTAGGACGGCAAGCATGTTTGCCACCCAGGTTAGAGATCGAGAAGCTGAAGTGGCGAGTCGAGTTGAACAAGAGTATGCGGTGCTCATGTCCGAATTGAACAGGCCGACCATCAACGCTCGCTTCCGCATTCAGCCCGGAAAGCCTCCTGAAATCAGAAACTCGATTGCTCTGTCCATTGTGTTTAGTACTTTCAGGCCGCGGCAGATCGGTGTTATCGACTTTCATGGGGCGCAGCGCCACTACGGACGGGAAAGTGTCCAGGGGATAAATCTCAACCTTGATGCAAACGATCAGCAGCGAAGTCATACGGCGCTCTACAACTATGCGGCCAAGTACAACAATGTAAAGAGCGAAATGGCCGCCTCGTATGTGAAGGAGATTCTGGCCGAGCGCGCGGGATTTGATGATGCAGCGCAGTCGACCTTGACCGCGACTCTGCAAGAGCTCTTTCAGACATTTTTTCCGGAAAAGGTATTCCTGGGACCGCAGCCCACTAAAGCAGGAGCTCTGACTTTTCCTGTCAAGATCGGTGAGAACAGTACACATGATCTCGATGAATTGAGTGCTGGCGAAAAAGAGATCTTGTATGGATATCTTCGAATCAGGAACTCGGCCCCTCGTTATTCAATAATTCTTCTTGATGAGCCAGAGCTTCATCTGAATCCAAGGCTAATTCGTGGGCTGCCTGAGTTCTACAGGAAAAATTTGGGTGAACGTCTGGAAAATCAAATATGGCTCGTAACACATTCGGACGCGCTGCTGAGGGAGGTGGTGGGGCGCGAGGCCTACAACGTGTATCACATGCTTCCATGTGCTGCTGTTGCTCCTGGTGAAAACCAGTTGAAGGCTCTCTCCGTGAGGGAGGATCTCGACCTTGCGCTCATTGATATGGTTGGAGATTTGGCCGCTTATCATCCCGGTGCAAAGGTCATAATTCTCGAAGGTGGTGGCGACTCTGACTTTGATAAGCGAGTCGTCTCCACGTTGTTTCCAGAGGTCGGGCAGCAGGCAAACCTTATCTCCGGGACGAACAAGCAGAGAGTAAGGGCGCTACTAGATATCCTTGAAAAGGCCGCAAACGAGGGAGAGGTGCCGCTTAAGTTCTTTTGCATCAATGATAGCGACGGTGAACCTCTTTCGACTGAACGCACGAATCAGTTCAGTTGGGATGTGTACCACATCGAAAATTATTTCCTCGAGCCGGACTATATCCTTCGCGTAGTTAAGGAACTAGAGCCAGGCAGGGCATTAACAAAGGAAGGGGTCTACAAAGCTCTTTGGGATGCGGCGAAAGATACGTTGCCCATGCTTCTTCGCCGTGATCTCTCTGCATACGCGAACACAGCGCTTGTAAGGTCCATCAATACGGAATTTGATCCGAACTCTCCCGATTTGGCAGGCGCTGCCGCCGCAGCCGTTGTTCGATCCATGGAGAAGCTAGGCAAGGCTTCGTTAGGGCTCAATGTAGATAGTCTTCGAGCACTCGCGGAAGAGAGGAGGTCCTATTACCAGGATGGTCTTTCGAACGAGTCTTGGATGAAGATATTTCCGGGGAGGGATGTTCTTCGACGATTGGTTCCCAAGTTGAACATAACCGTTTCTTACGAAGCCTTACGGAACCTCATCTTGGCGAAGATGAGTCAAGACGGCCATAGGCCCTCTGGAATGGTTAATGTATTATCGAAGATTATCGATGTTGCGAGCTAGGCACCTATGAAAGGGAGATTCAAACGGATATCACCGGCTGCCTTTGCTGAGCGAATTGGCATCCCTCTTGGTTGGATGGTCATTTCGCATCGCTGGATGCCAGACAAGGCCGATCGCAGGCGCGCCCACGGGAAGTGGTATCGCATTAAAAGCGACTACGGCACCTCATATCGTGTACTGAGATTTTCCGCCAATCTGGCCGGTGCTCCGCCGGATACTGCTGGCGACTTGGTCTTGGACTGGCCCGCATGGCTTGAGCTCAATGGTTACGCAGACGATGTGGTACGCCCCCGATTCCGTAGACACCTGATAGTGTCTATTGAGGATCGGAGGATCTATGACCAGCAAGCGTTTCACTGACGAGTTTAAGGCTGAAGCGGTTAAGCAGGTTAGCGAGCGTGGCTACCCCGTTACGGAGGTGGCCGAGCGACT